>NZ_CP055481.1:3014610-3316071 GCF_013705725.1 Klebsiella sp. RHBSTW-00484 | reverse complement strand
CTATAGCCGAGGATCCCTTTCAGTGGTCCCGTCGCGGCGGCTTCACGAAACGCATTATTGACCTCTTCTGCCGTCACATCCTGCTCAAGCGTGACGGTCAGGTCGACAATGGACACTACCGGAACCGGGACGCGCAGCGAGTAACCGGTTAAACGGCCATCGAGCTCAGGGATGACTTTGCCCAGTGCCTTCGCGGCACCGCTGGAGTAAGGCACTATCGACAGCGCGGCGGCGCGGGCACCACGCAGGTCTTTTTCCGGCTGGTCGTGTAGCGCCTGGCTGTTAGTGTAGGCGTGGGTGGTGTTCATCAGACCATGTTTAATACCAAAATGCTGGTGCAGAACCTGTGCGGCAGGTGCCAGGCCGTTGGTCGTACAACTCCCATTGCTGACGACAAAGTGTTTATCCGGGGAGTAGAGCCCATCGTTAACGCCCATCACGATGGTTAAATCGTCGTTTTTACCGGGAGCAGAGATAATCACGCGCTTTGCGCCACCGCTGTGGATATGCACCGCCGCCTTATCACGGTCAGTGAAGAAGCCGGTGGCTTCAATGACGATATCGACTTCACGCTCACGCCACGGGATATTGGCCGGGTCGCGTTCGCTGAACACGGTAATGGGTTTACCGTCAACCACCAGTTGCCCCTCACCGGCGGTAACGTCGGCGTCGAGTTTTCCGAGCAGCGAGTCGTATTTCAACAGATGCGCCAGCGTTTTACTGTCTGTCAGATCGTTGATTGCCACAATCTGAATATCCGGGTTATCCAATGCAGCGCGCAGTACGTTGCGTCCGATACGGCCAAAACCGTTAATACCGACCTTTACCATGATCAACTCCTTATCTGTTGTCTATGGAGCTAATGTAGGCCGGTCAGTGATTGGCGTAAATGACAAAAAAGGATCACTTTACGCCATTTTACGACAGTGAAAGCGCTGGCGATATTCACCAGGTGTGAGGTGAAGTTGTTTTTCAAACAGCCGCCGCAGGTTAATGCTGCTGCCAAATCCCGTTTGTTCGGCGATACGCCCCAGCGTCTCGTTAGTTTGCTCCAGACGCTGTCGGGCAGCGGCGAGACGGGCTTCGGCGACGTAGCGCGCTGGCGAAGCGCCGGTTTCACGGGTAAACACGCGGGTAAAATTTCGCGGACTCATGGCGACTTTTTCCGCCAGTTTATCCACGCTAAGGTCGGCGGTGAGGTTATCAAGCAGCCAGGCCAGCAGATCGTTAATCGGGCCCAGGGTGCTGGTCTGCTGAAGGTTGTAGCGGCTAAACTGCAGCTGGCCGCCGGGGCGGCGCAGATACATGACGAAATCCTGAGCGATGTCGCGCGCAAGGCTGAAGCCGTAATCCTCTTCAACCAGCGCTAGCGTCAGGTCAAAGCCGGAGCTAACCCCGCCTGAGGTCCAGATGTGTTCATCCTGAATATAGAGCGGACCGCCTTCCACGCGCACCTGAGGATATTCCGCCTGCATGGATTCCAGTAGCTTCCAGTGGGTGGTGGCGCGTCTGCCGTCCAGTAGCCCGGTTTGCGCCAGCAGCATCGCACCACCGCAAATGGAGGCAATGCGGCGAGCATGGGGAGCGGCAAGACGCAGCCAGTCAACCACCGCAATCCCTTCCTGCGGATTTTGACCTCTGCCGGTAATCATGATGGTATCGAGGGGCTCGCGAGGGTCTATCTCATGCAGGCGATGATCGGCCAGCAGGTTTAAACCGGACTGACCATGAATCACCTGATGCGGCTGGGTTGTCGCTAGCTGGACCTGGTAACAGATGTCCGTAGCACCTTCCGGATGCAGACGGTTGGCCTGCATCAGAATGTCGGCAATACCGGCGGATTCAAACAGCATGCCGCCATCGGGGACAATGATGAGTATTTTTTTCATGTCCTGAAAAGTAATCTTTTTACAGAATAAGTCAACAGAGCATGTGTAGAGGGAAAAGATATTCCTGCTGCAGTGATGGTGTCGTTTCTTGCTGGTGGTTCAAACGTGTTAGCGGCAACAGCCAGGAACTGCCTTGAGCGAGGAGCGGAAATGCTGAAGACTCAGAACGTTTTTGCATAACATTGCAGTTGATTCCCTAATCATTTATTAGTTACCCCGCAACAATTTTGTTAACCTTCCATGCTTATATTCAGAATGGATGTCAGGAAATGAGCGAGCAGGTAAAGATAGATATTCCTCCACAGGAAGGCCGCGGTTTTTGGATTGCAAAAGGCCAAACCTTCCGCGTAATTGATCCTGAAGGCCAACAGGTTGCAGACTTATGGGCAATTTCTATGGGCACAGGTGAGATTGATTGGCTAAGTACCTCGCAGACTCGAGATATAACAGAGCGATTATTCCCCGCGCCAGGTGAGTCTTTTTACAGTGTAAAAGCGAGACCTTTACTCACCTTAATGCAGGATAACTCACCATGCCCGCACGATATGCTTTTCCCGGCTTGTAACCCCGGTCTTTACGAACGGGCTGGCTTGCCCGGCCATCCGAACTGTCGCGACAATATGCTTGGAGCACTTCGGAAGGCTGACATATCACTTCCCATCGTTCCTGACCCGGTTAATTTTTTCCAATGCTCAGAACCCCAGGTTGACGGTAAGCTTGAGGTACTCGCCTCGAATAATCCACCCGGTGGGAATGTCGTTCTACTTGCTGAAACAGATCTCTATGTGGTGGTTACAGCCTGTTCTGTTGACTTCCATCCGACCAATGGGGGCCATTGTACGGGCATCCAGATTGTTATCGGCTGAGATTCTGACTACTCTGTTTGCCCTCGGCTCACTCAGTAAAGGGATTACAATTCCGTTGTGTAACTTATCCTTTCTTGCTTTCCGGCAGGCTAAGTGTGGTACATTTCCGGCACACAAACGCCCCCGCTCACATTAAGAAGTATGCAGAACAGACTTAAATCATTTCGCTGGCTTGTGATTGTTATCCCGTCACTTAGCGGTTGCGGTACGCTTTCGCAAATGTCATCCCCGGCAGGTACCCAGGAACTCCTCACTCATCAGTCGCTGGACGGCGACGTTGATAGCGTGGTGCGTCACTATATGGCGCAAAAATCTGTTCCTGGGATGACGGTCGCGGTGATCCACAACCACGGTTCACCGCAGTTTTACAACTGGGGCGTAACTGATGCGATTCATCGCTACCCGGTCAGGCCTGATACTCTGTTTGCCCTCGGCTCGCTCAGCAAAGGGATCACGGCAGAAGTGGTGACTTGTCTGGTGAATGAAGGGCGACTGCGTTGGGATGATAATCTGGCGACATTGCTTGCGCCAGATACGCCGCTTAGCGCGGATGCACAAAAAATTACTCTACTGGAATTGGTGACTCACACCTCCGGCCTGCCGCGTCAGAATATGGATATTCCGATGTTGGGAAAATTCATCGGTTATTTGGGCAGCGGGGAGAATTTTTATGGTGAACTGGATAGCGATAACGTGCTGCATTATCTGGCCAACTGGCGGGCACCACAGGATAAAACGCCGGAATATTCCAATATTGGCTACGCTTTGATCGGCTATATCCTGAAACATAAAACCGGCGAAGATATACAGAGTTTAGCCTCGCACTATATATTTCGACCGTTGCACATGGCTGATAGCAGTTTTACGCCGCAGAAGTTAAAAGGATATCCGCAGCGCGCGCTTGGCCACGCGGGTGACCAGCCTAAATTCATTGCGCGCGGACAACTCACTCCAGACTGGCATTTTTCTAACAACATGGTGGCGGCTGCGAGTTTATACAGTAACGCCGAAGATCTGGCCACCTATGCCCGCTATCATGTATCGACGACCAACAACCGCTTACTGGATAGCGTATTTGACGAAGTCAGCAATACCGATATTCAACGACCCGACGGTTTACAGGGGATTGCCTGGGCCACCGACTTTATCGAACAGGAAAAAATCACTTATCAGGTAGGGTATATTGGGGGCTATTCCAGTTTTATCGGTTTTGATAAGGAAAAAGGCAATGCGGTAGTGGTACTGCAA
Source organism: Klebsiella sp. RHBSTW-00484 (assembly GCF_013705725.1). Taxonomy (NCBI): domain Bacteria; kingdom Pseudomonadati; phylum Pseudomonadota; class Gammaproteobacteria; order Enterobacterales; family Enterobacteriaceae; genus Klebsiella; species Klebsiella sp. RHBSTW-00484. The sequence continues at coordinate 3,312,068 of NZ_CP055481.1, read as the reverse complement.
AATACCTTTAACTGGAGCAATTATATTGGTATCGCGTTATTAATGGATATGGCGAAAAATGACGACAGTAGCCCCGGCAACCATTTTGCAAAGAATTAATCCTTTGCAAGAGTTAAACCGCATGTCGTATCCCTTTGTTGATTAGCGTTTGGCGCGAACCTCATCCTCACACGAAGACAGCAATGCTTAGCTTTTAAGCGCAGCAACGATGGTGGCTTCCATCTTCTCCGGGGTCGTGATGGGGGCAAAACGTTTAAGCGGTTTACCGTCGCGTCCGATCAAAAATTTAGTGAAGTTCCACTTGATCCGCCCACCCAGTACGCCGGGCAATTCCTCTTTCAGATAACGAAACAGCGGGTGCGTTGCTGCGCCGTTGACCTCTACTTTCTCGAACATCGGGAAGCTCACGCCGTAGTTAATGTGGCAGGTCTGCGCGATTTCATCAGTACCGCCGGGTTCCTGCTTGCCGAACTGATTGCAGGGGAAACCCAGCACCACCAGACCCTGTGCGGCGTACTTTTTGTAGAGCGCTTCAAGCCCTGCATATTGTGGCGTGAAACCGCAATGGCTGGCGGTATTCACCACCAGTACCAGCTTGCCAGCATAGTCTGCCATGGGGATGCGTTCGCCACGCAGGCTGGTGGCCGTCAGTTGATGAAAGGGAGCCATCTTGAAATCCTCACGGTGAAGTGCCTTTGCAGGATTATTCACACAATTAGAACTTATATGATACATATTTGTAAAGTCGAAGGAGGAGGGCAAGAAACTCTTCAGTTTGCTGTTATGCGACTCGTACAAATAACCGAAAGTTAACGATATTAATAATTTCTACGCCATCAGTTTGATTAACTGATAATAAGGTTAAGGACCCACATTTTCACTATCTGAGGGAACGCGGCTTTTTTCCCTTAGCACATGCACATTATCCTTGCAGAATTCTATGTAGGCTCTGGCCGCCGTGGAAACATGTCTGTGTTTTTTATAAACCAGATTCAATGATGAGAAGGGTAAGCGTGTCTTAGGTAAAACCTCAATCAGTTTTCCACTATGAATGTATTCCGCAGCAAAAAAAGCAGGTAACTCGGTAATGTAGTCACCCGCAAGGGCTCCTGAGCGCAGATGAAGATAATCATTGACGATGAAGGTCGCTGGAACATCGTAGGTATGTTCACCGAGCATCCACACCGGGCGCGCGCCTATCACCGAACCCCAGGCGGCACAGGGGTACTTCATCAGGTCTGACGGTTCTTTGGGGTGTTCACTGCCCTGAAAAAGCGCCGGGCTGGCGACCAGAATATGCCTGAAATCCATGAGATGGCTCGCAACGACATCATCATCAGAGATGCTTCCAACCCTCAGCGCGACATCAATACCTTCAGAAACTAAATCCACTCGACGTTCAGTCGTATAAACATTAATGGCAATACCCGGATATAACCGCTGGAACTGCCTGATGATCTCCCACCACGGTTCAAGTGATTGAGGCATTGTCAGGCGTAATCGACCTGTAATGCGGGAATCGGCAGTGGTGAGGAATTGCTCGGCATCATTAAGCGTATCAATGGCCGAACTGGCCTGATCCAGCAATTTTTTCCCCGCCTCTGTTGCTCTGCAACCTTTTACCGTTCGTTCGAGCAGAACAACATCCAGCGCATGTTCAAGTTCAGCGATCCTACGGCTTAGCGTCGGAAGCGGTATGTTGTTTTCTCGCGCTGCTGCAGAAAGGCTACCGCAGCGGGCTGTCAGAACAAACATTTTTAAGGCATTTAAGTCCATCCAGTCCTCTCAAATATGAAAGCATAATTCTCAATTTAGACGCTACACAGTACTGAATGTGGATATTAAAATACAGTCACTTTCAGTTGGAAATGCCTGTATTGATAGAAAGATGTCTAATATGGAGTCGATTCAGCATGTATCTGACGCCATCAGGACTTTTAAAACACAAAATCTGTGTGCTGATAAGCTCTCAAAAATGACAAGACAATATCTACAGACTGTTAATCTGACGATGATATCGCTGAGCAACCTCGCACAGACTTAGGAATATGACATTAGCATGAACGATTTAGTAAAAGCCTATCTGGCTCGCCTTGGCCTTGACGCCGAAAAGCCCTCCATTGAGGCACTTACCCGTTTACATCAAGCGCATGTAGAGCGGATCCCTTACGAAACATTCTGGATCCACCTTGGGCAGGATTGGGGAATTGACGCCATGGAAAGTTTCAGAAGAGCGGCAACAACCCGACGAGGGGGTTATTGTTTTCAGTTGAATGGCGGCTTACATACGCTACTCACCCACCTTGGTTATCGTGTGAGTCTTCACCCAGCAAACGTCCACGGCGCAGAAGGCCCTGAGCATATAAAACTGGAAAACCATGCAGCTATCATCGCTGAGGGGTTGCCGAGTGAAACTAATCCTAACGGGAGATGGTGGGTGGATGTCGGCCTTGGTGATGCGCTCCATGAACAAATGCCTCTGATGAATACGACCGTTTGCCAGGATTCGATGCAGTTTGGCATGGAAGCCGTGGGCAAGGGCGGCGTGGGTGATTGGCATCTCATTGCCGATCCATCGTGCTGGATCGCGGGAGTGAATATGGCTGAGCAACGCGCTTCTATGGATGATTTCGTAGACCGGCATCACTTTAATATGCATTCCCCAGAATCGGGATATGCCAAAGTTGTTACGGCACAGCTTCGGAAACCACATGGCAAAACGATTATGCGAGGTTGTGTGCTGACAAAAACCGATGGCGAAGCCGTGACGACTCACACCTCAACATCTTTACCAGAGTGGCAGGACGTGCTGGGAGATGAATTCGGTCTGACTTTCGAAAACGTTTCTGAGATATCGCTTAAAAAACTGTGGAGTAAAGTACAGAAGATCCACGAAGAATGGCTCCAGGCTCGTGAAGGTGCGTAAAGCCGCAAATTGTTGACGACCGGCCGGAGCGGTATCGCTGCACGTAGTTCCAACAGTCGAGTATTTGATTTGCTCGTTATTCGGCAGCGAGCGAAATCTTATGAGTATTGCAACTGCACTAATCACACGATCCCTTACATGAACCCATGTTTGATGTTTGATGTCTGGGGCTGATACAAACTCGCCTATCAAAAAAACGGCGATAAACCTAACCCGGTTTTATCGCCGTTGATCCGCTAAAGACGCGCGACTTTTCCCACTCGTCAGAGGCGAACATTTGCCCCTGTTGTCAGAAGCGTTTACGTCGCTTAATCAGCGCAATATCCCCGGTATCCTGCAGCGCGCCGGGAAAGGTTTTCAGCCATGCTTTGACTTTTCGCTGATTGATATAGGTTGCGCTCATACCTTCAAGACAGCCCCAAAGCTCGCGGGTATTTTGCGGGGTAATCACAATGCAGTCTTTCATTACGCGAATTTTAACCGGCATCCCGTTAACAAATCCGGCTTGAGCCATCCACTCGCCGTATAAAGGGATCGCGCGCGCTTCAACATGGGAATAGAACTCACAGTGGGTAAAATCTGGGACGGTGTCTGAATGGCAGACATGGGTGAGGGGTGTTGCCATGGGGCAGCCTCCGATGAGTTGTGATGATGACCGCCACCAGAGGTTCCAATCTCATTGGTGGCGGAACCAGACGGGGTTGGAACTACCGGCCTCATCGACACCGGCGCATCTTGCGATGCCCCCGCCTGGCCCACCATTGAGATGTGACCGTGCGCACGACATAAAAAAAGCGCTAACGCGCGTTATGTCGTCGATGAAGTTGGGACAGGGTTCCAATCCTGGTACCTGATTTTGCAGGTACAACAATACGATACAACGCTTACCCACGCCGGGCAATACCGTTTGCTGGAAGGCGGTTCGCAGAAATGAGCGATAGTTAACAGTAATGTCGTGGGGTAGGCGTTGAATTCATGCTTTCATCTTCCGTGATTGTGGTCTGGTGTATCGAACCAGGCATGTTGGAGATACACTGTTTGCTAATTTTATGCGGGTGGAATCATAACCCCGGTTGACATATTGGCAATCAGTGAGGGATGCGAAAGGTACCCGCAGCACAGGAAAGAAATTTTGCTGTTTGGTCGCACCATCGAAAAGGCAAACTGTCCAACGCCAGAAGCATTAAGACAGTATTATCCATCACTGGATAACTTTAAGTACCTTGATAAGCATTACGTTATTAACGTTTCAAACAACAGTTTACGCGTCATTGCACTCATATTTTTTGAGAGCCGAAAGTTATACATCCGGCATATATTTAATCATATAGAGTACGATAAATTCACAGCGCAGCACCGAACGAAGGGGAAAAAATGATGATTGCCACCGAAGCACTAAAAGCAACACAAGCCCTTGTTGCTGCCGTTCCTCTGCTGGGGGATAGTCCCAGCAAAAAAGACTACAACAATGCCCTGGCGCTGGTTGAAGAATTATTGATTGAAACCCCGTCAAGCCCACTATTGGACATTGTTTGTGCTCGTATAAGTGAGTATGAAAACCAGCAACCTGAGTTTCAGGCGCTACGCGCTGAAATGGATGCTATCCCGGCTGGGCTGGCTGTTCTGCGTACACTAATGGATCAGCACCATCTCACCATTTCTGATTTTCCAGATGAAATCGGCAGCAAATCTATGGTTTCACGTGTATTGAATGGCGAGCGTCAGTTAAGTGTAAACCACATTAGAAAGCTGTCTAGCCGGTTTAATGTATCGCCCGCAGCCTTCATTTAACCCGCAATCGACAAAACCTAACCCGGCCACGACGCCGGGTTTTTTAAGTGTGCCGTCCATATCCCTTAAGGATAATGCGATTACTGATGGTCGCGGGTGACTCACAACGGCTTTTCCATTAGCAAACATTTGCCCCTGTTGTCAGAAGCGCTTACGTCGCTTAATCGCCGGAATCTCTCCGGTATCATTCAAGGCCCCCGGAAAGGTTTTAAGCCATGTTTTTACTTTGCGCTGATTGATATAGGTTGCGCTCATACCTTCAAGACAGCCCCAAAGCTCGCGAGTATTTTGCGGGGTAATCACAATGCAGTCTTTCATCACGCGAATTTTAACCGGCATCCCGTTAACAAATCCGGTAGACTGGCCCCCTGAATCTCCAGACAGTTGGTATCACTTAAGTTAGTGATAGTCTTAATACTAGTTTTTAGACTAGTCGTTGGAGTCCGAATGATTGATGTTTTAGGTCCAGAGAAGCGCAGACGGCGAAGTGTTCAGGAAAAAATCGCCATTGTTCAGCAGAGTTTTGAGCCCGGAATGACCGTGTCGCTGGTCGCCCGTCAGCATGGCGTTGCTGCCAGTCAGCTGTTCCTGTGGCGTAAGCAGTATCAGGAAGGCAGCCTTACAGCCGTTGCCGCAGGAGAACAGGTTGTGCCCGCGTCGGAGCTGGCATCTGCGATGAAGCAAATTAAAGAGCTGCAGCGCCTGTTGGGCAAGAAAACCATGGAAAACGAGCTGCTAAAAGAAGCCGTTGAATATGGCCGACAAAAAAAGTGGATAGCGCACGTGCCCTTGTTGCCGGAGGATGGCGAATAAGCCTTGTCAGTCGTTGCCTCCGGGTCTCACGTGCGCAACTGCATGCCATGGCCCGTCGGTCGAAGGACTGGCAGGATCGTCGGTGCAAGCGCAAGCCTGATGATACTGACGCGCTGGCCCGTATCCATACCGTTATCGGCGATCTGCCCACCTATGGTTATCGTCGGGTATGGGCACTGCTGCGCAGACAATCAGAAACTGACGACATGGCGGTGATCAATGCCAAACGCGTATACCGCATCATGCGTCAGAATGCGCTGCTGCTTGAGCGTAAACCGGAAATACCGCCATCGAAGCGGGCGCATACAGGGAAAGTGGCCGTTGGAGAAAGTAACCAGCGGTGGTGCTCTGACGGCTTCGAGTTCAGCTGTGATAACGGTGAAAAACTGCGGGTCACGTTCGCTCTGGACTGTTGCGATCGCGAGGCACTTTACTGGGCGGCCAGTAACGGTGGATATGACAGTGAAACCGTGCAGGACGTCATGCTGGGTGCCGTGGAGCGTCGCTTCGGTAACAGCCTGCCGACATCCCCAGTTGAGTGGCTGACAGACAACGGTTCAGCCTACCGTTCTTATCAGACGCGTCAGTTCGCCAGAATGGTAGGACTGGAGCCTAAACATACGGCGGTACGTAGCCCGGAAAGCAACGGGATGGCAGAGAGCTTCGTGAAAACGATGAAGCGCGATTACATCAGCATCATGCCGAAACCCGACGGGTTAACAGCGGTAAAGAACCTTGCGGAGGCCTTCGAACATTACAACGAATGGCATCCGCATAGTGCACTGGGGTATCGTTCGCCACGGGAATATCTGCGGCGACGAACCAGTCATGGGTTAAGTGATAAAAAGTGTATGGAAATATAGGGGCCAATCCATCCGGCTTGGGCCATCCACTCGCCGTATAAAGAGATCGCGCGCGCTTCAACATGGGAATAAAACTCGCAGTGGGTGAAATCAGGGACGGTATCTGAAGTGCAGACAGGGGTGAGGGGTGTTGCCATGGGGCAGCCTCCGATGAGTAGGGTGTTATTACCACCACCGGAGAGGCTAATCTCGTGGGTGGTGGAACCGAACAGAGTTAGCCTTACCGGCCTCATCGCACCGGCGCATCTTTCGATGCCCCCGTCCGGCCCACCATTGAGGTGTAGCAGTACGCACGACACAAAAAAAGCGCTAACGCGCAAGTGTCGCCGATGAAGTTAGGTCAGGAGGCTAATCCCGGCACCTGATTTTGCAGGTACAACAATACGATACAACGCTTACCCACGCCGGGCAATACCGTTTGCTGGAAGGCGGCTCGCAGAAATGAGCGAAATACAACGGTAATGCAGTGGGGAAGGCGTTGAACTCATGCTTTTATATTCCATGATGGTGGGCTGCTGTATCGAACCAGATATGCCTGAAGGGGGCATAACGACCGCTAAGAGCGAGAAGAGGACGTTAAAGTTCAATGCAGCGAGCGGCAAAGCAGTCCGATTGGCTTGTTTTGTTATGTGCCGAACTCATTGTGCGCTCTGAGTATCCGGTGTGCCCGTCTAATTGTTCGTTAGCTATTGTAACTCATTAAGATATATAGAATTGATAAATAGCCTAATTTAGGGGCCTTGGCGGCGTGGCACCGTTGGCCCAAGGCCATTTGCGGGTGATATCAATAGCTTCTTTGATCCAGATTGCAATGAAAGGCCACATGCATAGACGACAAAACTCTCTCCCAGACTAACAAGAAAAATGATCTTCGGGAGTTAAATGTCGACCGAGAAACATATTTCCCAGCTCCGCGACAATATCTTATAGAGGGGTACCAATGAGCCCTGCGGATCTTGAACAGTTACAGAATCTCGATGTATACATGCTAGCTGACATCATGAAAGCGATAAATCCGCCCATTCTCGTTCACCTCTGCCACCTTTCTCAAAGCCTCCGCTGGCGACAAACCGAACTTTCGGGTTAACACAACGAACAAATGATAGAACTCGGATTTCAAATCCGCTGCAAAGATCCCCGGATCATCAGATCCCAAACAAATAGACATAGGGACGTCACCTTCAACTGCCTCACCCGGCAAGCCTATCCAGCGAAAGATATGATGTTCGCTGACATCTCGATACTGACTAATGCGAGTATTGCTGGTTGGAGGGCATTCTATCGCAATGTTACGGTCTGCCATTTTTGCCATTACAGCTTGTTGTAATGCAATAACTGCTTCATCCGGCAAATATTCCAGGGCAACTTCAACATATTCAGTACGCTGCTTTTGCGCATTGTCAGATGTAAGCCATTGCTTATAAAACTTCAGCGGCCTTTTCATACCTGCCGTTTTAGCCAACTCTCTGGCGCGCTCGTACTCTTCCAACCATAGGGATCTGGGTTTTAATGGCCCATCCAGTTCACCCAGTAGGCCTTCCGATTCAGCCAACATCCCCCGCAACTCAAACACCTGATCAAGGGTGGTAATCGAGATTTCTTCTTCCAGCGAAAATACCTCATGGGCCAAATGAACCGCTTCAATCGCTGCATCACTAGCGTAACGCAGCAGTTCCGGATGACTTCGAAGTTCCCGCCAGATAAATATCAAATCGAGCAGTCGCGTTTCTTTGGTCATGGACAAAGACAATGGCAAAGAGCGTTTCCAGATGCCAGGTGTGATGCCAATCGCCGTGCAGTGACCAAGACGGTCGCCATTCCGCAACGGCAAAAACCTCAAGGCATCATCAATTGATCGAATACCACTGATCAGATGCGGAAAGTCCTCGCCAACATGATAGGTAAAATGAGCAACACCCGATTTAGCCAGCACTCTGAACAAAGGTCCAAACAACTCTGGTGGAGCATGCATCTCATTAGCAGCAGCATCCACTCCTCGAATCCAGCGTGTTAAGCGCGGCTCATGCTTCAGCATGTCCATCAAGATAGCGGCCTGATTCTTCAGGTCCTTGAATAGTAATGCGTAAGGATAAACCTCTCCCTTTTTTGGCTTTCTTTTGATAAAGTGCGGCACTAGCGCCAGCTCTGCACACTTGCCATTAGTTTCAACCCGTTCGAGATTATCGAGTACTTGCGACACAGTCAGCGGCTTATCATGCACCCATTCAAGAGGCATATGAGCACTCAGGTATTCCCAATACCCTCTTAACACACTGAAGATCAATTTTTGCATTTTGCTGGGGTCGCTCTTCGGAGCAAAACGTCCTTCCAGATAACGCACCTGAGAATACACGCCGGCGCCATGCGCATGTTTGAAACGAGACAAATAAGATTTCTCGGTTTCTTCTCTCAGCTCCGTCATGGTGTATTTCTGGAACTGATCAAAACCGAAAAAATCGTCTCGCTGAACCAGTAAGGACAGGTACTGATTTTGAATCAGAAGGTAAATCCAAAGCAGTCGTTCCAATCCTTCGGGCGCACCATACCGCCATTTTTCCAACAACGCGGTTAGCCAGCAAAATTCAGACTCCTGAGTGTATTTGTCGTCAGTTGGCCAAACCGTCGCAAACCCATACTCCTGGTCATAATGCAGAATTGTGCTATCCGCTAACTGCTGCGGATTCTGCATTGATGCTATCCACGCTGGTAACTCAACGCCCTGAGCGACCCGACAAAGAATTTCGCGAATATTGCTAGCGATTTGCAAACGATCCTTGAAGATTTCAGGCGTCAGAGAGGGGGCAATCTGGGCGCAGAGTTGTTTCATCTCTTGAGATGCCCAGCCCTTATCAAAATCTCTGATGCTAACTTCTGGGTGCTTGAGTGCATCCAGCCAACACTCTTCCGCACTGGTACTGCCATTCAGATGTTGGTGAGTTTCGTGTAGGCGTTCACGGGTAATGTAGTCCTCAACCGTCGGGTGATATGGGTATAAAGGCCAGCGAAAACTATATTCCTGGCTGGCAGGCCCAGAGTTAAAGACCTGATGACACGCCATAATTGGCAGGCACGACACTCGGCTCATCAGCGTTTGCCATTCCGAGAACAAAGCAAGATCGGTTCTAGGGCCGTCTTTCTCGTTTTTAACAAATTTTTCAGCGATTAGGCGCAAGGCCGCTACTGGACCAAGTTTCATATTTCGCTGTTTGAGTCGCTGTTCCAGGGATGACCAAGCCGACTTGGCTACATGATCAGGCAAACTACGCGTTTGTTCGTATTGAGTAAGGAACACGGATAACTCCACCCTGTCATCAAGTGATATCTCATTTAACGAGACGGTGCTCAGCCGATCCAACAGCAATGCCGAGTTAAGAAGAAACCTTTCCATACCCAATCCTTATACGAAGGCCATTATTATTTTTATACGTTGTCACTTATCGAAGGCAACTTAGTTTTCCTAGCTGGTGTAGCCTTATCGTATGATGCTCCAACGATTGTGGAAGAATTCAGCGATGTTATAGTGTTTTGAGACGCCAGCTGTTTAATGCTTCTTTTTCGATTATCATTTTCAGATAAATAATTCCATTCTTCTTCGGAAAGTAATTTATATCCAACAATCTCACCAATCAGTTTAAGGAAACTTACTTCCTTGCTCAGTGCTTTGGCAGAACAATTAACCCCCCCTACAGGAAAAATGAACGGATGTAGAATTGGACAGCTAATTAATAAGAAAAACAATGGATGGGTATCTTTCCATTTTTTCTTATCCACTTTCAATTTTCTATTCATTACATTTATCTTTTTCTCAAACTCATCAACCGAAGTGACTGGATTTAGTCTTAACCCTTCACCGATATATTCCCCATTACTAACTGAATGATATAAACTCTCTTCAACCAATACCGCATGAAGAAAAGCCAAAACATTAAAACGCATAATTTTCGCAGCATTTGATTGACTGGCCATTAGTCCATGCTCTGCATCTTTATAGAGCCTGGTTTTATGCTGATCAGCCACATTATTAAGGTTGAAATAGAACCGAGTCCATACTTTACCAATCAAAAGTGCCGACGGACGAATTTCAATCTCAATTTCATTTACTTTATTAAGCCATTGCTCAACTTTTGTAATGGCATCAGAAAATGCCGATGTGCCATCCTGCTGATTGTCATCCTGTTGACTGTCATCAGTTGCGTCATCATCCATGGGATCAAGGTCAACATCCAAAACAGCAGCATCTTTATCCGCCCTTTTACTTGAGCCTTTCATTTCTGCACGAGCAGCAGCCTCGCTCCATGGGGGAACAATACATGTTGTCTGAGCTACAACTTTATTAAAAGCATTAGTAATGGCAGATCTTTCACGACGACATGCAGAGATATCTGCAATGGCACCAATCAGATTAAAAACACTACTGAAATCCATAAGGTTATTTGAAGCTACCGTACTCAAGGAAGCCGCCATTGCGGCTTTTGCCAAACCATTCTCAGTATCAATGTTAAATTTTTTGTAACCCTCGGGCATCTTTTGGCGTGATTTACGATTTAACTGCACCATGCCAAGAAAAACGCCAACCTTTTCATCATTAGGGTTGTTTGCAACCACCGCACAACATCGATTAGCCCAATGTGAGGCGCTTTCAATTCTGCCAACAGACATATAAGCTACATATTCACTAACAATCTGGTCAAATTTTTCTCTATCATTTTCAGCCTGTGCTAACTCGGTCACAAATTGATTGAATATGCTGACGGAACCACAACCAACTAAAAGCATCTGTAAAAATTTAGACAGACTACCCTGACAGTTTTCACTTACCTGAGAGGCTAAGTAAATAGAGCAATTTCTTAATGCTTCACTTTCAGACTGAGGCCGCAAATAAAATCCAGTATTAAAATCACGATCCTGCTTTACATAGGTAAATATATCCTTACAGAGCGAATCCATACCAAATCGATGTTGTTCATAATTTAACCCAGCTCGATAAATGCTGCTTAGCATCGAACCATATAAGGCATTTCTAAGTAAATTCGGAACTGATAACTCATCAGATCTTTCATTGCTGCCTTGTTTACCATCATGTTTTACCGATGTAGCATGATATTTTTTGGTGTAGAAATCCTGAAGCACCTGCATCAACAACCGCACTGGCTGCTTTAGCAATTCATTCACATACATGTCTGCATCAGAGCCCTCTCTCAAATTAAGGCCTTCCCTAACAGCATCGCCAATCGCTTGCCGGACATCTATGGCAGCAATATCCTGCATGTCAAGCTTAGTTTTAACCTTGATATTCTCTTTACCGCCTTTTCCCTTTTCGCCGACCAGTTGCAACATAGTTTTCAGTTGAATACGCTTTTGTACCGGAAAAAGTTTTAATAAATATTGCTGTTCAAGGTGTTCAACCATATAGCCCCGCTCGGCTAAGCGGGCGCTCTCTTTTTCCTGATCGAGCAAAGTTTTGCTGTAATTTTCGTATTGCTTACCGCGAATCAATTGCGAATATAGCCGCAAGTCACCTGTCGCCACCACCAACAATTTCTGGCTATTAAAGAATTTACGAATAGATTCAAGTACATCCCACCCCGCTTCAAACTGAGTATCAATATCATCAAACGAGATCAAAATGGCCTTGCAGCCGAGAATTTCACATGCACGTTCAACCAGCTTCTCAAAGATTTCTGACAAATCCTGGCCACCAATGGAGTAATCAAGCTGGGCATCCAGCTTCAAAGCATCACTGAAATATTCCGGCTTATATTCCTTGTCTGTGAGCAGATGTAAACCACGCTGGAGCTGCGCAAGGTGATTCTGCCATTGTTCTTTTTGTTTTTTATGGTCATTCGACGACCAGCATCCTTTTAACTTGTCGGACACCATTTTATTCAGACGGGCAGTCACAGTGACCAAAATGGGTTCATGACGCGGCAACTTGGTAGGGTCGATGGTCGGCAAACACTTGATGCTGACATTGACATCACCTTTGTCACTGTTCAGAGATTTGACCACGCTATTGATAAAAGTGGTTTTACCCGCACCGCGAGTACCATCCACAAAAAATACATTACGACCGGACTCATCAATAAACCGTGTTAGCCCAGCAGACTTATCGGTGTCAGGAGAGGTAACCGAGTTCCGAATACTCTCGACCAACTGATCACGCAGAGATTTCTGAATGAGATCATCTTCTTTGGAACTGCCCGGAAGATTGGGCGCAAACAAGTTGATGATGATTTTTCCCTCGGTCGTTTCAGCCTGTACGCTGTCTGTCATGTTCGTATCGATCCATTTTTTTGATTTTTTGCCAGCCTGAGCATTAGACTGGTGCTTTAAATTTACACTGCGTTGATTTATGCAATGCTCATTGACCTTAGCTTCAATCAGTTCGTTGGAGCGCGCTTCGCCACGATCCATCTTACAAAACCACCTGCAGCGAAGGTAAAACTGACCACCGCATTCATTACCCCCATCCACGCGACTGAACGGTTCATTTTGTCGGGCAGACATTACTGTACGGAGTGTGGGACCGAGGGTAAAGCATGACATGCTCATATTGTGTCGGCACACCTCCACTAGTTCTAACTGATAATATACTAGCGTTAACTTATTGATAAATATTAACTACAATCAATTAATACTCCTGTTACTAACAGCGTGCTGGTAAATTATTACTTTTTTCTAGCCATTTGTTTTTAGGTTGTTCTACCCTAAGTACCTAAATTGTCTGGACTTACCTTCTTCAGCAACAAATGAGTGTTGCCTGTTTATTTGCTCAACGCGAACCTGTTTTATGGCGAAAATAAACAACTATTAGTATTTATCCACATGAACAACCAATGTCTGCTTCTGGCACAAACCAGCCCCTCAAACAAAAAAACGGCGATAAACCCACCCCCCGGATTTATCGCCGTTTAGCGCTCAAATCACCTTATTTCTTCTTCTCACCCAGCGTCGGTGTCTCGTCAAAGAAGTTCCACGGTTTCAGCAACGCATGCGCCCATTCCGTCGGCATAATCGGCCACTCTTCGGCGCGCGCCACGTGGGTGGTACCGGTAGTGATCCACACCACGTCATCATTATTATCCAGCGACTCATCGTCTTTCGCATACTGCCCCAGCCCGGTGTCGTGAATCGAGCGGTTCGGATATTTCCCTTCCGGGTAACGCTCATCCTGATGATAGCGGGTGACCCACAGCTGCTTATCCATAAAGCTCAGACGGTGATAAATCCACTCGTCAGGGGCGAATTTTGCGCCGGTCGCTGCCGGATGCGTCCCGCCCGCGTAAGGGATAATCTGGTACGACACTGGGTTGCCCATGCGGTTTTCTTTGGTGGTATTACTCAGCAGGCGGATGGTGCCTGGGTCAAACTTCTGCGCCGCTTTCTGCTCGCTTTCAATGCTGTACTGATTCACCTGCATGGTGCTGGTGCGCGGGCCGCCGCTGGTGTTTGGCTTCACTTCCGGGTCCATCGCCACCAGGCTGTTATTTTCGCCATCGACATCGAGGTCTAAGCGGAAGTTGTAAATATGCTGGTGCGTGGTGCCGACAATATTATGGTCGATCAGCGTACCGTAGCGGGTATCGTCTTTGGCGCTCGGATCGTGCATGGTTTTTGCCAGCACGCCTTTCACCGCTTCAATCCCGGTGGCCCCGGCGTCGATGCCGATGGTGCCGTTTTCGTGGAACACCCAGTCGAAGATATAGTCGTAGTTACCGACGGTGCTGATCCAGCGCACCACCAGTTCGCGGCGCTCGGTGCTGACGTTCGGTTTGCCCATCTCCTGGTGTTTGTACTCCGGCCCGGCGTAGCGTTCGAAAATGGCGACGGCGCGTGGAATGGTGGACGGCGCGCCGGTATAATCGGCGATGGTTTCATCCAGCAGCACGGCGTTAGACGGCGCATCTTTGCCGCGCACGATTGGCGAGGTCAGGGTGCCCATGCCGTAATCGCCGGAATCCAGATACGCCTTGAAGTACCAGCCCACATCCGGGTCGCCGTAAGGCACGATCATCCCGCCGAGCGATCCCTCGTACATCACCTGACGTTTTTTGCCGTTGTCGTTATAGGTCACGGTGGAGAGAATCGGCCCGACGCGCGAGTTCAGGCGCAGGTGGAAGTCCCAGTTTTTCCAGTGCACCATATCGCCGGTGATGGTGTAGTTTTTGCCTTCAGGTTCGATGATTTCTAGCGGTTTCACCGATTTTTCGACGCGGTCGCGGCCATCGTATGGGCGGGATTGCATCGGTACCGGGATCACCGGACCTTCTTCAATCTTGATGATTTTTTTCTGCTCAAGGTCAACGACGGCGACCAGATTTTCAATCGGGTGCGCCCAGTAGTTGCCGTCGCCGGTATCGAGGTAGCTGACCACTTTCAGCAGGCGTGCGTCCTGCTTCAGGCCGTCTTTACCGTCGAAGTAACCGACGGTGAGCGGGGTGGTGACCACTTTGGTAGTGTCTTTGATGCCGTGTTTTTTCAACACGTCAGCAAATTCGGTGCTGGCGTTAATGATGTTCTGCACGCTGACGAAATCGTCAATCAGTACCATGCCGTGCGCGTCTTTAATCGGCGTCCAGGAGAGGATCTTTTTATTTTGCAGATCGATCACCGCTTCAATCACGTGCTTGCCGTCGAGCATCACCACGTCGGCAGTACGCGGGGCATTAACCGGCGTGCCGTTGAGGGCAAAATCCCACACGGCTTTTTTATCCGGTTCGTGCAGGGAGATTTCGGTGAAGCGGGTGTTGGCCTGGAACTCTGGCGCGGCTTTAACAATAGTGACCGCTTCGCCAATTTCTGCTGATGACAGCGAGTTCAGCGGGTGAGGGACTTTTTCGACCTGGAAAGTCTGATCGAGCCCGGACTGGAAAACGTCGTTGATAAAGGTTTCAGAAATCCACGCTTTGCCGTTTTTCATCACTACCGGCACCTGTAAGTTCAGTGATTTGCCGTTGAGGATCGCGGTTTTCGCGCCCGGCTTCACCTTCACGTAGGCACCGTCTTTAATCAGGGTAAACACCTGCGCGTAGTCATCCCACTGAACGTCAGCGCCAAACTCCTGCAGCGTTTTGTCCATCGGGACCATATGCGCTTCGCCACCGTGGGCGAACGCGGGGCCAGTCCCGACGCAACACAGGGCGATAGCTAGCGCCAGTGCGGTTTTGCGTGTCTTTTGAATCAAAGCGTTAGACATTGTGACCTCATCTTATCGTTATGTTGTGCCGTGCCAGGCTTTTCGGTTCCAGTCTCTTAACCTAACAGTCGAACGTCACGACACGTTTGCTCACGCTTGCCAGGTTATTGGTCAGTTATGCCAGTTATTTTTACAGGTTCAATGAAGATGCTAACTCGGTGCACAGTGCGATTCCCTCGCCCCTTTGGGGAGAGGGCTAGGGTGAGGGGGCAGGCAGGATATAAACATGAAGAAAACTCTTTTTATTTTTAATTATGGAGCCGTAACCCTCACCCCAACCCTCTCCCTTCAAAAGGGAGAGGGAGCACAAGGGGGCCGCCCGTGCGAGTTACTGTTGGGGGAAATCCCCGTTCTGACGCGCGACCAGCGTCAGGATCGAGTACAGCGCCACCGCCTGCTGATGCTGGTTGAAAATCTCCACCGACCATTCCACCACCCCGGTGGCTTTCTCATCGGCGCTGCGCTGGCGTTTCACCGTTTTGCGTTTGCAGGTCAGGCGCACCTGGATGGTATCGCCCGGTTTTACCGGCTCGATAAAGCGCAGGTTTTCCATGCCGTAGTTGGCGATAACCGGGCCGACGCCCGCGTCAACAAATAGCCCGGCGGCGGCAGAAATCAGGAAGTAACCGTGTACCACGCGCTCGCCAAAAATCGACTCGGCGGCGGCAATTTTGTCCATGTGAGCGTAGAAGTGATCGCCGCTCAGGCAGGCAAAGTTGACGATATCCGCTTCGGTCAGCGTGCGGCGTGGGGTCAGCAGGCTGTCGCCCGGCTGGATCTCTTCAAAGTATTTGCGGAACGGGTGGATTCGGTCTTCTGCCACCTGCGCGCCGCGCACCCATTGCTGGCCGATGGCGGCGAGCATGGTCGGGCTGCCCTGAATCGCGGTGCGCTGCATGTAGTGTTTTACCGCCCGCAGGCCGCCGAGTTCTTCGCCGCCGCCCGCACGTCCCGGGCCGCCGTGTACCAGTTGTGGTAGCGGGGAACCGTGGCCGGTGGATTCGACGGAAGATTCTTCGTTCAGCACCTGAATACGTCCGTGGGCGCGGGCAGCACCGAGAATAAACGCACGCGCCAGTGCGCCATCTGCCGTGACTAACGTTCCTGCCAGGCTACCTTCACCGGCGCGCGCCAGCTGCATCGCGTGCTCGCTATTCTGATACGGCATTAGCGTCGCCAACGGGCCAAATGCTTCAATGGCGTGTACCGCCGACACCTCATCTGGCTGCGGGCAGAACAGCAGCGTCGGCGGGAAGAAGGCCCCGGCGGCGTTGAGATCGGCTTTGCCGCCTAGTAACACTTCACATCCGGCTTCCACCAGACGATTCACGTTGTCCTGCACGTCCTGACGCTGCTCGCTGTTGACCAGCGCGCCCATCTTCACGCCTTCCTGCGCCGGGTCGCCGACCACCACTTTTTGCAAACGGGCAATCAGCGCCTCGCTCACCGCTTTCACCTGCGCCTGCGGCACGATAATCCGGCGAATAGCGGTACATTTTTGCCCGGCTTTGGTGGTCATCTCACGCACCACTTCACGGATAAACAGCGCAAATTCCGGCTGTTCCGGCGTCACATCGTCGCCCAGCACGCAGCAGTTCAGCGAGTCCGCTTCCATGGTGAAGGGGACAGACTTCGCCACCAGATTGGGATGCACGCGCAGCTGCTGCCCGGTTTTTGCCGAGCCGGTAAAGGTCACCACGTCCTGATGATCAAGCTGGTCGAGCAGGTCGCCCGCGCCGCCGCAAATCAGGCTGATTGCGCCGTCCGGCACCAGCCCGCTATCGACAATCGCTTTCACCATCGCCTGGGTTAGCTGCGCGGTGGCGGTGGCCGGTTTGATAATCGCAGGCATCCCGGCAAGCCAGGTGGGGGCCAGCTTTTCTAACATGCCCCAGCAGGGGAAGTTAAAGGCGTTGATATGCACCGCCACGCCGGATTTTGAGGTCAGCACGTGACGCGCGGCAAAGCCACCTTGTTTGGACAGCGGGATCAGCTCATCTTCCGGCCACAGGATATCGTCCGGCAGTTCACGGCTGCCGAGACCTGCGTAGGTGAAGAGGGTGCCGATACCGCCTTCAATATCCACCCAGCTATCCGCGCGCGTCGCGCCGGTTTCGGCGGAGATGGCATAAAAATCGGCTTTCAGCTCCAGCAGATGTTTCGCCACCGCTTTTAACATTGCGCTGCGTTCAATAAAGGTCATCGCCTGTAACGCTTTGCCGCCGTGCTCGATGGCGAAACGGCGCGCCTGCGCCATATCCAGCCCAACGCTGGTGACTTCCCACAGCGCTTCGCCGCTGATGGCGTGATGAATGGTGCGGGTGCGGCCCCGGCCGGTCTGCCAGGCGCCGGACAAATAGCTGGCTAACTGCTGCATGGTTATTCTCCAGATGTGTTACGTAATCTCGCTATAAATAGTTCTTTTCTGAATCATAAAATGCAAGCCTGATTTTAATAATTTGTTAACAATGCGATCGCGAACACTTTCTCCAGTAGCGACATCATCCTGTTTATAAAGGGATTATCAAAAGCCTTTGCGGTACTCATCACAAAATGCACAAACAAAATTTGTGGTTTTATTTAACTAAGATGTAACTTTTATACAACAAAGTGATTCGCAAAAATTGATTTGTTGAATTTATCGGAATCATAAGGTGATGACGTGACAGAAGAAAAACGCTTTGACCAGCGCATCGCGCAGGATACCGCCATCGAACCGCAGGACTGGATGCCGGACGCCTACCGCAAAACGCTGATCCGCCAGATTGGTCAGCACGCGCATTCAGAAATCGTCGGCATGCTGCCGGAAGGTAACTGGATAACTCGCGCCCCAACGCTTCGCCGCAAAGCGATTCTGCTGGCGAAAGTGCAGGACGAAGCCGGGCACGGCCTGTACCTCTACAGCGCCGCCGAAACCCTCGGCTGCGCCCGTGAAGATCTGTATCAGAAGATGCTCGACGGGCAGATGAAGTACTCCTCCATTTTTAACTATCCAACCCTGACCTGGGCGGATATCGGCGTCATCGGCTGGCTGGTCGATGGTGCTGCGATCGTCAATCAGGTGGCGCTGTGTCGCACTTCCTACGGCCCGTATGCCAGGGCAATGGTCAAAATCTGCAAAGAAGAGAGTTTCCACCAGCGCCAGGGTTTTGAATCCTGCATGGCGCTGGCGGCAGGGAGCGAAGAACAGCGTCAGATGTTGCAGGACGCCATCAACCGCTTCTGGTGGCCGGCGCTGATGATGTTCGGCCCGAGCGACGACAACTCGCCGAACAGTGCCCGCAGCATGGCGTGGAAAATCAAACTGCACTCGAATGACGAACTGCGTCAGCGCTTTGTCGACAACACCGTCCCGCAGGTGGAAATCCTCGGCATGCAGGTGCCGGACGCCGACCTGAAACTGGACGAAGCCACCGGTCACTACCGCTACGGCGAAATTGACTGGCAGGAACTCAATGAAGTCATCAACGGTCGTGGCATCTGTAACCACGAGCGTCTGGGCGCAAAACGCAAGGCCTGGGAAGAGGGGGCATGGGTGCGCGAAGCCGCGCTGGCGCATGCCGAAAAACAGCAGGCCCGCAGCGCCGCCTAAGGAGAATAAAGATGAGCAAAACATACTGGCCGTTATACGAAGTGTTTGTCCGCAGCAAACAAGGTTTGTCTCACCGTCACGTCGGCAGCCTGCACGCCGCCGATGACCAGATGGCGCTGGAAAATGCGCGTGACGCCTACACCCGCCGCAGCGAAGGTTGTTCGATTTGGGTGGTGAAGGCGAGTGAAATTGTTGCCTCGCAGCCGGAAGAACGCGGTGCGTTTTTCGACCCGGCAGAGAGCAAGGTTTACCGTCACCCGACGTTCTACACCGTGCCAGACGGCATGGAACATATGTGAGGCAACGATGAATAACCTGAATCCCGTTGCCACCTATGCCCTGCGTCTGGGCGATAACGGCCTGGTGCTGGCCCAGCGTTTAGGCGCGTGGTGCGGCCATGCGCCGGAGCTGGAGATTGACCTGGCGCTGGCAAACATTGCCCTCGATCTGCTCGGTCAGGCGCGCAATTTTCTCAGCTATGCCGCCGAGCTTAACGGCAGCGGCGACGAAGATACGCTGGCCTTTGGTCGCGATGAACGTCAGTTCCGCAATCTGCTGCTGGTCGAACAGCCGAACGGCAACTTTGCCGACACCATCGCCCGCCAGTTCTTTATCGACGTCTGGCACGTGGCGCTATTCAGCCGCCTGGTCAACAGCCGTGACGCACAGCTTGCCGCCATCGCCGCCAAAGGGCTGAAAGAAGTGCGCTATCACCAGCGCTTTAGCCGCGGCTGGCTGGAACGTCTGGGCAACGGCACCGAACACTCGGCAAACCTGATGCAGCAGGCGGTTGATAGCCTGTGGCGCTTCACCGGCGAGCTGTTCCAGGCCGATGAGCTGGAGATCGCTTTAATTGCGCAGGGGATCGCCGTCGATCCGCGTGAACTACAGGCCCAATGGCAGGCGACGGTACACACCGCGCTGCTCGATTCCGGTTTGCAGATCCCGCAAGAAGCGGCGTTTCGCAGCGGCGGCAAACAGGGGCTACACAGCGAACATCTGGGGCCGATGCTGGCCGAGATGCAGTACCTGCAGCGTGCTTACCCCGGTCAACAGTGGTAAACGGAGGTCGCTATGCAACGTCTTGCCGCCATCGCGCCCGCTGAGGTGCACACCGTTTGGGGATTGCTAAGCGCTATCCCCGACCCGGAAGTCCCGGTGCTGACCATTACAGACCTCGGCATGGTCCGCAGTGTAGATCGTCACGGCGACGGCTGGGTGATTGGCTTCACGCCAACCTATTCCGGCTGCCCGGCAACCGAACATCTGTTAGGTGAAATTCGCGCGGTGATGACCGAGCACGGCTACACCCCGGTGCACATTGTGTTGCAGCTTGACCCACCGTGGACTACCGACTGGATGAGCCCGGACGCCCGCGAGCGCCTGCGTCAGTACGGCATCAGCCCGCCGCAGGCCCATGCCTGTCACGCCGACGAAATGCCAAAGGATGTGCTCTGTCCACGCTGCGGCAGCACCCACAGCTCGCTGATTAGCGAATTCGGTTCCACGGCCTGCAAAGCGCTGTATCGCTGCGAAAGCTGCCGTGAACCCTTTGATTACTTTAAATGTATTTGAGGTCGCGATGACAATATTTCATTCGCTTACCGTGGCAAAGGTCGAGCCGGAAACCCGCGATGCGGTGACCATCACCTTTGCCATTCCCGACGCGCTGCGTAGCGCCTACGCCTTCCGTCCGGGCCAGCATCTGACGCTGAAAACCTGTCTTGGTGGTGAAGAACTGCGCCGTTGCTACTCCATCTGTCGCAGCCGCTCACCGGCAGAAATCAGCGTGGCGGTGAAAGCCATCGACGGTGGCCGTTTTTCACGCTTCGCCCAGAGCGATATCCAGCAGGGCATGGAATTTGAGGTGATGGTGCCGCAGGGTCACTTTGGCTACCAGCCACAGGTCGATCGCAGCGCCCACTATCTGGCGATCGCCGCCGGTTCCGGGATCACGCCGATGATGGCGATTATCGAAGCCACGCTGGCGATGGAAAGCGACAGCCGCTTCACCCTGATCTATAGCAACCGCAGCAGCCACAGCATGATGTTCCGTCAGGCGCTGGCCGATCTGAAAGACCGCTATCCGCAGCGTTTACAGGTGATCCATCTGTTCAGCCAGGAGTCGATGGACAGCGACCTGTTACAGGGGCGCATCGACGGCGACAAATTGCGCGCGCTGTCTGAGCACCTGCTCGATTTCAGCCGCTTTGACGACGCTTTTATCTGCGGCCCGTCGGCGATGATGGATGACGCTGAAACCACGCTGCGTGCGCTGGGAATGCCGGAAAAAGCCATTCACCTGGAGCGTTTCAATACGCCGGGTACCAGCGTTAAACGCGCCACCGGCGTACAGGCCGAAGGGCGCACCGTGACGTTGCGTCAGGACGGTCGCGAGCGTCTGATTTCGCTCTCTGCGGAAGATGACAGCATTCTCGATGCCGCACTGCGTCAGGGTGCCGACCTGCCGTTTGCCTGCAAAGGCGGCGTCTGCGCTACCTGCAAATGCAAAGTGGTGCGCGGCGAAGTGGCGATGGCAGCCAACTACAGCCTCGAAGCCGATGAACTGGCTGCGGGCTATGTGCTGAGCTGTCAGGCGCTGCCAACCAGCGGCGATGTGGTGGTGGATTTTGATGCGCGGGGGATGGCATGAGCGAACTCCTTATTACCCGTCACGACCGCGTTTTACAGCTAACGCTAAACCGTCCGCAGGCGCGTAATGCGCTGAATGACGCGCTGCTGACCCAGCTTGCCGAGGCGCTGGAAAGTGCGGCGGCGGATGAGAGCATTAGTGTCTGCGTGATTAGCGGTAATACCCGTTATTTCGCGGCAGGTGCAGACCTTAACGAAATGGCAGAAAAAGATTTGCCCGCCACCTTTGATGATATTCGTCCGCGCTTATGGGCGCGTATCGATGCCTTTAACAAGCCGCTGATTGCGGTGGTCAACGGCTACGCGCTGGGCGCGGGCTGCGAGCTGGCGCTGCTGTGCGACCTGGTGATCGCCGGGGATAACGCGCGCTTTGGTCTGCCGGAAATCACCCTCGGCACCATGCCGGGGGCCGGTGGGACTCAGCGCCTGATTCGTAGCGTCGGCAAAGCTCTGGCCAGCCGCATGGTACTGAGCGGTGAAAGCATTGACGCCCAGCGGGCACAGCAGTCCGGGCTGGTCAGCGATATCCATCCGGCCAACCTCTCTGACGAATACGCGCTGACACTGGCGGCGACCATCGCTCGCCACTCACCGCTGGCGCTGCGTGCCGCCAAACAGTCGTTACGTCTGGCGCAGGAGGTCAGTTTGCAGGCCGGGCTAACCCAGGAACGTCAGCTGTTTACGCTGCTCAGCGCCACCGAAGACCGTCGCGAAGGCATCGCTGCCTTTTTAGAAAAACGCACCCCAGCCTTCAAAGGACGTTAACCGTGGACGCATTCATTCTTAGCGATATCGACCAGGGCGTGATGACCATCACCCTGAACCGCCCGGACCGACTCAACAGCTTTAACGACGCCATGCACCAGCAGTTGTCCGAGAGTCTCAAGCAGGCCGAACGCGACGAGACCATTCGCTGCCTGCTGATTACCGGTGCCGGGCGCGGTTTTTGCGCCGGACAAGACCTGAACGACCGTAACGTTGACCCGAGCGGCCCCGCTCCGGATTTAGGCATGTCGGTGGAGCGTTTTTATAACCCGCTGGTGCGTCGCTTAGCCGCGCTGCCCAAGCCGGTGATTTGTGCGGTCAACGGCGTGGCGGCAGGTGCTGGTGCCACGCTGGCGCTGGGCTGCGATATCGTGCTGGCGGCGCGTTCTGCGAAATTTGTGATGGCTTTCAGCAAACTCGGTCTGGTACCGGACTGCGGCGGTAGCTGGGTATTACCGCGCGTCACCACCCGCGCCCGCGCGATGGGGTTGATGCTGCTGGGCGACAGCTTGAGCGCAGAACAAGCCGCGCAGTGGGGCATGATCTGGCAACTGGTGGATGACGCAGAGCTTAAAGATACCAGCCTGACGCTGGCGCGCCATCTGGCTTCCCAGCCCACCTACGGCTTAGGGCTCATCAAGAAAGCGTTACAGCTGGCGGAAACCAACTCCCTGGATGACCAGCTAGACGTTGAGCGCGATTTCCAGCGCCTTGCCGGGCGCAGCGACGACTATCGCGAGGGCGTCAGCGCCTTCCTCGGCAAACGTCCTCCACAGTTCAGCGGGAAATAAGCCATGACGCAAACACTCCACACCGTCGCCGTGATTGGCGGCGGCACCATGGGCGCAGGCATCGTTGAAGTGGCTGCCAGCGCCGGGCATTCGGTGCTGCTGTATGACATTTCCGCTGACGCGATTACCCGCGCTGTTGACGGTATCGCCCAGCGCCTGGCTTCCCGCGTCAGCCGTGGAAAACTCCGCGTTGAGCAGGCGCAGGCGCTGCTGGCGCGTATTACTCCGGCAACTGAACTGAATCAGCTTGCGGATGCGCAACTGGTGATTGAAGCGGCGTCCGAGCGTCTGGAGATCAAACAGGCGCTGTTCAGCCAACTGGCGGAGATCTGCTCCCCGTCGACGCTGTTGACCAGCAATACCTCGTCGATTTCCATAACCGCCATTGCCGCTGGCATTAAACATCCCGAGCGCGTAGCGGGTCTGCATTTCTTTAACCCCGCTCCGGTGATGAAGCTGGTCGAAGTGGTCAGCGGGCTGGCGACCTCAGCCGAAGTGGTTGAGCAACTGTGCCAGTCCGTAAGCGCCTGGGGTAAACAGCCGGTGCGCTGCCGTTCAACGCCGGGCTTTATTGTCAACCGCGTGGCGCGTCCGTTTTACGCCGAAGCCTGGCGAGCGCTGGAAGAGCAGGTGGCTACGCCTGAGGTGATTGACGCCGCATTGCGCGACGGCGGCGGGTTCCCGATGGGGCCGCTGGCGCTGACCGACCTTATCGGCCAGGACGTCAATTTTGCGGTGACCTGTTCGGTATTTAACGCCTTCTGGCAGGACCGACGTTTTCTGCCGTCGCTGCTGCAACAGGAGCTGGCTATTGCCGGGCGTCTGGGCAAGAAAAGCGGTCACGGCGTTTATCGCTGGCCTGTTGAAGCAGCGCCGGAACTGGCGTTGGCTGCGGTACCAGCAGCGAGTGGTGCAAAGAATATTAAGCGTGACGTTGTCACTGAACTGGACGAGGTGCTGCTGCTGGAAACCACTGGCGAAACCGCGCTGGCCTTAAGCGTACAGCACAACCGCCCGGTGGTGCTGTACGACTACGCGGCGGGCGACACGGTAGTGCTGGCAAGTGCTGCCATCAATTCACAAGCCGCCACCGACAAAGCGGTTTATTTCTACCAGCAGCAGGGCAAAAAGGTGCTGCGCATCGCCGATTATCCGGGCCTGCTGGTGTGGCGCACGGTGGCGATGCTGGCGAACGAAGCGCTGGACGCGCTGCAAAAAGGCGTCGCCAGCGCCGAGGATATCGATACCGCCATGCGTTTGGGTGTCAACTACCCGCAAGGCCCGATTGGCTGGGGGGAATCACTGGGCTGGGGGCGCGTCCTGCGTTTGCTGGAAAACCTGCAACAGCACTACGGCGAAGAACGTTATCGCCCGAGCGCGCTGCTGCGCGAAAAAGCGCTACTGGAGATGCGTCATGAGTAATGAAGCCTGGCGCAACGCGCGCACCATGTATGAGAACGACACCTGTGCCAAAACGCTGGGTATCAAGATTATCGAAATGGACGAAGGCTACGCGCAGATGACCATGGCGGTGTCACCGAATATGTTGAACGGCCATAAAACCTGCCACGGCGGACAGCTTTTTTCGCTCGCTGATACCGCATTCGCCTACGCCTGCAACAGTCAGGGGCTGGCGGCGGTGGCCTCTGCCGCCAGTATCGATTTCCTGCGTCCGGCCTTTGTTGGTGAGCTGCTGACCGCCACTGCGCGGGTGAAACAGCAGGGAAAGCTAAACGGCGTCTATGACATTGAAATTACCAATCAGCAGCAAAAAACCGTGGCCCTGTTTCGCGGCAAATCGCACCGCATCGGCGGCACTATTACAGGAGAAGTCTAATGCGTGACGCGTTTATTTGTGACGGCATTCGTACCCCGATTGGTCGCTACGGCGGCGCGCTGGCCGGCGTTCGCGCCGACGATCTGGCGGCTATCCCGCTGCGGGAATTACTCAGCCGTAACCCCGCGCTTGACGCCAGCGCCATCGACGATGTGATCTTCGGCTGCGCCAATCAGGCGGGGGAAGATAACCGTAACGTGGCGCATATGGCGACGCTGCTGGCGGGTTATCCGCACACGGTGGCGGGCACGACCATCAACCGCCTGTGCGGTTCCGGGCTGGACGCGATTGGTTTTGCCGCTCGGGCGATTAAAGCCGGTGATGCGGATCTGCTGATTGCCGGTGGCGTGGAATCCATGTCCCGCGCGCCGTTTGTGATGGGCAAAGCCACCTCGCCGTTTCAGCGTCAGGCGGAGATGTTTGATACCACTATCGGCTGGCGTTTTGTGAACCCGCTCATGCAGCAACAATTTGGAACTGACAGCATGCCGGAAACGGCGGAGAATGTAGCTGAATTGTTAAATATCAGCCGCGAAGACCAGGACGCCTTTGCTTATCGCAGTCAGCAGCGCACGGCACAAGCTCAGCGCGACGGCATTCTGGCGCAGGAAATTGTGCCAGTGCAGATTATCGGCAAGAAGGGCGCGGTTAGCGCGGTGCGTGATGATGAACATCCGCGTGCGGAAACCACCCTCGAACAACTCTCTTCACTGAAAACCCCGTTTCGCAAAGGCGGCGTGATCACCGCCGGGAATGCCTCAGGCGTGAACGACGGCGCGGCGGCGATGATTATTGCCAGCGCAGAACAGGCTAGTGCGCAGGGGCTGACGCCGCGAGCACGCATCGTGGCAATGGCGACGGCGGGTGTGGAACCGAAGTTTATGGGGCTGGGGCCGGTGCCGGCAGTGCGTAAAGTGCTGGAGCGTGCCGGGCTGAATATTAACGATATGGACGTGATTGAGCTGAACGAAGCCTTCGCCGCTCAGGCGCTGGGCGTGATGCGCCAGCTCGGTCTGGCAGATGATGCTGAACACGTGAATCCCAACGGTGGCGCCATCGCCTTAGGCCACCCGTTGGGCATGAGCGGCGTGCGCTTAGCGCTGGCAGCAACGCTGGAACTGGAACGACGCAATGGACGCTATGCGCTGTGTACGATGTGTATTGGCGTGGGCCAGGGCATTGCCCTGATCCTCGAGCGAGTGTGAGCTAATTGACCTGCGGATACCCTACAAAATGACAACTACAACAACATTAGATCCGATTGAAACTGCATCGCGTGACGAATTACAGGCTCTGCAAACCGAACGTCTGAAGTGGACGCTCAAACGTGCCTATGAAAATGTGCCGATGTACCGCCGTAAGTTCGACGCGGCGGGGGTTCATCCGGATGATTTTCGTGAGCTGAGTGACCTGAGCAAGTTTCCCTGCACCACCAAACAGGACCTGCGTGATAACTATCCGTTCGACACCTTTGCGGTGCCGATGGAGCAGGTGGTGCGTATCCATGCGTCGTCCGGTACCACCGGCAAACCGACCGTCGTCGGCTATACGCAAAACGACATCGACACCTGGGCCAATATCGTGGCGCGTTCACTGCGTGCGGCGGGCGGCACCGCGAAAGACAAAATCCATGTGGCCTACGGCTATGGCCTGTTTACCGGCGGCCTGGGCGCGCATTACGGCGCGGAACGTTTAGGGGCCACGGTGATCCCGATGTCCGGCGGGCAAACCGAGAAGCAGGCGCAGCTGATTCGTGATTTCAAGCCCGACATGATCATGGTGACGCCGTCTTACTGCCTGAACCTGATTGAAGAACTCGAACGCCAGATGGGCGGCGACGCGCGCGGCTGCTCGCTGCGTACTGGCGTGTTTGGCGCCGAGCCGTGGACGGCGGGAATGCGGGCAGAAATTGAACGTCGCCTCGGCATTACCGCGCTGGATATTTACGGCCTGTCTGAAGTGATGGGGCCTGGCGTGGCGATGGAATGTATTGAAACTGGCGATGGCCCGACTATCTGGGAAGACCATTTCTTCCCGGAAGTGGTCAACCCGGACGACGGCACGCCGCTGGCCGACGGTGAGCATGGTGAGCTGCTGTTCACCACGCTCACCAAAGAAGCGTTGCCGGTGATCCGCTACCGCACCCGCGACCTGACGCGCCTGCTGCCGGGCACCGCCCGCACTATGCGCCGGATGGATCGCATCAGCGGGCGCAGCGATGACATGCTGATTATTCGTGGCGTTAATGTCTTCCCGTCGCAGCTGGAAGAAGAGATCCTCAAGATTGAACATCTGGCGCCGCATTACCAGCTGGAGGTGGATCGCCGTGGGCATCTTGATTCACTTTCCGTACGCGTGGAGCTAAAAGAGAGCGGTCTGGCGCTGGACCATGAGCAACGCTGCCAGATTTGCCACCATCTGCGTCACCGTATTAAGTCGATGGTCGGGATTTCCACCGACGTCAGCATCGTTAACTGCGGCAGCATTCCGCGCTCCGAAGGCAAAGCGTGCCGGGTGTTTGACCTGCGCAAAGCTGCCGCTAACGGTTAATACCTTCTCCCGGAGGCGGCGCGTTGCGCCTGTCCGGGCTACCTGATGCCTCAAGCCCGTAGCCCGGACAGGTGCGTAGCACCGCCTCCGGGATTTCCTGTGCTATGATTCGAAAAGGACAAAAATAACAACAGAATGAATCATATGGACAAACTCGATAGCTTTATTCAGCAGGCGGTGACCGCGATGCCGGTGAGCGGCACCTCGCTTATCGCCTCGTTATACGGCGACTGCTTATCCCAGCGTGGCGGGGAAATTTGGCTCGGCAGCGTGGCGGCACTGCTTGAAGGACTCGGCTTTGGCGAGCGCTTTGTACGTACCGCGCTGTTTCGCCTCAACAAAGAAGAGTGGCTGGACGTGGTGCGCATTGGCCGCCGCAGCTTCTATCGCCTGAGCGACAAAGGTTTACGCCTGACGCGCCGCGCCGAAAGTAAAATTTATCGCGCCGGTGCCCCGGAATGGGACGGCACCTGGCTGCTGTTACTCTCGGAAGGGTTAGAAAAAAACACCCTCGCGGAGGTCAAAAAGCAGTTGATCTGGCAGGGATTCGGCGTCCTCGCGCCAAGTCTGCTGGCCTCGCCGTCACAAAAGCTGGCGGACGTGCAATCGTTGCTACATGAAGCGGGCGTGGCGGAAAACGTTATCTGCTTTGAAGCCCACTCGCCGTTAGCGCTCTCCCGTGCGGCGCTTCGCGAACGGGTAGAAGGGTGCTGGCACCTGACCGAACAGAACACCATGTACGAGGCGTTTATCACCCTGTTTCGTCCGCTGTTGCCGCTGCTGCGTGATGCCGAGCCGGATGAACTGACGCCGGAACGTTGCTTCCAGGTCCGTTTACTGCTGATCCATTTTTATCGTCGCGTGGTGCTAAAAGATCCGTTGCTGCCAGAGGAACTGCTGCCTGCCCACTGGCTGGGGCAAACCGCGCGCCAGCTGTGTATCAATATCTATCAACGCGTTGCACCCGGCGCCCAGATTTTCGTCAGTGATAAAGGCGAAAGCTCGGTGGGCGAACTGCCCGCGCCGGGGCCGCTTTATTATCAACGCTTTGGTGGATTAGCCTAAAAAAGATGCCAACTATTTGCACTGTAGAGAAAACATTGCCGCACTGTTCCCTCGCCCCTCTGGGGAGAGGGCTAGGGTGAGGGGGCAAAGTGCATTAACCCTCACCCCGGCCCTCTCCCTAAGGGAGAGGGAGTGCACCGTGCCAATACAGGAGAAGCCATGCCGATTTACCAGATGGACGGAATGATCCCCGTCGTACCTAACGAAAGCTACGTTCACCCAACTGCCGTACTGATCGGCGATGTGATCCTCGGCAAAGGGGTTTACGTTGGCCCCAACGCCAGTCTGCGCGGTGATTTTGGCCGCATTGTGGTGAAAGATGGTGCGAACATTCAGGATAACTGCGTAATGCACGGTTTTCCGGGGCAGGACACGGTGGTGGAAGAAGACGGGCATATTGGCCACGGCGCGATCCTGCATGGCTGCGTGATTGGGCGTAATGCGCTGGTCGGCATGAGCGCGGTGATTATCGACGGGGCGACGATCGGCGAAAACAGCATTGTCGGCGCGTCGGCGTTTGTGAAAGCCCGGGCTGAGATGCCCGCCAACCATCTGATCGTCGGTAGCCCGGCAAAGGCGATTCGCACTTTAACCGAGCAGGAGCTTGAGTGGAAAAAGCAGGGCACGCGTGAGTATCAGGTGCTGGTCGAACGCTGTCAGAATACGCTTTCTGAAGTGCAACCGCTGAGCAAAGCGGAGCCCGACCGCAAGCGGCTGGAGTTTGATGAAGATTTGAAGCCGAAGTCGCAGCTGTAATAAGAACCCGCGCCAGAGTCTGAATTAATTCCGAAACTGGCGCTGTTGCAGTAAGCACAGTAGCGGTCAGATAGCGCTCTGATGCAGTATGGTTCTTTGTTTTTATCAAGGATTGATAATGACCCTCTACTGCGTGAAACCGGCATTTCAGGCGCTGTTGCGTCCGCTAATGTTCTGCCTGGCGAAGAAACAGATCACCGCTAATCAGGTTACCCTGGCCGCGATGGCGCTCTCATTTCTCACCGGCGGCCTGTTGCTGCTGTTCCCCAATCCCGAACTGTTCTGGCTTCTGCCGGTGGTGCTGTTTATCCGTATGGCGCTCAATGCGCTGGACGGCATGCTGGCCCGGGAATGTAATCAGAAGACCCGGCTCGGCGCGCTGTTGAATGAATTCGGCGATGTCTTATCTGATATCGCGCTCTATCTTCCCTTTATATTGTTGCCTGGCAGCAGCCCGCAGCTGGTGCTGTCGATGTTATTTTTCACCATTCTCAGCGAATTCGCCGGGGTGCTGGCGCAGGCGATTAACGGCGTGCGCAGCTATGCCGGACCGATGGGCAAAAGCGATCGCGCGTTGGTGTTCGGTGCCTGGGGACTGGCGCTGAGCGGCTGGCCTGAGTTGATCGCGTGGTGCAATGTCGCCTGGGGGATTGTCACGCTGCTGTTGGTCTGGACCATCATCAACCGCTGTCGCAGCGTGCTACCGGGGAATCACCCATGATGCTGCTGGAAAAATCGCTGGTCGCGGTCTTCGCCGTGCTGCTGCTGGCGACGCTCATTAATGGCCTGCTGGTCTGGTGCAAACCGAATAAAGACTGGCGTGAGTTAACGCTACGTATCCGCACCTGGTGGGTGATTGCCGTTCTCTTCTCTCTGGCGCTCATCAGCCCGCGCTGGCTGGTGTTAACCTTCTTTGCGTTGGTGAGCGCACTGGCGTTAAAGGAGTTTTTGACGCTGGTACCCGCGCGCCACTCCGACCGGATGCCCGTACTGTGGATGTTTATCGCTATCCCCATTAACTACGGGTTAATCGGCATCGACTGGTATGGACTGTTCATTATTTTTATTCCGGTTTATGCCTTTCTCTTTTTGCCTGCCCGGATGGTGCTGGTGGGGGAGACGCAGGGCTTTTTACACAGTGCGGCGCAGCTGCACTGGGGATTGATGACCACCGTCTTTGCCGTGAGTCATGTCGCTTTTTTGTTGGTTCTTCCCGCTGATGGTCTGCAAACCGGCGCGCTGCTGGTGCTGTTCCTGGTCGGGCTCACCGAGTTCAACGATGTCGCCCAGTATCTGTGGGGCAAATCGCTGGGGCACATCAAGGTGACGCCAAAAGTGAGCCCGAATAAGACGCTGGCCGGGCTGCTGGGCGGGATCGGCTCTACGACGCTGGCCGCACTGCTGCTGGGGCCGTTAATGACGCCGCTCGGCTGGGGAATGTCGCTGCTGGCGGGGGTGATCATCGGCGTCACCGGTTTTTGCGGTGATGTGGTGATGTCGGCCGTGAAGCGCGATATGGGCGTGAAAGATAGCGGCACGCTGCTCCCTGGCCACGGTGGCATTCTTGACCGGCT
Source organism: Klebsiella sp. RHBSTW-00484 (assembly GCF_013705725.1). Lineage (NCBI taxonomy): Bacteria > Pseudomonadati > Pseudomonadota > Gammaproteobacteria > Enterobacterales > Enterobacteriaceae > Klebsiella > Klebsiella sp. RHBSTW-00484. The sequence continues at coordinate 3,280,897 of NZ_CP055481.1, read as the reverse complement.
TGATTCACTGATTTTCACCGCACCGGTGTTTTTCCACTTTATTCGCTATTTCTGCTACTAACGCTACGGCGTACACAAGGATAAAAATCTCATGGTTGAGACTCGTATTGCGCAGGAACACCATTTTGTCACCAGCGACAACACGTCGCTGTTTTATCGCTACTGGCCAGCCCTGGCGACGGGAGCGCCGCGCAAAGTGATTGTGCTGTTCCATCGGGGGCACGAGCACTCTGGGCGTTTGCAGCATATTGTCGATGAACTGGGCATGCCCGAGGCCGATTTTTACGCCTGGGATGCACGTGGCCACGGACGCTCTCCGGGAGAGCGCGGGTTCAGTCCCTCGCTGGCGCGCTCGGTGCGCGATGTCGATGAGTTTGTTCGCTTTACAGCTGTGAATTCTCAGGCTGAGATGCTGGACGTTACGGTGATCGCGCAAAGCGTTGGCGCTGTGCTGGCCGCCGCCTGGGCCCATGATTATGCGCCGAATATTCGCGGCCTGGTGCTGGCTTCACCGGCGTTTAAGGTCAAGCTTTACGTTCCGTTTGCGCGTGCGGGTTTGGGATTGATGCACAAGCTGCGCGGCCTGTTTTTTGTTAATTCCTATGTAAAAGGAAAATACCTGACGCACGACCCGCAGCGCGTGGCGAGTTTTAACCAGGACCCGCTGATTGCGCGGGCGATTGCGGTCAATATCTTGCTCGATCTCTATCGCACGGCGGAACGGCTGGTGAGCGACGCGGCGGCGATAACGTTACCGACGCTGATGCTTGTCTCCGGCGCGGATTATGTGGTTCACCGTAAGCCGCAGCGTGATTTTTACCAGCGTTTGCGTCACCCGCTGAAAGAAATGCATGTGCTGCCCGGTTTTTATCACGATACCTTGGGTGAGCGCGACCGCGCGCTGGCGTTCGACAAAATACGCGCGTTTCTTGATGTGCTGTACGCGCAGCCGCCGCAGCCTTTCGATTACTCTCAGGAAGATCGCTGGAGTCCGGGGGCGGATAGTTGGCGGCAATTGAACGGCGGCCCGGAGCCTTACTCCTGTGACGATTTAGCTTACCGGGGGCTGCGTTATGCGATGAGGATGCTGGGCACGCAATCTGCCGGTGTTCGCCTGGGTTTTACAACCGGTTTTGACTCTGGCAGCACCCTCGATTACGTCTACCGTAACCAGCCGCAGGGCAGTAGCTGGCTGGGGCGACACATCGATAAAAATTACCTGAATAGCGTTGGCTGGCGCGGTATTCGTCAGCGTAAGGTCCATCTCCAGCAGTTGATTCAGCAAGCAGTGGCGCAACTCTCAGCACAAGGCATGCCGGTGCGAGTGGTGGATATCGCCGCCGGACATGGGCGCTACGTGCTCGATGCGCTGGAGGCAGAAACGACGGTAAGCGACATTTTGCTGCGTGATTACAGCGAGCTGAACGTTGAGAAGGGCCAGCAGATGATCGCCGAACGCGATATGTCAGCCCGCGCGCGCTTTGAGCAGGGCGATGCCTTTAACCGCGCGGAGCTGGCGGCGCTGGAGCCGAAACCGACGCTGGGCATTGTCTCCGGGCTGTACGAGCTGTTCCCGGAAAATGCGCCGGTGCGTGAGTCGCTAAAAGGCCTTGCGCAGGCTATCCCGCCTGGTGGGGTGCTGATTTACACCGGCCAGCCGTGGCACCCGCAGTTAAAAACCATCGCCTGGTCGCTGACCAGCCATAAAGATGGCAAAGCGTGGGTGATGCGGGTGCGTACCCAGGGCGAAATGGATGCACTGGTGCGCGAAGCGGGCTTTGAGAAATGTACGCAGCTGATTGACGAGTGGGGAATTTTCACCGTTTCCATGGCGGTGCGCCGTGATGACTGAACGTCGTAAGGTTATGCTGCAGGCGGTTGGCTGGTTACTCTTTTTGGCACCGTTTTTCTTCTTCACCTACGGCAAGCTGAATCTATTTACCGCTTATCGCGATGCTCAGACCCATGACGTTGGCAGCATCGTGTTTGGCTGGGAGTCGGCGATCCCCTTTATTCCGTGGAGCATTATTCCTTACTGGAGTCTGGATCTGTTTTACGGGCTGTCGTTGTTTATCTGCGCGACGCGTTTCGAGCAGCGGCGGCTGGTGCACCGCCTGGTGTTAGCTTCGGTTCTCGCCTGCGTCGGATTTGCACTTTTCCCCTTGCAGTTTAGCTTTACGCGCCCACCGGTTTCCGGCGCGGCGGGCTGGTTGTTCAGCCAGCTTGAGCAGTTCGACCTGCCGTATAATCAGTCGCCATCGCTGCATATTATTCTCTGCTGGCTGCTGTGGCGTCATTTCAGCCGCCACCTTTCCGGCGGCTGGCGCAGGCTATGCAGTGGTTGGTTTTTACTGATTGCGGTTTCGGTACTGACCACCTGGCAGCATCATTTCATCGATATTGTGACCGGGCTCGCGGTGGGGATGTTAATCGACTGGATGGTGCCTTATCAAAGTCGCTGGCGCTGGCAGCAGCCGGATGTGACCCACTTCAGGCTGGCGCGCTATTACTTGCTGGGTTTTGTCCTCTGCATATTGATCGGAATGCTGTTAATGCATTGGTCCGTTTGGCTGCCGATCGTGCTGCTTTGGCCGATGTTGGCGCTGCTGATTGCCGGACGCGGCTATGGCGGGTTTGGCGCGGCGACCATGGGAAAAGATGAGCTGGGGCGACTGCCGCCAGCCGTGTACTGGCTGACGCTACCGTGGCGCGTTGGTATGTGGTTGTCGATGCGCTGGTTCACACGCCGTCTGCCGCCGGTGAACGCCATCGCTGCGGGTGTTTACCTGGGCAGCTATCCACGCCGCACGCCTGAGCAACATGCGGTGTTGGATCTGACCTGTGAGTTTCCGCGCAGCCGCGCAACCTTATCACGTGCTTATTACTGCATACCGATGCTGGATCTGGTGCCGCCGGAGGAAGCCGAGCTGCGCCTGGCGGTAGCGATGCTGGAAACGCTGCGCGAGGAGCAGGGATCGGTGCTGGTTCACTGCGCGCTGGGATTGTCGCGCAGCGCGATGGTGGTGGCAGCATGGCTCCTGTGCTACGGGCACGTGGCGACGGCAGAGCAGGCGGTGGCGTCTCTGCGCCGATGTCGCCCGCAGGTGGTGCTGACGAATGAACATCTGGAGAGACTACGGCAATGGCAACAGAAAGTGACAATGTAACAATCGAGGCAGATCTTCAGTATCGTTTGCTTCAGCATACGCTGGCCAGCTGGCGCTATTTGCTGCTGTTTGCCACTCCGCCATTGCTATGGGCGATGTTTATCGCGCCACCGGGCGTGATGCGCGCCGTCATCGTGTTGTTGTGCGGCATCGTCTTTTTTGGCTGCTGGCGAATCTGGCTGGATGCACGCTATTTCACGCTTATCACGCAGGAGAATAACGACCAGGCCGGAGAGGCGCTGGCTTTTATCTGGCGGCGTGCAAGACTGCGTGAACTGACGTTTATCGAGCGCCAGCAGGGCGCACTCAAACAGCTTCGCCGAACGCTGATGGCTGTCGCCGCAACGTGGATGATGTGGATACTGGCTTTAATGTTTTGATATGAAATAGCAATCAGGAAGATCAATGATGAAATGGAAAACTATCGGCGCGCTGTTATTACTGACACCGCTTTTATCCGGCTGTATGACGATGGGGTTGTCAGAGAAGATTGAGCGAAGTAAAAGCGCCAATACCATTGATAAAGACTCGCTTTACGCGATGCGGGCAAGCAGTAACGGGATGGAAAAGAGGAATACGTTAAGTCTGGTTGGCGACAAATACACCTATCAGATAACCTCCGATGGAGAGGCACTCGCTGATTTTCTGGCAAAAGAAGATGTTGGAAATGTTATAGATATCAATTATTTATCATTTTATGCGGGTTTGACTACGTTCCACGTGAATTCGAAGCATAAATTTTCCAGCAACGGGCCGATTGAAATTAGCTATATCGTAAGAGATCGTCAATTGACTGAGAAAGAGAAACAGGTGCTGATTGCCTCTGGTTTTCGTCTTTACCAGGGTGATGAACGTCCTGAACTGATTTATCGAATGAATTATGTCTCCGGCGTATTACAGAGCAAATCTGGCGGTAAAGATAAAGTGACCTTCTTACCGGCGACGATTAACTTAGAGAAAGAAGGCTCGAAATTTTCTGCGCTCGGTCTTCTGTATCCTTTTGCCTTGGTCGGGGATGTGGTGACCGCGCCATTCCAGCTAATAGGTTATTTTATTGTGATAAACAACCTGCCCGCGATGAGATACTAGCGGTATGGATTATCTGCGGCGATCGTCCGATGGCCCTTTTGTTTGTGGATCCTACGGACCGGTGCGTAGCGCCGCTTCCGGGTAAACGGCGAACCGCAACATAGATGATGTTGATACTGGCATTAATGGCGTGAATGGTTAAGTATGTTCTCAGGTTGTTGTTTACATTCACCCTAATACAGGCTGTACGACCAATGCCTGAAGAGAGAAGACGCTATGGCTGAAAAACTGTCCGCTCAGTGCCACTGCGGCGCGGTGGCATTTACCGTTGAACTCAGCGATGGATTCAATACCATTCGGCGCTGCAACTGTTCGTACTGTCGGATGCGGGGAGCGGTGGCGGTCTCTGCTCCGCTTGCAGGAATCGATATATTACGTGGACGAGATAAGCTCACGGAGTATCGCTTTAATACTGGCGAAGCCGTGCACTTTTTTTGCTCGGTGTGCGGGATCTACACGTTTCATCAGCGGCGTTCGAATCCGCAGCAGTATGGCGTGAATGTGGCATGCATTGAGGGCGTATCGCCTTTTGATTTTCCTTGCGTAGAGGTGAGCAATGGGATCAATCATCCAAAGGATGGGGGCGGCGGCGTGGCAGGGTATTTGCGCTACGAGAAAGAGTAAAATATGCCTCCCGCAGTGAAGCGGGAGGCATTCAGCCTTATGCAGCAACAACGCTGTCGATGGCGGCTTTTGCGTCAGACTGCGCTTTAGAAGCCACTTCCGGACCGTAGGCGATACCTTCAGCGAACACGAAGTTCACGTCGGTGATGCCGATAAAGCCCAGGAAGGTAGACAGGTACGGCGTCACCAGGTCAGTCGGGGTATCTTTATGGATGCCACCGCGGCTGGTCACAACAACGGCGCGTTTACCAGTGACCAGACCTTCCGGACCTTTCTCGGTGTAACGGAAGGTCACGCCAGCGCGCGCCACCAGGTCGAAGTAGTTCTTCAACTGGGTTGGGATGTTGAAGTTGTACATCGGCGCGGCGATAACAATCACATCGTTCGCCTGCAGTTCAGCGATCAGCTCATCAGAAAGCGCGAGGGCTTCCTGCTGACGCGGAGTCAGCGGCGCATCGCTCGGACGCAGAGCACCAACCAGTTCGCCATCCAGTACCGGAATCGGATTTGCTGCCAGGTCGCGCACGGTGATAACGTCTTCAGCGTGCTTTTCACGCCATTGTTCAACAAAATAGTCGGACAGCTGACCAGATTGCGAGTACCCTGCCAGAATACTGGATTTCAGAACTAATACCTTGCTCATGGGTGTTTCCTTATTAATGTGATTGACGGGCTGATGCCCTGGTGCTTGTTGACACTGTATTCACAATCATGCCACAGAGAAAGCGCAATAAATCGAACTCTGTGTTCAATTTTTTTGAACAAGGCACGAAATGCGCGGATGTGGTACTCTAACGCGATACTTCAAAAGAGATTTTTCCCGGCAGTGCGCTGCCCGATAACGCTATGACAGAACAACAAAAACTCACCTTCTCACAGCTCCTGCAACGGCTTGACGGCCTGATGTTGCGCGATAAACCGCGCTTCGCCCGTCGCCTGCATGGCGTGAAGAAGGTTAAAAATCCTGAAGCTCAACAAGCCATTCTTCAGGAGATGGCGCAAGAAATTGAACAGGCGGCAGGGAGAGTCCTGCTGCGCGAAGCCGCACGACCTGAGATCACCTATCCGGAAAACCTGCCGGTTAGCCAGAAAAAGCAAGAGATTCTCGAAGCCGTTCGCGACCATCAGGTGGTGATTGTGGCGGGCGAGACCGGTTCTGGTAAAACCACTCAGTTGCCGAAAATCTGTATGGAACTGGGGCGCGGAGTCAAAGGCTTAATCGGCCATACTCAGCCGCGTCGTCTGGCGGCGCGAACCGTGGCCAACCGTATTGCGGAAGAGCTACAAACCGAGCCGGGCGGCTGCATCGGCTATAAAGTCCGCTTCAGCGACCACGTTAGCGACAATACTATGGTCAAGCTGATGACCGACGGTATCCTGCTGGCAGAGATCCAGCAGGATCGACTGCTGATGCAGTACGACACCATCATCATCGATGAAGCGCATGAGCGCAGCCTGAATATCGACTTTTTGCTTGGCTACCTGCGTGAGCTGCTGCCGCGCCGTCCAGATCTGAAAATCATCATCACTTCGGCGACCATTGACCCTGAGCGTTTTTCAAAGCATTTCAATAATGCGCCGATTATCGAAGTGTCTGGTCGAACTTATCCAGTAGAAGTGCGCTATCGTCCGATTGTCGAAGATGCGGACGACACCGAGCGCGATCAGTTGCAAGCGATTTTCGACGCGGTTGATGAGCTGGGGCGCGAAAGTGCCGGTGATATTCTGATCTTTATGAGCGGCGAGCGTGAAATTCGCGATACCGCCGATGCGCTCAATAAGCTGAATCTGCGCCACACCGAAGTGCTGCCGCTGTATGCGCGGCTTTCCAATAGCGAACAGAACCGCGTGTTCCAGGCTCATAGCGGGCGGCGGATCGTGCTGGCGACCAACGTCGCGGAGACCTCGCTGACCGTACCGGGTATCAAGTACGTTATCGACCCGGGTACCGCGCGTATCAGCCGCTACAGCTTCCGCACCAAAGTGCAGCGTTTGCCGATCGAGCCGGTTTCGCAGGCCTCCGCTAACCAGCGTAAAGGCCGCTGTGGTCGCGTGTCGGAAGGGATCTGTATTCGTCTCTATTCCGAAGATGATTTTCTGTCGCGCCCGGAGTTTACCGACCCGGAAATTCTGCGTACCAACCTGGCGTCCGTTATCCTGCAAATGACCGCGCTGGGGCTGGGCGATATCGCCGCGTTTCCGTTTGTTGAAGCGCCGGATAAGCGCAATATTCAGGACGGCGTGCGCCTGCTGGAAGAGTTGGGGGCGATTACCACCGACGAGCAGCAGACTGCGTATAAGCTGACGCCAATGGGCCGTCAGCTCAGTCAATTACCGGTCGATCCGCGTCTGGCGCGGATGGTGCTGGAAGCGCAAAAACACGGCTGCGTGCGCGAGGCGATGATCATCACCTCGGCACTCTCCATTCAGGACCCGCGCGAGCGGCCGATGGATAAACAGCAGGCATCCGATGAGAAACATCGCCGTTTCCACGACAAAGAGTCTGACTTCCTGGCGTTTGTAAACCTGTGGAACTACCTCGGCGAACAGCAGAAAGCGCTGTCATCGAATCAGTTCCGCCGACAGTGCCGGGTCGATTTCCTTAACTATCTGCGCGTGCGCGAGTGGCAGGATGTTTACACCCAACTGCGTCAGGTGGTCAAAGAGCTGGGTATACCAGTTAACAGCGAACCTGCTGAATATCGGGAAATTCACGTTGCGCTGCTGACCGGCCTGCTGTCGCATATTGGCATGAAAGACGCCGATAAGCAGGAGTTTACTGGCGCGCGTAATGCGCGTTTCTCCATCTTCCCTGGTTCCGGGCTATTTAAGAAACCGCCGAAGTGGACGATGGTTGCTGAACTGGTGGAAACCAGCCGTCTGTGGGGACGCATTGCCGCGCGTATTGACCCGGAATGGGTTGAGCCGGTGGCGCAGCATCTGATTAAACGCTCGTACAGCGAACCGCACTGGGAGCGCGCGCAGGGCGCGGTGATGGCGACCGAAAAGGTCACCGTTTACGGCCTGCCAATCGTTGCCGCGCGTAAGGTGAATTACAGCCAGATTGACCCGGCACTGTGCCGCGAGCTGTTTATCCGCCACGCGCTGGTGGAGGGCGACTGGCAGACGCGTCACGCCTTCTTCCGCGACAACCTGAAGCTGCGCAACGAAATCGAAGAGCTGGAGCATAAATCGCGCCGCCGCGACATTCTCGTCGATGACGAAACGATGTTTGAGTTCTACGACCAGCGCATCAGCCATGACGTTGTCTCCGCGCGCCACTTCGATAAGTGGTGGAAGCTGGCGAGTCGCGAGACGCCGGATCTGCTCAACTTTGAGAAGAGCATGCTGATTAAAGAGGGGGCGGAGCAGGTCAGCAAGCTGGACTATCCGAACTTCTGGCATCAGGGCAACCTGAAGCTGCGTCTCACCTATCAGTTTGAACCGGGTGCCGACGCCGACGGCGTGACGGTGCATATTCCGCTGCCTTTATTAAATCAGGTCGAAGACGCTGGGTTTGAATGGCAGATCCCCGGTTTACGTCGCGAGCTGGTTATCGCGCTGATTAAATCGCTGCCGAAGCCGGTTCGCCGCAACTTCGTCCCCGCGCCCAACTATGCAGAAGCGTTTTTAGGCCGAGCCACGCCGCTTGAGCTACCGCTGCTGGATTCTCTTGAGCGGGAACTGCGCCGGATGACCGGGGTGACTATCGACCGCGAGTCCTGGCAGTGGGATCAGGTGCCCGATCACCTGAAAATCACCTTCCGGGTAGTGGATGATAAGAACAAGAAGCTGCAGGAAGGACGTTCGCTCCAGGCGCTGAAGGATGCGCTGAAGGGGAAAGTGCAGGAGACGCTGTCGGCGGTGGCCGACGATGGTATCGAGCAGAGTGGGCTGCATATCTGGAGTTTTGGCACCCTCGCGGAGAGCTACGAGCAGAAGCGTGGTAACTACAAAGTGAAAGCGTGGCCTGCACTGGTGGACGAACGCGACAGCGTGGCGATCAAGCTGTTTGATAATCCGCTGGAGCAGCAGCAGGCAATGTGGCGCGGTCTGCGTCGTTTACTGCTGCTGAACATTCCGTCGCCGATTAAGTATCTGCACGAGAAGCTGCCGAACAAAGCCAAGCTGGGGCTCTATTTCAACCCGTACGGTAAAGTGCTGGATCTGATTGATGACTGCATCTCCTGCGGCGTCGATAAGCTGATCGATGAAGCGGGGGGGCCGGTGTGGACGGAAGAGGGCTTTGCCGTACTGCATGAAAAAGTGCGCGCCGAGCTGAACGAGACGGTGGTGGAAATAGCCAAACAGGTCGAGCAGATTCTGACCGCGGTATTTAACGTCAACAAGCGTCTGAAAGGCCGCGTGGATATGACCATGGCGCTGGGGCTGTCGGATATCAAATCGCAGATGAGCGGGCTGGTTTATCGCGGTTTCGTTACCGGCAACGGTTTCCGCCGTTTGGGCGATACCTTGCGCTATCTACAGGCGATTGAAAAACGTCTGGAGAAAATGGCTATCGACCCGCATCGCGACCGCGTGCAGATGCTGAAGGTCGAGAGCCTCGAGCAGGCGTGGCAGCAGTGGCTGAATAAGCTACCGCCAGCGCGCCGTCAGGATGACGACGTGCAGGAAGTCCGCTGGATGATCGAGGAACTGCGCGTCAGCCTGTTTGCCCAGCAGCTCGGTACGCCGTACCCGATTTCGGATAAGCGAGTGTTGCAGGCGATGGACGCAATCGCGGCCTGATGTCTTGATAATGGCGTTTTCATTCTCTTTTCGGGGAGTGAAAACGCCATGCCGACCTGATATTATTTTTATTGCATCTATTAATATGACTGCAAGAAGCAAAACTACGACATTAGATCATTGATTTTATCTATAGGGAAATAGATTACATATGAATAATAAATTAATAGGGCTTATTACAAGTTTAGCCGCCGTATTTTGTACTCCAGCCCTGGCCGGGGCCGCTTGCTCGGCAGAACAGCTGGCTATTAATAATTCAAATTATATTATTCTGACAAAAATGCCGCCAATGATGCCTGACGAAGGTTCTCTTACCATGCAGTTTTCTGGCCGTGGAAAGCTTTATTATTATGAGTCATCCGGCTCCATGTCTCTCTCCCGCTGCGGAAGATTGGAAAATCGCTCTGAAACGGAAGAACGTGATATTGGTGATAATAAAACGATGCGAACGATAATTCATATTACGCGTGATAAACGGCAGGGATGGCTAATGGAGATAACAACTGATGGCTCGTATAAGAACAGGACTGGCGTCGATACCCGACATTACTCTACCGACAAAAAGGGCAGGATCACCCATGCAAAAGGTCAATATCGTGTTGGTGAAGAGCAAAGGGAACCGACGGCCTGGCAATATCTATATGATGATCAGAACCGTGTGATACGTGAAGTGATGAAACACGCTGATTTTCCGGCGGATATCATTATCGAATATTACTACGATATCAATGGGCACTTAGCGCATATTACCGAAGGGGCCCGCACCCGCTTGCTGCGCTGGGATGAACAAGGGCGCTGGTTGTCCAGTATGCTTCAGGGGAATGCGGCCAGTAATACGATGCGGTTTGAGGATAAATGCGCAAGGTGGGACGTTGTAGGAAACTGTACGGTAATCAATATGTGGGAAGCGGATGCAAATCGCGCGGGAACCGAACGAGAAATGCAGGTGAATTATCAAATACACTATCAGCCGAATAATTTAGAGTGATATTTTTATGATTAACAGGGAAGTAAACAACCATGCGAAAAAAATCGAAAATCGTTTTTCTGGTGTTGGGCGTAGTGGCCTGCGGCGCAGCATTTACGCTATGGAAATGGCAAAACAGTCCGGCCTGCGATAAGGCACAACTGGCCATCAATGAAGCGAATTTTTTTATTTTGACAAGGATGCTGCCGTTTACGGGAGAGCTACGTAGCGTGCAGATTTCCGGCGAGGATAATCAGTATCACACCAAGATGATCTTTTCCCGCTGCGGTATGCTGGAAAGTCGTGTATCTACACGGGAGAGTGATTTTGGTGGTGGTATGGCATCAAGCAGTAAAATCAAACTTAGCCGCAACAGCGAGGATGACGGTAAAGGGTGGGTACAGGAAATCACGATTGTCATTGATAGCGATAAAAAAGAGTCTACCTTAACGACAAACCGTTATTTCCATACCGATGAATTGGGGCGGATCGCCTGGTCAGAGGAATACAAGACAGGGAAGGGGAAACCGAACGACATAACAACCTGGCGCTACCGTTATGACGACCAGCATCGTCTGGTTCGGGAATATGATGTTGATTCACCGCAGAAGGTTTTCACCGATTTTAGCTATAACGAAAATGGTCGCTTAAATCGCGTTGCCTCCACTGCTTACGTCCGTCAGTCTCGCTGGGACCGTAAAGGACGCTGGTTATCTGACGAGGCTGAGTACGGCAATGCCAAACTGATTCTGGAAAATGTGTGTTCCGCTTGGGACAACATCGGAAACTGTACGCTGGCTGATATTATTACGAAAATACGTTCAGCGGATGGGGAATATGTGGAAAAGGGGCAACGCTTACAGCGGAAATATCAGTATGAGTATCAATAAACGTATTGTATCTGCCGAAGTTGAAATGATTATCAAATTGCTGACAAAGTGCGCCTCTCTGGAATTGCCCGGTGTCGGCTAGCGCCTTACCGGGCCTACGGAAAATTCGGAACATGATGATATTGTGGGTTTTGTAGGCCGTGCAAGGCGTCAGCCACCGCCCAATATCTATACCCTAAATAATTCTAGTTGCTTAAAGGCGGCAAGGGAGTGAATCCCCAGGAGCATAGATAACTATGTGACTGGGGTGAGCGAGCGTAGCCAACACATAAGCAAATTGAAGTATGACGGGTATAAAACAGGTTTGTCATCAGTCTCATTATCGGGAATGATTCACAGGGAAGTGAATAGCCATGCGAAAAAAATCGAAAGTCGTTTTTCTGGCGTTGGCCATCGTAGCCTGCGGCGTTGCATTTACGCTATGGAAATGGAATTCCTGCGATCGGACGCAACTGGCTATCAACAGGACTAATGTTCTCATTATGACGCAGTCCCCGGCGCTGGCTGGCAATCCGCAAATAGTCCATATTGCCGGTAATACCAATAGCTATCGTGAAACGCTGGATTTTTCTCACTGTGGTTTGCTGGAGAAGCAAGTCGTGACTTCTTATTCAGGTATTGGCGCGGTGTCGATCAAAACAAAAATGACGCTCACCCAACAGGAGCAGAGTAAAGAAAAAGGGTGGATACAGGAGAGCGTTGCAGAAGGCAGCCATGGGACCCTTATTATTTCCAGGCGTCATTTTTATACCGACGATCTTGGACGAATCGCCTGGATGAAGGAAAAAAAGACGGTTAACGGTGAAACGCGTGGGCAGTACTCCTGGCAATATCACTACGACGACGCCAACCGCCTGCTGCGCGAGACAATAAACGACGATGAAACCTCGCAAAATTACACGACTGAATTTCATTATGATGAAAACGGTCGCTTAATCGGCACCTCTGCAATGCATCGAACCCAGACGCTGCGCTGGGATGACCGCGGGCGCTGGCTGTCTACTGAAGTGGTGCGCGAAAATGCTAAGGCAAAATTAGTGCGACAGGATGTATGTTCTGCCTGGGATCGCGTGGGTAACTGTACAGTAAGTCATATGGTTGAGACGGACATTACGCCGAAGGGCGATATTGCGGAAAAGAGACGTATGCGGTCTGATACACAAATCCATTATCAGAATTAACTAATAACAATAGCCAGTCTGATCCGGATCGTGGATTAGCGCCGCAATCCGGATTTTCAGGTTAATTACGCGTTCACCCAAGCCAGGGTAAAACCATCCCAGCCTTTGCTGCCCACCGTTTGCAGTGCCGTGACCGTCAGGCGCGGATCGCTGCCCATCATCGCGATAAACTCTCTAACTATTCCCGTATTACATCCCTGATGAATCAGACCAGCCACCTCCCAGCGACCGGTACAAGTCAATTTGCGCCAGCAGCAGGTTGTTTTTCACCTGCACCACGCTGAGCTGAGTGGAGAACAGCGTACGCTGGGCATCCAGCACGTCTAAGTAAGATGAGTAACCGTTGCGATAGCGGTTCTGGGCGATACGCAGCGTCTCCTGGGCGACTTTCTCCTGCTCCTGTAACTCCGTCAACTGCTCGCCGTAGCGGCCAATCGCATCGAGGCTGTCGTTCACCTCCTTAAACGCACTGCGTACCGTTTTCTCATAGCCGTACAGCGCCTGATTGCGCTGGGCCATCGACACATCCACCTGAGCATTTAGCGCCTGACGGTTGAGGAGCGGTGCCAAAATACTGCCGCCCAGGCTCCATAAGCGTAGCGGATTATCGAGCAGATCGGGCAGGGTGCGGTCCTGCATGCTGCCGGTGGCGGTAAGGTTAATTGACGGCAGCAGTTGCGCCTGCGAGGACGCCAGCGTGGCGTCGGCGGCGATCAGTTGACGCTGGGCCTGAACGATATCCGGGCGGCGGTTAAGCAGCGTTGACGGTAGCTGTGCCGGCAGCGTCAGCGGCGTCAACTGGGCGAATTCATTGCGCTTAACGGCTCCAGGATTAGACCCGATCAGCAGGCTAAGCGCATTTTCCTGCTGGGCGATTTGGTGCTGCAATGGCGGGATCTGCGCCCGCGTGGAGCGCAGTTCCGAATCCGCCTGCATTAGCTCCAGACGGGAGGTGTAGCCGGTCTCAAACTGGCGTTTCGCCAGATTAAACGCATCTTCCCGCGATTTCAGCGTTTGCTGCGTCACCCGCAGCTGTTCATCCAGCGAGAGCAGAGTAACGTAGCCAACCGCCACCGACGTCGCGACGGTCAGGTTCGCCGCCGCGGCAGCGGCCTTTTGCGCCTCAAGGCTAGCCTCCGCCGCGCTGGCGGCACTGCGGTTTGCACCCCAGATATCAACATCGTAACTCGCGGTTAGCGCGCCTTTATACACCGTACTATGAACAGGCAGGCCGGTCGCTGCCGACTGCGAGCGCGTGCGGGTGCCGGTTAGTCCGGCGTCAAGAGAGGGAAATAAGCTGCTGTCGGCGGCATAAACCCGCGCCTGATACTCATTCACCCGCTCGCGGGCAATCAGCACGTCGCTGTTGTAACGCAGCGCCTGATCGACATACAGATTGAGCGTGCTGTCATGAAGGTTGCGCCACCACACGCCTTCCACCGGGCTGCCTGGACCGACATCCGCGCGCCAGGCGGCGGGGATTTGTAACGTGGGGGCGGCTTGCTGGATGTCGGCAGACTGACAGCCAACCAACGCGAGAATGACGGCGAGGGTGAGCGGGCGGATCATTGTTTCTCCTCCCCGCGCGTATCAATGGTGACCTGCACCGACATCCCCGGACGCAGCCGCTGGTGGTTTTTCTGCCCTTCATCTACGGCGATACGCACAGGAATGCGTTGGGCGATTTTGACAAAGTTTCCGGTGGCGTTATCCGGCGAAATGGCGCTGAATTCAACGCCGGTAGCCGGAGAAATACTTTGCACGGTGCCGGTGAATTTCTCGCTGTTGAGCGCATCGACGGTGAAAGTCACCCGCTGCCCAACGCGCACCTGCGCCAACTGGGTCTCTTTTAGATTGGCGATCAGCCAGTGCTGCGGCGGCACCAGCGAGGTCAAATGCGTCCCGGCGGTGACGTAAGCGCCCAGCCGGACGGAAATCTGTCCTAGCTGGCCGTCAGTCGGAGCGACTATTCGGGTGTTTTGCAGGTCGATCTGCGCCAGCTCCAGCGCCGCTTTGGCACTGGCGACATCGGCCACCAGCGAATCACGGTTAACGATGGTCGATTGCAGATCCTGACGTGACATCTCAAGCGTTGCCTTCGCCTGTTCAATATCCGCATTGCCCTGCGCCGCGCTGGCGCGGGCAGAATCGCGCTCGCGAATGGAAAGGGAACCGTCGGCGGTCAGCTCCTGAACGCGTTTCAGATCCGCCTGCGTTTTAAGATTCTGCGCGCGGGCGTTTTGCAGCGCCGCTTCGTTACGCGCGATCGCTGCCTCGGCGCTTTTACGCTGTTGCAGGTTATTCTTCAGCGCCGCCTCTTTCATCGCCACCTGAGCTTCCGCCTGGTGAACGCGCTGGTGATAAATGCGATCGTCAATCTGAAACAGCACGTCTCCGGCTTTAATCTGATTGAAATCCTGCACCTTCACCTGAGTGATATAGCCGTTAACCTGCGGGCTGATAAAGGTGGTCTGCCCGCGCACATAGGCGTTATCGGTAAACTGGCTTTGGCGGGTAAACGGCGGTAGCTGCCAGGCGTAGAGAATAACCAGTACGCCGACGATACCAATCGCTGCAGCGGTAAAGATGGAAACGACGCGAATATTGTTACGGGTGTTGGCCTGCTGTTTGGCCGCATCCTGCTGACTCATAATAACTCCAGAGTGAAAATTTTATTTGCTGCCCGTCGCGCGTTTCAGCGCGATGCGGGCGGTAATACGCAATCTTATTAAGCGCCAGAAAACCCATACCAGCGTGGCGGCGGAAATCGCCGCCGTCAGCAGATACGTGTCGTTGTAAGCGAGAATATTGGCCTGTAGCGTGGCGGCGTTTTGCAGCAGCGTGGTGGCCTGAACGTTCAGCAGCGTGCTGTCGCCAATCTGGCTTTGGTACATCTGGCTGTATTGCTGTAAGCGTTCGGTGATCAGCGGATTAAGCGTGGTGAGCTGGTCGGCAAGCTGGCTGGAGTGAAACTTCTCCCGCCAGGTCTGGAAGGTGCCGAGAATAGCGGAGCCCAGCAGACCGCCAATATTCTGGCTCATCCCAAACAGCACCGAAAAACTCACCAGGTTGCGCTGATCGGCAATCACGCCGCCAATGCCCGCCAGCATCGCCGGGGCGAGGAAGAAGGCGCTGCCGAAACCGAGCAGGAACTGGCTGAACATCAGCTGTTCCGGGCGCGTGAGGATCGTCGACTGGCTGTCGAGCAGTGAGGCAATCATTATCAACGCCAGCGCCGTGGCGGTGGGCCAGTAGAGGCGCTGCGGATTGAGCGTCAGGCAGCTGGCGACAATCCCGCAGGCGATCCCGGCAAAAATAGACCAGGCCAGATTGGTCATCTGCTCATTTTGCAGGCCGACGTACTGCAGCCAGCCGATCACCCCCGTGTTTTGCTCCGCCAGCACGATACGGATCAGCAGCATAATCAGCCCGAGGCGCAGAATACTGCCACTGGATAGCCATTTAGTATTGAGCAGCGGGTTGCTGCGGTTATGTTCAAAGGCGATAGCGGAAACAATCAACACCACCGCGCCCGCCAGCGACCAGCCAATCCACGGCGCTTCAAACCACCAGTCCAGACGCCCCAGCGACAGCACTGCGCACACCAGCGCCATCCCCGGCGCCAGCAGGCAAAAGGTGATGAAATCTTTCTTCTCGAATACTTTTTTGCGATCGCTCGGCGGCAGTTTCAGCGCCATCACGCAGGCCAGCGACACCAGCGCCAGCCCCAGTTCGAAGAAGTACAGCCCGCGCCACTCATCAATTTGCAGCAGTTCGGTAGAGAAAAGGCGGGCAAGGGGGATCGCCAGCGAGGAGCCAGTGATGCCGATAGTCAGCGCCTTTAGCCGATGGCGGGCAGGCCAGGCCTGCACCTGATAATAAATCCCTAACGAGCTGAGTGCTGCCGCCACCATGCCATGCGCCGCGCGCACCATCAGGGCTGAACTGAGGTCGTTGACGAACAGGTGGAAGAAGGTCACCAGCACGTAGAGCACCAGAAAACCTTCGGTAAAGGCGCGCAGGCCAAACTGCTGGCGGAATTTCACCAGCAGCAGGTTGATGGAGACGTTGGTCATCACGTAGACCGCCGGTAGCCAGGCGATCTCCGTCGACCAGGCGGCAAAGGTCCCCTGCAATAGCTGCAGGTTGGCAGTGACCACCGCGTTGCCCAGCGCCCCGGTCAGGCATACCAGCAGCCCGACGATTCCGTAGGCAATACGTTTTGGCGTGCTGTGAATAGGCGTTGAAGGTGAGCCGAGAATGGCCGGTTTTTCATGCGGGGCCCAGTCGTGGGGAACGTAGGGGTTACTTTTACGGCGAGGCATTATTTTTTCTCCACCTCGCGCAGCAGTTTTTCCAGCACCCGCTGGGTCTGTTGCTGTTCTTCAGGGGTAATGGCGGTGAGGATCTCCTCACGCAAATCGTCGGCCACCGTTTTCACCTGTTGATAAATCTCAAGGCCTTTGGCGGTGGCGATCAGCAGCCGTTTACGCTTATCGCGTTCGGTTTTGACCCGCTCAACCAGGCCGAGATCGACCAGCCGATTAAGCAGCGGCACGAGGGTGGCGCTTTCGACGCCCAGCTCCTGGGCCAGCTCGCTTTGTGACAGCGGCTGTTCATTGCGCGCAATGGCGGCAACGGCGACCCAACTGGCCTGGCTCATGCCAAGGTTTTTGAGCCGACGGTTAACCGCCAGCCGCCAGTGGTGGGCGGTGAGATATAAAAGATGAGAAAAGTTAAGCTGTCGGTTATCCATAGGCCAGTCTGCAATATCGTTAGAGCTCTAATGATTTTAGGCCTGGCAAAAGCGTGAATTCAAGCTGATTGATAAAAATCGGTTAACGGTATGTGCGTTTATTGTAGGGGGATAAGAAAACACAACCGGTTGGGCTAAGAAGGTGTTGCATTGCCCGGCGGCGCTACGCTTGCACGGGCCTACGGGAGGAGGCATAACATGTTGGTACCGTGGGTTTTGTACGCCGGATAAGGCGTAAGCCGCCATCCGGCGAAAATAGACCAGCAGACTCAAGCCCGGCATAAACCGGGCTGAGAGGGGCAGATCATCCCGGATAAATACCGCGATCTTTACGCGCCATCAGGATGCGCTCACAGGCCACGATATAGGCGGCAGTACGCAAAGAGCACTCTTTTTCAGCGGCTTTTTCGCAGACATGAACGATCGCATCGGTCATTATGCGGTCCATCTTGGCGTTGATCTCCTCTTCGCTCCAGAAGAAGCTGGCCATATCCTGCACCCATTCAAAGTAGCTCACGGTGACGCCGCCGGCGTTACAAATAACGTCCGGTACCACCACGATGCCGCGTTCGGCCAGCACATCGTCTGCCTCCGGGTAGGTCGGGCCGTTAGCGCCTTCCAGTACCAGTTTGCAGCTGATGGTTTCCGCGCGTTCACGCGTAATCTGGCCTTCCAGCGCCGCCGGGATCAGAATATCCATCTGCGTCGTCCAGAACTCTTCTTTGGCGATTTCGCGCGCGCCGGGGAAACCGGCAATCTGTTTGTTCTCGGTCTGCCATGCGGTCAGCGCGGCCATATCAATGCCGCCTTCATTAAACAGGGTGGCGGTGTGGTCCTGAATCACCACGATGCGCGCGCCGACGCCCGCGAACAGGCGTGCCGCTTCGCTACCGACGTTACCAAAACCCTGTAACGCTACTTTCGCGCCTTCAATTTCGATCCCGCTGCGGCGAGCCACTTCGCGTCCGGTCACGAATACGCCGCGTCCGGTGGCTTTTTCACGGCCCAGAGAGCCGCCGAGGTGGATAGGCTTACCAGTAACCACGCCGGTGATGGTGGTGCCGTGGTTCATGGAGTAGGTATCCATCATCCAGGCCATCACTTTACCGTTGGTGCCGACGTCTGGTGCCGGAATATCTTTTTGCGGCCCAATAATAATGCCGATTTCGCTGGTATAGCGGCGGGTCAGACGCTCCAGTTCACCTTCGGATAATGAGAACGGGTCGACGCGGATCCCGCCTTTAGCGCCGCCGTAAGGAATATTGACTGCAGCACACTTGATGGTCATCCAGGCAGAGAGCGCCATCACTTCATTCAGGTCTACATCCGGATGGTAGCGCACCCCGCCTTTACCTGGCCCGCGCGAGAGGTTGTGCTGGACGCGATAGCCTTCGAAATGGCGGATGGTACCGTCATCCATTTGTACCGGAATATCAACAATCAGCGCGCGTTTTGGGTGGCGCAGGGTTTCGATCCAGTAGGCGAGATCGCCCAGGTAGGGCGCGACGCGGTCGATTTGGCGCAGGTAGGTGGTCCATGGGGATGTACTACTTTCAGAAGCGTAAGATAACTTTTCCATAAGAGTCCTGTTTTGCAGTGATAATTATTTTGTTAACCGTGGAAAGATACAGCGAGAAACTCTGTAACGAGAATGTTATCACCAATTTAATGGGACGGTATTTGGCAAAAATTCAGAATATGCTGTCGTTACGGGTGGGTTTGAGTTTTTTATGAATAAAAAAACGAGAAATAACGCCTGCTGCGGATGAATATGCATCTTTGTGCATTAAAGCCGTAGTTGCGGCTATTTATCCCTATTTATTAGAATCTTGACTCTCTTCAAAAAGTGAACAAAACGCTATGTGGATGTGTTGACTTTGTTGCATCGCAGTGGGCAGTTTTTCGTCTGCTGCCGACAACGGTGGTCCGCTGTCGGCAGCGTATTGGCTTATCGCGTCCCAGCCCGGGCGGCAATGGCGGCAGGCGCCTGCTTTATGCGGCTGGCGCAGAAAATAGCGATAAGTGGAATGACAACCGTTCCTGCCAGATACCACGCGACTGGCACCCAGTCGCCGTCATATTTTGCCAGCAGGCCGGTGGCGATCAGCGGAGCGGTTCCTCCGGCAAGCGCTGCGCCCAGCTGGTAGCCGAGGGTGATACCGGTATAACGAACGTTAGCGCTGAAGATCTCTGAGCATAGCGTTCCCAGCACGGCGGTAACGGGTGCCCACAGAATGCCGAACGCAATCACCGTCGCCAGCGCAATACCCCACGTGGTGCGGGTATCCAGCAGCAGAAACCACGGCACAATAAACAGGCCAAGCAATATCACACTGAGCGTGTACATTTTTTGCCGCCCGACTTTATCTGACAAGAGTCCCATTAGTGGGATCATTACCGTGGCGACCAGCGCGCCGAGGGTGACGGCTTCCAATGCCTGGGATTTTTGATAGCTCAGCGTGGTGGTGGCATAGCTGACGACGAAGGTGGAGAAGATATAGAACGGTGCGGTTTCGACCACCTTTAGCCCGGCGGCAATGAGTACTTCACGCCAGTGAAATTTGAGCGTATCGCGCAGTGGCGATTTCGCTACCTGGCCTGACTGTTTTACTTTCTTAAATTCCGGTGTTTCATCAATATCTTTGCGGATCCACAGACCGATAAGAACCAGCACCGAGCTCAGCAGGAAAGGGATGCGCCAGCCCCAGGAGAGAAACTGCTCTTCGCTGAACAGCGTCATCAGCGAGACGATAAACGTGGCCATCAGCATACCGATGGTCACGCCAGCCTGCGGGATGCTGCCGAAGAAGCCTTTGCGCTTTTCCGGTGCATATTCGTAAGCCAGCAATAGCGCGCCGCCCCATTCGCCGCCGATGCCCATCCCCTGAACGATACGTAAGGTAATCAGGAGCGCGGGTGCCCATAAACCGATCATGTCATAGGTGGGCAGCAGTCCAATGGCGACCGTTGCGCCGCCCATCAGGGAAAGCGTCAGGACCAGCGTTTTCTTGCGTCCGATCCGGTCACCGATGTGCGCGAAGACGACGCCGCCAATCGGACGGATGAAAAAGGTCAGTGAGAACGAGAGCCAGGAGAGGATTAAGCCAATCACCGGGTCGACCATCGGAAAGAAAATCTTGTTGAACACCAGCGCGGCCGCCGTGCCGTAAAGAAAATAGTCAAACCATTCAATGGCGCTACCGGTGAGGCTGGCAATGAGCACCTTTTTGTTTTTCTTAAGGATTGATGCGGTGCTGCCGTCTTGTATTGTCATTATTCAATGTACTCCTGCCAGAATCATCACTATCAGGTGCTACCCAGCCTTTTACCGGTGCAACCTGGTGAGTGATGAGGTTATTTAATTGTTAAGAAAACTAGAGTTGTGAGTTGCATTTAGCAAGTTTTGGGCGGCGAGATGAGATGAACTTTGCGGTTTTTTATGGCAGATAGCGTGGATTTTTAGACCTGTTTTTAAACTAATACGCTAAAAAAATTGCATTCAGTGGTGAGTTATTCAGGTGCAACCACGCTGTTTTTGGACGTTTCTTGTTATTTCAATCTTGTTACAGATTCTCGTTTATTGACGATTAAAGGCCTGAGCGGTTTATGATGATGCTCAAGATGACATTGAGTGAAAAGGAGAGAGCATGTCAGAATATTTTCCATCGCTGCCGGAGGCCACATTAGACGCGGCAAACCGGCTGGGGGCTTGGCTGGCGCAGGATGATTTGTCGCAGGATCCGCAAATAGATGTGGTGGTACTGGCGGGCAATGCGGTGATCCCGACCATTGATTTTGCCTGCCAGCTGGCGGTACGTCACGCTGTGCCGTTACTGATCAGTGGTGGCATCGGCCATTCCACCTCATTTTTATATGATGCGGTGTTGAGCGACTCTCGCTACCGGATGCTGTCGGTATCGGGGCGCGCCGAGTCGCATATTCTTGCTGATATCGCCCATCAGTTCTGGCAGATTCCTCGTGAAAGGATTGTGGTGGAAGACCGCTCCACCAACTGCGGAGAGAACGCGCGCTTTACCCGACAAATGCTCGAAGATAGAGAGATTGCACATCGCACGGGCGTGGTGATTCAAGACCCGACGATGCAGCGCAGAACGATGGCGACGTTTGCCCGCGTCTGGCAGGGGGAGGAGACCGCTGCGCCGCAATGGTACAGCACGCCGGGCTGCTCGCCTGTGCTGTGTAATAGTGATAACGGTTTAACCTTCAGTGGTGAGCAAGAGGGTCTGTGGCCGGTTGGGCGCTATCTGGCGTTAATCCTCGGCGAACTGCCGCGGCTGGCAGATAATCCGCAGGGATACGGTCCGCTGGGTAAGGGGTTTATCGCCCATGTGGATATTCCGCCGCATATTGTGCAGGCGTGGGAGACGCTGCGCGATGATCGTCTGTTGTCCGATGCGCTGAGCGCGCGAACGCTGGGTTAGGTTCTTTAGTCAGTGGTTTTAAATGCGGGCTTGCAGCGATGGGGTTGGCGCATCAAGGAAATTGGCGAGAACGCAGGCGCGCATCCAGGGCTGGCCGCCAGATGAAGCCGAAGTGGAGCGAACCGCGTAGCGGCAATTTTCAGCGCAATGCCGGGGGTCATGGGGGGCGGGCGAAACGCCCCCCCATGCCTTTCACTCGTAGAGGAAATAATAAGGTGTACAGAACAGACGTGAACGGAGTATTCCACTTCAACAACATATTCCTGAAAACACCTTCAGATCCCCTTTCAACGAATTGCTGCTAAGCACTGAATCGAAAAATTTGCCCGTTTGAGTCAGAGTTATCGCAAACGGGCATTATGTGTTACGAAATTGTGATTTTTTCTGCGTCTAACTCATCTATTTTTATGAAATAACTCACAATAATGCGCGTCCGGACTGTCGATTTGCCGTTCAGGAGATAGTTTTTAACATTAAATTCACTTGTTAAAAACAATAACTCCACAGGAGCAAACCATGACAGCACCCGTTCAACACCCTATGTACATTGACGGTCAGTTTGAATCTGGCCGCGGTGATGCCTGGATTGATGTTATCAACCCGGCGACGGAAGCGCTGCTTTCGCGCATTCCTGACGGGAGCGCGGAGGATGCACAACGGGCGATTCAGGCAGCTGAACGCGCACAGCCCGGTTGGGAAGCGCTGCCAGCTATTGAGCGGGCGGGGTGGTTGCGCAAAATTGCTGCCGGTATTCGCGAGCGGGCGGATGAAATCGCCGCGCTGATTGTCGCCGAAGGTGGGAAAATTCAGCAACTGGCGGCAGTCGAAGTCTCATTTACCGCTGATTACCTCGATTACATGGCCGAATGGGCACGCCGTTATGAAGGTGAAATCCTCCAGAGTGACCGTCCGGGCGAAAACATACTAGTCTTTAAACGTGCGCTGGGCGTAACGACCGGTATCCTGCCGTGGAACTTCCCGTTTTTCCTGATTGCCCGCAAGCTGGCTCCTGCGTTGATTACCGGCAATACCATCGTCATTAAACCGAGTGAATTTACGCCAAATAACGCCATCGCCTTTGCGCAAATTGTTCATGAGATCGGACTGCCGAAGGGCGTATTTAACATGGTGCTGGGCCGTGGCGAAACCGTGGGCCAGGAGCTGGCGGGTAACCCGAAAGTGGCGATGGTTAGCATGACCGGCAGCGTGGTGGCGGGTGAGAAAATCATGGCTGCGGCGGCGAAAAACATCACCAAAGTTTGCCTTGAGCTGGGTGGTAAAGCGCCCGCTATCGTGATGGATGATGCGGATATCGAGCTGGCGGTCAAAGCGGTGGTGGATTCACGAGTCATCAATACCGGGCAGGTGTGTAACTGCGTCGAGCGCGTGTATGTGCAAAAAGGGATTTACGACCGCTTCGTTAACCGACTTGGCGAAGCGATGAAAGCGGTGCAGTTTGGCGACCCGGCATCACGTGACGATATCGCCATGGGGCCGTTGATCAACGCCGCCGCGCTGGAGCGCGTTGAGCAGAAGGTGGCGAAGGCGGTCGCGCAGGGCGCCCGCGTTGTCCTTGGTGGTAAAGCTGTCGCAGGCAAGGGCTATTTTTATCCGCCGACGCTACTGCTGGATGTGCGTCAGGAGATGGACATCGTTCATGAAGAGACGTTTGGCCCGGTACTGCCGGTGGTGGCGTTTGACACGCTCGAAGAGGCGCTGGCAATGGCTAACGACAGCGATTATGGTCTGACCTCTTCCATTTATACGCGGGATCTGAACGTTGCCATGAAGGCGATAAAAGGGCTGAAGTTCGGCGAAACCTACATCAACCGCGAAAACTTTGAAGCGATGCAGGGCTTCCATGCCGGATGGCGTAAATCGGGAATTGGCGGTGCAGATGGGCGTCATGGCCTGAATGAGTATCTGCAAACTCAGGTAGTCTATTTGCAAGCCTAAGTCAGCGGGTAGCCACGCCTCCCGGAGGCGATGCTGCGCATCTGTCCGTATATGGACACCTCCCGTGATGCAAGCTATTTTTTGTGTGAGTCACCAGGGTAAGTTGCGTTCGTATATCCGGCCTCTCTTTCGGTACCGTCGTACCCGGGCCATGATGTGTTCTGCGCACCTGCTTCCTTTCGGGCTATCGGCTTTGCTTCGCAGGGAGCCTTCGGACAGGCCGGATTTCTCAGGTGCTGGTCTTACCGGTTACTCATCACGCTAAATCGCTTCGCAATCTCACGACAGGGTTACTGCTCTTTTTACTGCATGGTTCACGGGGTGTCGGTTAACCGGCGACCCGTGAACCATGGTAATCTTCTCCGCGACTCATCACCGCCCACGCTATCCGCACATTCTTGTTCGCCAGCGCCACCGTCGCGATATTCCGGTTCCGTCTTTCCGCCACCGACTGCAGCCACTGGCTCCGCCGGTCTTCTTTGCCTGCACATGTCTTCAGAACTGACCGTGCCCCGTGGATGACCAGCGTACGCAGGTAGCTGTCACCCCGCTTGCTGATATGCCCCAGCTGCTGCTTACCGCCGCTTGAGTGCTGCCGGGGAACCAGCCCCACATAAGCCGCCATCTCCCGACCGTTCTTAAACTGCGTCGCGTCACCCAACAACGCCACCATCGCGCTGGCGGTTATCACGCCGATACCTTCTATTTTCATCAGCCGCTGGATGCAGATATCTTCCCGCGCCGCCTCTGCGAGCCGCCGGTCATGCCCCGCCACCCGGTCATCCAGCATCCGCAGCTCTTCGGCCAGCTCGCACAGCAGGCGCATAAACCGGTCATCCCACTGCTCCTGCTGTGACAGTATCTCCGGCAGCGCCTTACGCAACTGGCTGATGCCGACCGGCAGCACCACGCCGAATTCGCCCAGAAAGCCCCGTATCTCGTTGCACAGCGCCGTGCGGCTTTTTATCACTCTGGCCCGCACGCGATGCTCCGCCTGAAGGGTCTGCTGGCGCTCTGTCTTAACCGCGACGAAGCGCATGGCGGGGCGGCTGATGGCTTCACAGATGGCTTCGGCATCGTTGGCATCATTCTTGTTGCCTTTGAGGTAAGGCTTGACGAATTTCGGGGGAATAATGCGCACGGTATGCCCCATGCGGGTGAGTTCGCGGGACCAGTAGTGGGATGATGCGCAGGCTTCAATCCCGATGGTGCAGGGAGCCAGCTGAGAGAAATAAGCGTGCATGTGGGCGCGGCGGAGAGATTTCCGCACGACGACATGTTCATGGTGATCCACAGCATGGATCTGAAAGACATTTTTTGCCAGGTCAAGACCGATACGTTTAATATTCATGGTGGACACCTCCTCCTGTGGACTGCAGGTAACACTTCCAGTCTGGCACGTTCTGATGCCGTAAGGTGGGAGGTGTCCATCACATCGGGCTACAAGTTTTGAGCCGTCTGCGGTCCCGTAGCCCGGGCAAGGCGCTTTGCGCCGCCCCCGGGAGGAAGGCCGCAGGGGGGGGCTTCCTCCCGGGGGGGATGGGGTTACGAGGAGTGTGTGGTTTTTGCCAGCCAGGCAAGGTACTGCTGCTTGCTGTTTATTTTGCGAATTTATCCAGCACGCGAATGAGCTGGGTGACAAAGCCATATTCGTTATCGTACCAGGTCACGGTTTTGACCAACTGAACATCACCGGCTTCGACTATCTCAAGCTGCGTGGCGTCGTAAATTGAACCGAAATGCCTACCTGCCTACCAATCACATCTGACGAGATAATTTCCTCTTCGGTATAGCCGAACGATTCATTGTTCGTCGCCGCGTTTTTCATCGCCTGATTGACCTCTTCAGCGGTGGTTTTTTTCGCCAGCACGGAGACCAGTTCCGTTACCGATCCTGTTTTGGTCGGTACGTGCTGGGCATGGCCTTTTAGTTTACCGCGTGGGCCATCAACCAACGACTGGGTGCCGGTATAGGCGTGGAGGGTGGTCATGTCGCCTGCTGGCGCGGAAATCAGCACCTTTTTCGCACCTGCGCTTTCTCTGCGTACACGGTAATTTTTTTACCATCGACGATAAGCTGGGGTAGGCAGATTGTGAACAGGATTGGCCTGGCGCCAAATCAGCGACAGAAGATCATGAAGATAGCTCATGTTGTAATGAAATTAAGTCGCTTTCACTCATCCAGTGGCTCTGGCATAAAATACACCATATTAACTTATTGGCAACATGAAGACCGCTGACTGAGCCAACGCCCATGCAACTTGAAGTATGACGGGTATAAATTCAGTTTTCATGCCAGGACTCAGGATGCAAAATTGCGATGAATAAAAATTTTACTTTTACGATTAAGAGCAGTATTTTCGATGAAAACTATAACCCTTCTGAAAATACGCGTATTACAACTAATTTTGCTAATTTAGCCAGAGGGCAAAATCGCCAGCAGAATTTGCGTAACACTTTATTGATGATTGACAATCGTTTCAACACGCTGGCGCACTGGGATAATCCGAAAGGCGAGCGTTATTCGCTCGAGCTTGAAATCATTTCTGTCGAGATGAGTATCGAGGCTAATGGCGACACTTTCCCGGTAATAGAAATATTAAAAACGAATATTATTGATAAAAAAACCAACGAACGTATTGAAGGCATTGTAGGGAATAACTTCTCTTCTTATGTCAGAGATTATGATTTTAGCGTGTTGCTGTTAGAACACAATAAACAGCAATCAGCGTTTAGTTTTCCCGATGATTTTGGCGATTTACACGGTAATATCTTTAAATATTTTGTAAACTCAAATGAGTACAAAAATAACTTTAGCAAACCGCCGGTGATATGCCTCAGCGTATCCAATAAAAACACCTACCATCGAACAGGTAATGAGCATCCTGTGCTGGGCATTGAATACCAACAGAATGGAACGTCATTGACTGAGGGCTATTTCAAAAAAATGGGCTTGCAGGTTCGTTATTTTATGCCTGCAAATAGTGTCGCACCTTTGGCTTTTTATTTTTCAGGTGATTTACTGAGCGATTACACTAATCTTGAGCTGGTTAGTACCATTAGCACGATGGAAACTTTCCAGAAAATTTATCGGCCTGAGATTTACAACGCCAACTCTGCGGCAGGGCAGTGCTATCAACCTGACCTGAATCACCAGGATCACTCACTGACAAAAATTGTTTATGACCGCGAAGAGCGTAGCCAGTTGGCTATTGAGCAGGGGAAATTTACTGAAGAGAACTTCATTAAACCGTACAAGAACATTCTCGATCAGTGGTCTGCTCAGTACGCTATTTAATTAACGATATAAGGCCAACTATTATGAAAAAATTATTACCTACTTCGACTGCGGGCAGTTTACCCAAACCTTCGTGGCTCGCCGAGCCTGAGAAACTATGGTCCCCCTGGAAACTACAAAATGAAGAGTTAATTGAGGGGAAAAAGGACGCGCTAAGTTTGGCTCTGTACGATCAATTACGTGCAGGTATCGATATTGTCAGCGATGGTGAGCAAACGCGTCAGCACTTTGTGACAACGTTTATTGAGCACCTCAGCGGTGTTGATTTTGCAAAACGTGAAGTGGTGAAAATTCGTAATCGCTATGAAGCAAGTGTCCCAACCGTCACGGGTGCTGTTGAACGCCAAAAACCCGTTTTTGTTGAGGACGCGCGGTTTTTACGCCAGCTCACCAAACAACCTATTAAATGGGCGCTACCTGGGCCTATGACCATGATTGATACACTTTATGACGACCACTATAAAAGCCGCGAAAAACTGGCCTGGGAATTTGCGAAAATATTGAATCAGGAAGCCAAAGAGCTAGAGGCTGCTGGCGTCGATATTATCCAGTTTGATGAACCGGCTTTTAATGTGTTTTTTGATGAAGTGAATGACTGGGGGATCGCGGCTTTAGAAAGAGCAGTGGAAGGGCTGAAATGCGAAACGGCGGTACATATCTGCTATGGATATGGCATCAAAGCGAACACCGACTGGAAAAAGACGTTGGGCACAGAGTGGCGTCAATATGAAGAAGCATTTCCTAAGCTGCAAACATCCAGTATCGATATCATCTCACTGGAATGTCATAACTCGCATGTTCCGATGGACCTGCTTGAGCTGATTCGCGGTAAAAAAGTGATGGTCGGGGCTATCGACGTGGCAACGAATTCTATTGAGACGCCGGAGGAGGTTGCTGACACATTACGCAAAGCCCTTCAGTTTGTCGACGCTGACAAGCTTTATCCCTCTACCAACTGCGGTATGGCGCCGTTATCTCGTCGGGTAGCCGCAGGCAAACTAAATGCGTTAAGTGCAGGGGCAGAACTTATCCGCAAGGAACTCTCGGTTAAATAAATACGCCAAATATCCTGACGACTCAACGATGCCGAAATCCTGCTTATGCAAGCAAGATTTCGGCACAGGATCATTTCAGACCTTGAGCATTTTTACCGTGGCATCCACGTCTATTTCATCTTCAGAAAAGATTAACGTCGTTCCCTGAAAAGTGGTCACCGCCAGCTTTTTCAGCGAGCGCATTTCACCCGGTTTAGCGGCTGATTTTGGCCTGATACTCCCCATCAGCGCACCTACAGACAGTACAGCGTTTTCTTTATCAATGCGGGTGTCGGCTGGCACTTCTTCGCTGTAAACCAGATAGGACTTGATCGACGTGAGCTTAATACGCTCACCCGCGATATAGATGTATTTGCTTTCCGGTATCACTTTTACCGCATAAGCGGATAAGCCCTTGTTATTGGTAGTGGGTTCGAAAGTGACGGCTGCATCTTTCTTAATCAGATCGGGATTGGCGACCTTAATCACATGAAAATAACGGTTCTCACCGTTTTCATCTTTGATAAATCCAAAACCTTTATCTTTAAACCACGTTGTGATCGTTCCGTTCATCGCCTTACCGCCTGGTTAATCGTTTATCTACTCAGTTTTTGCAGCGCGCAGTGTAAAGCACAATGCCGATGCAGACCACGTCTTTGCTTTAAGTCTGGACGATAAATTTCGGTCAGGCCAGAAGAGGGGCTGGTGAACCCGGACGACGT
This sequence comes from Klebsiella sp. RHBSTW-00484, assembly GCF_013705725.1. Taxonomy (NCBI): domain Bacteria; kingdom Pseudomonadati; phylum Pseudomonadota; class Gammaproteobacteria; order Enterobacterales; family Enterobacteriaceae; genus Klebsiella; species Klebsiella sp. RHBSTW-00484. The sequence continues at coordinate 3,252,023 of NZ_CP055481.1, read as the reverse complement.
CACCCCCAAATAAAACGGCGCTAACTGTTTGCTTTTAATCTGATTACATCATGTTCAGCAATAGTTTGTTAATGCTTCGTAAAAGTTAATGAATTTTTAAGGAAAGGTAGTTATGTTGACGGCATCACTGTTTCCTTAAGGGTTTTCCATGCGCGATAAATACTCCGGCCTGCAGATAGGCATCCACTGGCTGGTCTTTTTGTTAGTGATTGGCGCTTATGCGGCAATGGAGCTACGAGGCTTTTTCCCTCGGAGCGCGCGGCCGGTCATTAATATGATTCATGTCTCTTGCGGGATCTCTGTCTTTGTACTGATGGTGGCGCGTCTGCTCGTACGCCTGAAATCTCCCGCACCGCCAATTGTGCCCAAACCGTCGCCAATGATGACGGGCTTTGCGCACCTCGGGCATTTGGTTATCTATCTGCTGTTTATCGCGCTGCCGGTGATTGGCATGGTGATGATGTATTATCGTGGCAATCCGTGGTTTGCTTTTGGTTTGACCATGCCCCATGCGGCAGAAAGCAACTTTGAGCTGGTGGATACGCTGAAGGGTTGGCACGAGCTGCTGGCGAACACCGGCTACTTTATCGTCGGCCTGCATGCGCTGGCGGCGCTGATGCACCATTACTTCTGGAAAGACAACACGCTGCTGCGGATGATGCCGCGCAAACGCTAAACATCTTCAGACCCGCTTAGGCGGGTTTTTTGTTTCTCATGACCCTCAAGCTCGATTAAACGCAAATTTTCGCCGCTATGCTACGGTTAAAGCGGCGAGTTGATTTGCCTCTTTAAATGAAAAAATATAGTATACCCCCCTATATGATTTTGAGGGCGTAACCATGCCACACTCACCTGAAGATAAAAAACGTGCCCTCAGCCGGGTACGACGCATTCGCGGCCAGGTTGAAGCGCTCGAACGGGCGCTGGAATCCGGCGAACCCTGCATGACTATCCTGCAACAGATCGCCTCTATTCGCGGTGCCGCTAACGGCCTGATGGGCGAAATGGTTGAAATTCACCTGCAAGATGAACTGGTGAGCGGCGAAACGACGCCAGACCAACGCGCCGCCAGAATGGCGGAAGTCGGCCATCTGCTACGATCCTACTTAAAATAAAATCACGACGAGGAAGAGAGAATATGAAATCACGTGCAGCAGTCGCGTTTGGCCCAGGCCAGCCGCTAAAAATCGTTGAGATTGACGTCGCACCGCCGAAAAAAGGCGAAGTGCTGGTCAAAATTACCCATACCGGCGTATGTCATACCGATGCTTTTACTCTTTCTGGCGACGATCCGGAAGGCGTTTTCCCGGCAGTACTGGGCCACGAAGGCGGCGGTATTGTGGTCGAAGTGGGTGAAGGCGTGACCAGTCTGCAACCGGGCGATCACGTGATCCCTCTGTACACCGCCGAGTGTCGCGAGTGTAAGTTCTGTAAATCGGGCAAAACCAACCTCTGTCAGGCGGTACGCGCCACTCAGGGTAAGGGTCTGATGCCAGATGGCACCACCCGTTTCTCTTATAACGGCGAGCCTATTTATCACTATATGGGCACCAGCACCTTCAGTGAATATACCGTGGTGGCCGAAATTTCTCTGGCGAAAGTTAACCCGCAGGCGCCTCTGGACAAAGTTTGTCTACTGGGCTGCGGCGTGACCACCGGTATCGGCGCGGTACACAATACGGCGAAAGTGAAAGAGGGTGATACCGTGGCGGTCTTCGGTCTCGGCGGCATTGGCCTGGCGGTCATTCAGGGCGCGGTACAGGCGAAAGCCGGACGCATTCTGGCGGTTGATACTAACCCGGAAAAATTCACCCTCGCTAAAGAGATGGGCGCAACCGACTTTATCAACCCGAACGACTACGACAAACCGGTTCAGGATGTGATTGTTGAACTGACCGATGGCGGCGTGGACTTCAGCTTTGAGTGCATCGGTAACGTCAACGTGATGCGCGCGGCGCTGGAGTGCTGCCATAAAGGCTGGGGCGAAAGCGTGATTATTGGCGTTGCTGGCGCAGGCCAGGAGATCAAAACCCGTCCGTTCCAGTTGGTGACCGGTCGCGTCTGGCGCGGCTCGGCGTTTGGCGGCGTGAAAGGGCGCACTCAGCTGCCGGGAATGGTGGAAGAGGCGATGGCGGGCAAAATTCGTCTTGACCCGTTTATCACCCACCGTATGCCGCTGGATCAGATCAACGAAGCATTCGATCTGATGCATGAAGGTAAATCCATTCGTACCGTGATTCATTTCGGCGAGAATTGATCTTTCGGTAAAAATAATAACCCGGGCATGCCCGGGTTATCGCTAAAGCAGAATTACTCCCGTCGCAGGTTCTCATAACCGTTTTGCCACCGCCGCTGTTCTCGTCGCTCCCGTTCACGTTGGATATCCGATTTTTCATCTTCCCACACCGAGCAGTTTGGCCCGCTGTACACTTCGCAGGGCTGTTGTTTATCGGCGAGTGGATTCACGGTTTTTTCTTCCCATATCGTCGGATTGCGCAGGTCCACCTCTGGAGCCTTCAACGCCTGAGCCGACGCAGCCATTATCGACATAATGGTGCCCGCAAGCAGGCGGCAGGTTGAACGTTTCATCCATTATCCTTGTTCAGTTGTTATTATTGATAACCATTCGCAATAATAACATAGCTGAATAAAGAAAGGGCCCCAATCGGGGCCCTTGAACTTACTTCTGCTCGGGGAGCGCGTAGGCGATGATGTAATCGCCGCGGTCCGGTGACTGGCGAGCGCCGCCAGCGTTGATGATGATGTACTGCTTGCCGGTTTTCGGCGAAACGTAGGTCATCGGGCCGGACTGACTGCCGACCGGCAGACGGGATTTCCAGATCTCTTTACCGTTGGCGGTATCAAACGCGCGCAGGTAGAAATCCTGAGTACCGGCAAAGAACAGCAGCCCGGACTGGGTAGACAGCGAAGCGCCCAGCGTCGGCATACCGATAGGGATGGGCATATGCATGCGGATCCCCAGCGGGCCGGTATCTTCAACGGTGCCGACCGGAACCTGCCACACCAGCTTGCCGGTTTTCAGATCCACCGCCGACATGGTACCGAACGGTGGTTTCTGGCATGGAATACCCAGCGGCGACAGGAAACGCTCGCGCATTGCGCCAAACGGGGTACCTTCCATCGGCACGATACCCATTTCGATACCGCTGGCGTTTTTCGCCACTTTCTCGCGCGGCACCATATAGTTAGCAAGGCCAAGGCGCATATCGTTGACGAACATCAGGCTGTTATTCGGGTCAACCGACACGCTGCCCCAGTTCATCCCGCCCAGCGAACCGGGATATTGTAGAGAACGGTCTTCGCCCGGCGGCGTAAATACGCCCTGGTGACGCATCTCTTTAAACTGGATACGGCACAGCAGCAGGTCGACAGGCGTCGCCCCCCACATATCCGACTCTTTTAGCGTTTCGTTGCCGATCATCGGCATACCAACGGAGTAAGGCTGAGTAGGGGAATAGCGCTCGCCTTTGATATCACCTGGCGGAACCGGACGCTCTTCCACTTTGGCCACCGGCTCACCGGTTTCGCGGTTGAGCATAAAGATCATGCCCTGCTTACTGGTTTGTACCAGCACCGGGGTGGTGCCGCCTTTGCCGTCAGGTAGATCGTACAGCAGCGGCTGAGAAGGCAGGTCGAAGTCCCACAGATCGTGGTGAGTCGTCTGGTAGTGCCAGCGCACCTGACCGGTCGTTGCGTCAACGGCCACGATAGAGGAACTGTATTTATCGTCAAGCGCAGTGCGCTCGCCGCCGAAGAAGTCTGGCGTAGCGTTACCGGTTGGCAGATAGATCAGATTCAGCTTCGTGTCATAAGACATGGCCGACCAGACGTTCGGCGTACCGCGGGTGTAGGTTTGGCCTTCCGGCGGCTCGCCGGTCAGATTCGGGTTACCCGGATCCCATGCCCACGCCAGCTTACCGGTGTGAACATCGTAAGCGCGCACAACGCCCGGAGGCTCGCCGGTGGAGAAATTATCCGCCACGCGACCGCCAACCACGACCACACTGCCGGCGACAAGCGGCGTGGAGGTTTGTTGGTAGTAACCCGCTTTGATTTCGCCCATGCCAACGCTGAGGTCAACAATACCGTGGTCGCCGAAGGTCTCGCACAGCTTGCCGTTATCGGCATCAATGGCGATCAGGCGCGCATCGGTGGTCGGCAGGAACAGGCGACGAGAGCAGGCCGCCGGCTGTGTATCCGCAGTGGCTGTTACCTGGGCCTGGCTATCTTCGTAATAGCCTAAGCCACGGCAGCGCTGCCAGTTCGGCGCGGTGGCCTTTGAATCGTAGCGCCATTTCTCTTTGCCGCTATCAACATCCAGTGCCAGCACTTTGCTGTAAGGCGTACAAACGTAAAGTGTGTCGCCAATCTGTAGCGGGGTGTTCTGGTCTTCCGCACCGGAGCCGTTACTCTGCGGAATATCGCCAGTATGGGCGACCCAGGCGACCTGCAACTGGTCGACGTTCTGTTTGTTAATCTGGTCGAGCGCAGCGAAACGGTCGCCGTGGGTGGTGTTACCCCAGTGTTCCCAGTTTTTCTGTTGTTCGCCAGCGGCGACCGGTTTGACCGGTACCTCTTCACTGGCGCTGACCAGCGGCTGGGATTTGAACATCCAGCCGAAACTGACCAGCAGCACCACGGCGAAGATCGCCGCAAGGCTAAACGCCGGGCCTTTTTTCGCTGGTTGGTGGGAAAGGAACGGCCAGACCAGCGCAGAAAGAAAGGCCAGCACGCCGAGGGCGAACAGGCGCGAGAACAGCGGCCAGTACGTCCAGCCAGCATCGCTAATTGCCCAGATGATAGAGGCGATAAAAGCAATTGCGTACAGCACGATGCCGCCGCGGCGGCTACGGAAGATGAGCAGCGAGGCGATAATCATCACCAGGCCCATAATTGCGAAATAGAAGGTGCCGCCGACGGAGGCGAGTTTTGCACCGAGAATACCGATAGCCAGACCGATGATCAGCATCAGTCCGGCGAGAAGCCACTGCAGGATCCGGGGGAACCCTCGCGGCACGTTGCCAGTTGCCATTTTTTCTCCTTAACCACCCCTGTACAGGCGTGAACCAGATGAATCAATTTTTCAAGTGAAGTCTTTTGAATGAAGTGATTGTGGCCTTCATAAAAGCCTGTTTTTTGCTGTTATTGATTTCAAGTGAACCATTTGGTGAAATCATGGATATGATAGATCTGTTAAATAAATCTACGCAATTGTTAATGAATGATTTCGCACTAATTGATTATTTTGGTGAATGGAGTTGCGCTTTCGCGTAGGGAAAGAAGGCATTATTCCCCCGGTTAACAGGACCGTCACCGGGGAAATGATTAAAGCACCAGTCAGACTGGCATGGATTTGCGAATCGCGCTGAGCAAGATCTGCGTGCCTGCGGTAAGGGTGGCATCCACGCGAGTCAGAATACCGATGGGTTCACCTGCGCCCTGGGTCGGGATGGGGAGCGCCGTCAGCAGTCCGCGGCGAAGGTCGTCTTTTACTGCGCCAGAGGGGACAAACCAGACGTAGTCGTAATCGACGGTGAGCTGGCGCGATAACGAGGCCGACAGCGTTTCAATGCAGCCTGAAGGAATTTTGCAGCCCTGACTTTGCAGCAGGGTTTCAGCGTTCTGACGCGGCAGGGTTCCTTTTGGTGACACTACCACCGGCCACTCCATCACCCGGCTCAGCGTGACCGTCTCCTGAAGCAGCGGGTGCCCCGGGCGAACCACCAGCTTCAGGGATTCGAGAAACAGCAGTTCGTAGTTCAAACCACTCATCAACTCCGGGTCGGACATTCTCCCGATACCGATATCGATTTCACCCGATTTCAGCCCCGCCAGCAGCATGGTGTTGTTCATGGTCGCCACTTGCAACGTGATATCTTTTTGTTGTTGGTGATACTGACCAATTACCGAGGGTAAAACGCCCAGAGCGGCAGTAGGAAGGGCCCCAATACGCACGATGTCGCTGTTAAGACCTTCTTTGCGATTCAGCGACTGGCCCGCGGTATTGAGCGCATCAAGCACTTTAACGGCATGAGTCAGAAACTGTTCACCGACCAGCGTGAGCTGTGCACCCAGTCGCCCACGCTCAAACAGCCGCGTGCCGGTCAGCTGTTCAAGCTCATTGAGCGTTTTTGATAAGGCCGGTTGGCTAAGATTTAAGGTTTCAGCCGCACGCCCAAGAGTTCCTTGTTGAGCGACGGCCACGAAGGTATGTAGATGGCGCAAGCGAATGCGCTGACTGAAAAGACCATTTTTTTGCATAATCAATGTTAAAAACAGAGGTGCGCCAGTGACAAGTAATGTTGATTAAATTTGTTAACTTCATAGCAAAATATTATTAACATTTTATCTTATTATTTTACAAGTTGATTTTGTTGAGATTGTTAAAAAAGAGAGACCCCCGGTGAGCGGGGGCATGAAAAGAAGAGCAATGCTAGATATCGAAGAAGACGGTTTCGTTCTCGCCCTGCAAATGAATATCGAAGCGGTACACGATTTCATTGCCGCGAACTTCGCGTTGCGCGATAAGAGTCTGGCGGCGCACTTCCCACTCAATCAGATTCAGTACCGGGTCGGCCTGGTTCGCATCCTGTTCATCACAGAAGTACATCCGCGTGTTGAGGCCAATATTAATCCCGCGTGCCACTATCCATAAATTCACATGCGGTGCCATTACGCGGCCATCGCGACCGATAACGGAGCCGGGTTTAATCGTTTCAAAGCGCCAGATACCGCTGGTAAAGTCCGAGCAGCTACGCCCCCAGCCGCGAAATTCCGCATTCTGCTTTTTGTTCTGCTGCCTGTCGTCAGGATGGTTATAACGCCCGGCGGCATTGGCCTGCCAGATCTCCAGCAGCACATCGCGTACCGGCGTCCCGGAGCCGTCAATCACCCGGCCTTCAATCGTAATGCGTTCGCCTTCGGTGGCCAGCGTGGTCAACGTCGGACCAAAGTTCTTTTCAAAGATATGAAAACCGGCGGCGTCCGGCGCAAGGCCGATGTGTACGTAAGGACCGGCGGTCTGCGAAGCGGTTTCAGGTAAAAAATCTTTCATCGGGCGGCCCCCTGAGTGCGGTTTTCGAACAACGTCGCGCGATGACCGCGCAGCACAAGGTCAAAACGGTAAGCAAGAGAGTCCAGCGGCACGGCGGCGTGGATATCCAGCTCGGCGATTAACGTCCGAATAGCGTCATCATTATTGATGGTTTTGACGATAGGGCACTGTTTAATCAGCGGATCGCCTTCGAAATACATTTGAGTGATTAAGCGCTGCGCCCAGGCTTCGCCGGAAAGAGAGAAGTGGATATGCGCCGGTCGCCAGTCGCTCGCCTGGTTGCGCCACGGATAGGGACCTGGCTTAATGGTGCGGAAACAGTAATAGCCGTTCTCGTCAGTCAGCACCCGGCCACAACCGCCAAAGTTAGGGTCGATGGGAGCAAGATATTGATCTTTCTTATGCCGATAGCGACCGCCTGCGTTAGCTTGCCAGACTTCAACCAGCGTGTTTTTCATCGGACGGCCGAACCCATCGCGAACGTAGCCGTGCACAATGATGCGCTTGCCGATGGGCAAACCCTCTTTGGCATAATTAAGGATAAGGTCATTATCCAGTGCGCCCAGATCATCACTGCTGAACACCGGTCCGGTAATTTCTGAGAGTGAGTTTTGAAGGGAGATCAGCGCATTGCGCGGTGAACGCAGAACGCTGGTTTTGTAGCCCGGCGCGTAAGCGGGAGGATGGCTGTTGTAGTCGCGATGCAGAACCTCGCGCGGTGACCATTTATCGTTCATAGGGTACTCCGTTTTATCGGTAGAGGGGCATGTTGTTGTAATATCGCCATAAGCAGTGTGTGTAAATGTTTTGTTAATTTAAAGTGAAATTAAAGGGTGTTTTTCATAACCAGTGGTTATGAAGTGGTCAGCTAAAAGAAGTCGCTCAGCTATCCGCATCACAGTTTGTAAATTCTTCCCGCCGCCTGCGAGCAGCTTTCCTACACTCCAGGGAGTATTCACTGGAGGTAAGACATCATGGCGAACACCATCACGGCTGATGAGATTCGGGAGCGCTTTTCGCAGGCGATGTCGGCGATGTACCAGCAGGAAGTTCCCCAGTACGGGACGTTACTGGAGCTGGTGGCCGACGTTAATCTGGCAGTACTGGAAAATAACCCGAAGCTGCATGAACAACTGGCCAATGCCGATGAGCTGGCGCGGCTGAACGTTGAACGCCACGGCGCGATCCGCGTCGGAACGGCGGAGGAATTGGCGACCTTACGTCGCATGTTTGCCATTATGGGAATGTATCCCGTTAGCTATTACGATCTGTCGCAGGCCGGGGTCCCGGTGCACTCGACTGCGTTTCGGCCCATTGACGACGCGGCGCTGGCGCGCAATCCGTTTCGGGTTTTTACTTCGCTGCTGCGCCTGGAGTTAATTGCTAACGTTGAGCTGCGCAATCGGGCAGCGAAAATTCTCGCCCGCCGCGATATTTTCACTCCTCGCTGTCGTGAACTGATGGCGCTTTATGAAGATAAGGGTGAATTTACCTCTGCTGAAGCACGCGAGTTTGTCAACCAGGCGCTGGAAACCTTTCGCTGGCATCGCCATGCCACCGTTGATGATGAAACCTATCACGCGCTGCATGAAGAGCACCGGCTGATTGCCGATGTGGTCTGTTTCCCCGGCTGTCATATCAATCATCTGACCCCACGCACGTTGGATATCGACCGGGTACAGGCGCTAATGCCGGAGTGCGGTATCACGCCGAAAGCGCTGATTGAAGGACCGCCGAGGCGTGAAGTCCCGATTTTACTGCGTCAGACCAGTTTTAAGGCTCTTGAGGAGCCGGTGATGTTTGCCGGGGAGCATAAAGGCACGCACACCGCCCGCTTTGGCGAAATTGAGCAGCGCGGCATTGCGCTGACGCCGAAGGGCCGCGCCCTCTATGACCGACTGCTCAGCGAGGCAGGGGTGGGCAAAGATAATCTTAATCATCAGCGCCATTTGCAGGAAGTCTTTAGCGCGTTCCCGGACAGCGAATTTCTGCTGCGCCAGCAGGGGCTGGCCTGGTTCCGCTACCGTCTGACCCCTTCAGGCGAAGCGCATCGCCAGGCGTTTCGCCCGGGCGATGATCCGCAGCCGTTGATCGAACGCGGCTGGGTGATTGCCCAGCCGATCATTTATGAAGACTTCTTACCGGTGAGCGCCGCGGGGATTTTTCAGTCGAACCTGGGCAATGAGATTCAGTCCCATAGCCACGGCAACGCCAGCCGCGAGGCCTTTGAAACGGCGCTGGGCGGCTCGGTCTATGATGAGTTTGAACTGTATCGACAGGCGGAAGAGCGCAGCAAACGACGTTGCGGTCTGCTGTGAAATCAGTACTCTGCTGGCATGAGTCGTTAAAGGAAGCAGGTCATGCAGAATCCGTCTACCCCGCTGGTGAAAACCCGGCAGGGCACCTTATCGGGCACCTCCGAAGAAGGAATACACATCTGGCGCGGCATTCCCTATGCCGCACCGCCCGTCGGCGATCTTCGCTGGCGCGCGCCGCAGCCTGCCGCCCGTTGGCAGGGCGTGCGTCAGGCTGATACTTTCTCCGCTTCCAGCTGGCAGGATATTGAGTATTGCCGTGAACTTGGCGGCGGCGATCCCGGCAGCTTCTCAGAGGATTGTCTCTACCTTAACGTCTGGTCACCCGCCGTCCGGGCGCGCGCTTTACCTGTGATGGTCTGGCTGCATGGCGGTGGTTACACCATCGGTGCCGGCAGCTTGCCACCCTACGACGGTAAAGCGCTGGCTTCCCGCGAGGTGGTGGTGGTGACGGTCAACTACCGCTTGGGACATCTGGGCTTTTTTGCTCATCCTGCGCTGGAAGGCGAAGATGGCGAAAGAATCTATAATTTTGCTCTGCTCGACCAGATTGCCGTGCTGCAATGGGTTCAGGAAAACATCCATGCCTTCGGCGGTGATGCTGCCAACGTTACGCTGTTCGGCGAATCCGCCGGGGCGCGCAGCGTGCTGTCGTTACTGACCTCGCCGAAAGCCAAAGGGTTGTTTCATAAAGCGATCATTCAAAGCGGCTATACTTTGCCGGATCTGCCGCGCGAGAAGGCGCTGGCGAAGGGGCAGTTGATCGCTGAACATTTCGCTTTGCCGCAGGCCAGCGCCGAACAGCTTCGGGCGATCCCGGCTGAGGCGTTCTGGTCGCTGACCGCGCCGTTAACTATCGGCCCGGCACCTATCGTTGGCGATGCTGTCCTGCCGCAGCCGATGCTGGAAACCTTCTTTAGCGGACGCCAGCATCCGCTGCCGGTGATGATTGGTTCAAACAGCGATGAGGCCAGCGTCATGGCGGTGTTTGGCGTCGATATCGCCGGGCAAATCCAGAAACTGCGTCGCGAACGCCGCTTTGGTCTCGGGTTAATTAAACTACTCTACCCTGGCGTCAAGGGGGATGAAGCGCTGGGACGTGAAGTGTGTCGCGACATGGCGTTTACCACGCTGGGCTACGTGGTCATGCAGGCGCAGCAGCGGGTAGGGCAGCCGTGCTGGCGCTACTGGTTTGATTATGTTGCCGAGGCCGAGCACGAAACCTATCCGCACGGCGCGTGGCACGGCAACGAAGTGGCATACGTTTTTGATAATCTCGAACTGGCTGAGCCGGTGCGTAATTATGCAAATGAACGCGATCGGGATTTTGCAGAGCAGGTTGCGGATTACTGGGTTGAATTCGCCCGGCGAGCGGGCGGCGGCTGCCAGGAGCTTTCAGGGGCGGTACGCTGGCCAGCCAGCCTGCGTGGGCGCGATCGGTTGTTGCGAATCGGGTTGCACAAGCAAGCCGGTTTTAAAGTGGAAAACCGCTTTATGCGCGCTCGCCTGGCGCTATTTCGCCGGGTCATGAAACATCATGTGACCCTGGATTAATCAGCTCTTCACGAAAGTGCGCCAGTCCGTCGGCTTTGCTTTGCGAGGATCGCACCACCAGCTGATAGCTGGCACCGGTTTTCACGCTCAGGGCTACGGAACCGTGCGGTCTGCGGGTTTTGTAGCCCGGACAGATGCGCAGCATCGCCTCCGGGAAATTCTGCAACACCTGGCGGTTTTCCCCCAGGGGCGGTGTTCAAAGCGTCTTGCCCGGGTCAACCCACTCGTAGCGTTGAGGGAGATTAACCGGCCGATAGTCACTTGCTGCCATTCGCCGCTCAACGGATTGGTGGATCAGCGCGCCTTCAGGAATCAACCTTGGTTCCCCTCGCGGAAGATACCAACCCAGCCAGTCCCGACGCTCACGCCACTCCCTGGCTTTCACCTTTTTTGGCAACCATTCGAGAGGGATCCAGGACAGCGTCAATGAACGATGAATTTCAGCCATTTCATCCGGCGCGGCGTAGCGATATTTACTGCCCTGGCGCGGCTTGCCGAAAACCATTTGATTAATATTGGCCTGATTCACCAGCAGGCCGTACGACCGGGCTTCTTCTATCATCCAGGCCAGCGGAAATTTTGACAGGCCGCTCTCCGTTTCCGGATATCCGCCGCCGATATCCGCATGAACGCCCGCAAACCAGACCTGTTTAACATCCTGCGTAATATCGCTTTCAGGCCTAAAAGGTTTGGCTCTAAAAGATTGGGGGTCGAGCCAGTGATGCAGTCGAAACATCCGCCGCCGTTCATCGATGGCGATGGCCTGGCGAAAGCACTTCACAATGGGGTTTTTCTGAGTATAGAGCAGCTTTTCCACATCCAGCAGCAGGCCGAATTTTTTTGGGATCAGTATTGAGGAGACGGTATCCCACACGCCGATAAACTCGATCTGAATCATCCGCGTTCCGGCGACCCGTGAGAAGTGCCATGCATCGGCCAGCGCTGAAGAGGGCTGCTTGCTCTGATGAGGCGGTTCATTGCTTAAACTTGCGCGCTTGTAGGCGGCGAGGGCGTATTCGGCGAGATTCAATTGGTCTTTATTGAGAAGGCCAATCATGTTTACCATGGCCGCCAGTACGCGAACGGTGTACGCCCCACGGCTAAAGCCGAAAAGCCACACTTTATCCCCTTGGGCATAATTTTCACAAAGAAAGCGGTAGGCGCAAAGAATGTCTTTATCCAGACCGAAACCGGTGGCGAGTTCAAACCATCCACGGACTTTTTGTCGCAACTGTTGCCAGGCGTTGTGCTGACCAATAGTGCCAATTCCAGGTTGATAATAGACGCATTGCGCTGCGTTTTTGCTCATCACCCGGTAAAGTTTCAGCACGTTTGACAGCTCCGCCTTCACTTCATTACCGGTTCCATCACAACAGATAACGACATTTTTGCTCATTATTTTCTTCCTGAAATCAAAGACAAAAAAGTGCCAGGAGTATCCCTGCGGTTGGTGTTGCTTTTTAGCAGTATGCCACGGCTTGTTCCGCAAATGGGACAATGCGTCTCACATTCAGCGGCTAATCCTCAGCTAGTTATTACACTATTATCAGCCCTGTTAACCATACCCGTCATACTTCAAGTTGCAGGTGTGTTGGCCGCGCTCGTTCACCCCAGTCACTTACCAGAGTAAGCTCCCGGGGATTCGCTCACTTGCCGCGTGATTCGCCCCTACGGGACTCACCCTTTTAGGGCCAGCGCAAGCGCTGTTCAAAACGGTTAACCGTTTTGTCCTGCAACTCGAATTATTTAGGGTATAAATACCCGCCGAAGCTGCAATCTGGCGGAAAATCTGATGTCGAAATGAGGAAGAGATCATGGCCAAACCGTATGTTCGTCTGGATAAAAATGATGCCGCTGTGCTGCTGGTGGATCACCAAACGGGACTGTTATCACTTGTGCGTGATATCGATCCTGATAAGTTCAAGAACAACGTCCTTGCCCTTGGCGACCTGGCGAAGTACTTCGGTCTGCCGACCATCTTAACCACCAGCTTCGAAAATGGTCCCAACGGCCCGCTGGTGCCGGAGCTGAAAGAGCAGTTCCCGGACGCGCCCTACATTGCTCGTCCTGGCAACATTAATGCCTGGGATAACGAAGATTTTGTTAAGGCCGTCAAAGCCACGGGTAAAAAGCAGCTGATTATCGCCGGCGTCGTGACCGAGGTTTGCGTGGCATTTCCGGCACTGTCGGCGATTGAAGAGGGCTTTGATGTCTTTGTGATAACCGACGCGTCCGGCACGTTTAATCCGATTACCCGCGATGCCGCATGGGATCGCATGTCGCAGGCGGGTGTGCAGTTGATGTCGTGGTTTGGTGCAGCCTGTGAGCTTCATCGCGATTGGCGCAATGATGTTGAAGGTCTGGGGACCTTGTTCTCCAACCATATCCCGGACTATCGCAATCTGATGACCAGCTTTAACCTCTTAAATCAGAAATAACTGGGCGTGCGGCCAGCGACCGGCTGGCCGTTTTCAACCCCATTACCTTTATTGGCGCGTTAAACGAGGATCATCGCCGTTTCAGATGTCGGCAATTCGGCCTGGTCCGGTGGACATATTTTTTTCACGCTTTTTCTGCCGCCAACAATTGGATTATCAATCGTTTTTGTCTAGAGTGAGCGACATTCACGACGCATGAGTTTGTTACGTCGCGTCTCAATTCACATTTGAATAAGGATGCTTTCTCAGGCATGAACCGCAGACGTTTTCTCAAATCTTCCATGGCTGTTGCCGCCGTATGCGGAACGTCAGGAGTCGCCTCTCTGTTCAGTAAAGCCGCGTTCGCCGAGGATTCGGGAATTGCCGATGGGCTGACACGCCGTTTTGACTACACCGTGCTGCAATCGATGGCGCATGACCTTGCCCGTCAGCCATGGGGTGGCGCACCTCGCGATCTGCCGCCGACGCTGGCGAACCTGACCCCGCAGGCCTACAACAGCATTCAGTATGATGCGGCACACTCCCTGTGGAGCAATATCGAAGAGCGCAAGCTGGATATTCAGTTCTTCCACGTCGGCATGGGCTTCCGCCGCCGCGTGCGCATGTTCTCGCTGGATTCGCAAAGCCAGCAGGCGCGGGAAATTCACTTCCGCCCGGAGCTGTTTAAATACAACGATGCCGGCGTCGACACCAAACAGCTGGAAGGCCAGAGCGATCTCGGTTTTGCCGGGTTCCGCGTCTTTAAAGCCCCGGAGCTGGCGCGTCGTGATATCGTCGCTTTCCTCGGTGCAAGCTACTTCCGCGCGGTGGACAGTACTTATCAGTATGGTCTGTCTGCCCGTGGACTGGCTATCGACACCTTTACCGATACGCCGGAAGAGTTCCCGGATTTCACCTCTTTCTGGTTTGAAACCGCCAAACCGGGAGCGACGGTATTTACCGTATACGCACTGCTCGACAGCCCGAGCGTCACCGGGGCCTATAAGTTTGTCGTCAACTGCCAGGAAACGCAGGTGATTATGGATGTGGAAAACCACATCTATGCGCGTAAGGACATCAAACAGCTGGGCATTGCGCCGATGACCAGTATGTTCAGCTGCGGCAACAACGAACGCCGGATGTGCGACACCATCCACCCGCAAATCCATGACTCCGATCGCCTGTCGATGTGGCTGGGCAACGGCGAGTGGATTTGTCGTCCGCTGAACAACCCGCAAAAGCTGCAATTTAACGCCTACCAGGATAAGAACCCGCGCGGTTTTGGCCTGCTACAGCTGGATCGCGATTTCTCCCACTATCAGGACATTATGGGCTGGTATAACAAGCGCCCAAGCCTGTGGGTTGAACCGCGTAACCAGTGGGGTAAAGGGGCCGTCAGCCTGATGGAGATCCCGACCACCGGCGAAACGCTGGATAATATCGTCTGCTTCTGGCAACCGGCGAAACCGGTGAAAGCCGGGGATGAACTGGACTTCCGCTATCGTCTCTACTGGAGCGCGCAGCCGCCGGTACGTTCCCCGCTGGCGCGGGTGATGGCGACGCGCACCGGGATGGGCGGTTTCCCGGAAGGTTGGGCACCGGGCGAGCACTACCCGGATAAATGGACCCGTCGCTTTGCCATCGATTTTGTCGGTGGCGATCTGAAAGCTGCTGCGCCGAAGGGTATTGAGCCGGTGATTACCCTTTCGAGCGGCGAGGCGAAGCAGATAGAGATCCTCTACGTCGAACCGTTTGATGGCTATCGCATCCAGTTTGACTGGTATCCGACCTCGGATTCTACCGACCCGGTGGAGATGCGTATGTTCCTGCGCTGCCAGGGGGAGGCGATCAGCGAAACCTGGCTGTATCAGTATTTCCCGCCAGCGCCGGATAAGCGCAACTACGTTGATGATAGGGTGATGAAGTAATCGCTCCTTGTCCCGCCCGCAGAGGAGATTCTGCGGGCGTTTGCCTTTCTGTAAGAGTGCGCTATGTCTGCTGAAAACACCCCAATGCAAGAACAAATCCCCGTGACCGACACGCTTTCACTGCGTGCTGTTGATGAACGTCACGTCACTGAGTTGCACCAACTGGTGATTAAAAACCAGCACTGGCTTCAGCAATCGCTGAGCTGGCCCGCTGAGGTCAGCCACGAAGATGAAACCCGTCGCCACGTGCAGGGCAACGTAATGCTGCATCAGCGCGGCTACGCCAAAATGTTTTTGCTCTTTTTGCATGAAGAGATTATCGGCGTGCTGTCGTTTAACCAGATTGAACCGATTAACAAGACCGCGTATATCGGCTACTGGATTGACGAAAGCCATAATGGACAGGGGCTGCTTTCTCAGGCGCTACAGGCTTTTATGGATTATTACGCTCGCAGCGGTACGGTTCGCCGGTTTGTGATCAAATGCCGGGTGGCGAACCATAAGAGCAATCAGGTAGCGTTACGTAATGGTTTTACGCTTGAAGGGTGTCTGAAGCAGGCCGAGTTCCTCAACGGTTCGTATGATGACCAGAATATCTACGGGCGAATTATTGATTGTGATGGGCAATAAAACTGAGGTTCTTCCCGGAGGCGATGCTGCGCATCTGTCCGGCTACAACACCCAAAGATCGCTCGAACCTGTAGCCCGATGTGATGGACACCTCCCACCTTACGGCATCAGAACGTGCCAGACTGGAAGTGTTACCTGCAGTCCACAGGAGGAGGTGTCCACCATGAATATTAAACGTATCGGTCTTGACCTGGCAAAAAATGTCTTTCAGATCCATGCTGTGGATCACCATGAACATGTCGTCGTGCGGAAATCTCTCCGCCGCGCCCACATGCACGCTTATTTCTCTCAGCTGGCTCCCTGCACCGTCGGGATTGAAGCCTGCGCGTCATCCCACTACTGGGCCCGCGAACTCACCCGCATGGGACATACCGTGCACATTATTCCCCCGAAGTTTGTTAAGCCCTACCTCAGGGGCAACAAGAATGATGCCAACGATGCCGAAGCCATCTGTGAAGCCATCAGCCGCCCCGCCATGCGCTTCGTCGCGGTTAAGACAGAGCGCCAGCAGACTCTTCAGGCTGAGCATCGCGTGCGGGCCAGAGTGATAAAAAGCCGCACGGCGCTGTGCAACGAGATACGGGGCTTTCTGGGCGAATTCGGCGTGGTGCTGCCGGTCGGCATCAGCCAGTTGCGTAAGGCGCTGCCGGAGATACTGTCACAGCAGGAGCAGTGGGATGACCGGTTTATGCGCCTGCTGTGCGAGCTGGCCGAAGAGCTGCGGATGCTGGATGACCGGGTGGCGGGGCATGACCGGCGGCTCGCAGAGGCGGCGCGGGAAGATATCTGCATCCAGCGGCTGATGAAAATAGAAGGTATCGGCGTGATAACCGCCAGCGCGATGGTGGCGTTGTTGGGTGACGCGACGCAGTTTAAGAACGGTCGGGAGATGGCGGCTTATGTGGGGCTGGTTCCCCGGCAGCACTCAAGCGGCGGTAAGCAGCAGCTGGGGCATATCAGCAAGCGGGGTGACAGCTACCTGCGTACGCTGGTCATCCACGGGGCACGGTCAGTTCTGAAGACATGTGCAGGCAAAGAAGACCGGCGGAGCCAGTGGCTGCAGTCGGTGGCGGAAAGACGGAACCGGAATATCGCGACGGTGGCGCTGGCGAACAAGAATGTGCGGATAGCGTGGGCGGTGATGAGTCGCGGAGAAGATTACCATGGTTCACGGGTCGCCGGTTAACCGACGCCCCGTGAGCCATGCAGTAAAAAGAGCAGTAACCCTGTCGTGAGATTGCGAAGCGATTTAGCGTGATGAGTAACCGGTAAGACCAGCACCTGAGAAATCCGGCCTGTCCGAAGGCTCCCTGCGAAGCAAAGCCGATAGCCCGAAAGGAAGCAGGTGCGCAGAACACATCATGGCCCGGGTACGACGGTACCGAAAGAGAGGCCGGATATACGAACGCAACTTACCCTGGTGACTCACACAAAAAATAGCTTGCATCACGGGAGGTGTCCATATACGGGCAAGGCGCGTTGAGCGCCGCCCCCGGGGGTAAGGCTTACAGAAAACCGACGATTGGCGTACGGGTAATATGCTCGTCGCCGCTAATAACCTTTGCGCCACGAATGTGAATGGCATCGCCAGCGCTTGCCTCAATCCGTGCGCCGTCGCGAATTGCCACCTGATGTTCGATTATCACATCACCACAGATAGCCGCGTTTCCCTCTATTAACACCTCATCATCAAGCAGGATTGGCCCACCGCGCAGGTGCGCATGGCCGCCGACCATCACCCGGTGCTTAAGCAGGCAGTTTCCCTCTACGATTGCATTTTCCGCGACCTGCGAGCTGTAACGCAGGGTTGGAATGGCGTCCTCTTCGCGCCCGGCGATAATCCGCGCATTACCATAGACTCTGGCGTTATCACAAACCCAAACATCGTTCTCGTCGTTGCCTTCCAGTCGGGCATTGTCAAAAATCTCCGCTCGATGTTCGACGAACGCGTGTTCGACAAAGGCATCACCGTAAATTTGCGCCTGATGGACAATCCGCGATGTGCTGACCGTCGCCCGCTGATAAATACGCAGGATCTTATCATTGTCGGCGGTGAGTCCCTGAGCGGCGATAATCAGGCTGTGGGGGAGGATCCGCGCGTCGTCCGCCAGATGGCAACACCCCCGAATCCGGGATGATTCTATCGTGACGTTGTCACTTATTCGCGCGTGATGGCTGATGTGTACGCTATCCAGGCAGGCGTTATCGCTAATGATGACGCCGTGACCGATCACGCACTCGCCGGTCAACCGCGCGTTGCCCTCAATCCTCGAACCAGCAAAAACGGCGCTATTGGCATCATAAATCCAGCACTCGCCGCTGTGGCTCAGCGCCTCTTCATCGTCCAGCCAGCCGCCTTCGTCCCCGACTTTCACGTCAGCGAAATCACGCAAGGCGACAATTTGCCGCAGATTTGCGCTATGTTTGTTCCCGTCCTCTTCATAGTGAAACTGGCGAACCTTCTCACTGAGGCAATATTTGCGCATCGGACTTTCTCATTACGTATGGTTAACATAAAGATAGCAAAAAACTCCGTAGCGCGTTTTTGAAGGTTCTTTTAAAATGCAACTTAAGATAAATTGAAATATTAAACAAAATGAATAAAAACCAGATTAAGAGTCAGGTATTGAATTTACCGGCGGGTTACTTTGGCATGGTGCTGGGCATTATCGGTATGGGCATCGCCTGGCGCTATGCCAGTACCATCTGGCCGGTGAGCCGGGCTATTGGCGACGGGCTGGTGATTCTGGCGATGGTCATTTGGGCGTTGCTGGCGGTCACGTTTATTTCACGGGCGCTACGTTTTCCGCATAGCGTACTGCAAGAGATGCGTCACCCGGTCGCCAGTAGCTTTGTCAGCCTTTTTCCGGCGACCACCATGCTGGTCTCCATCGGCTTTGTGCCATGGCTGCGCTCGCTATCGCTGGTCCTGTTTAGTCTTGGCGTGGTGCTACAGCTCTCCTATTCTGCCTGGCAAAGCGCCGGACTATGGCGGGGACAACACCCCGGAGAGGCGACGACGCCGGGTCTCTACTTGCCGACGGTGGCGAACAACTTTATTAGCGCCATGGCCTGCGGCGCGCTGGGTTTTAACGATGCCGGGCTGGTGTTTCTTGGCGCGGGGATCTTCTCGTGGCTCAGCCTGGAGCCGGTGATTTTGCAGCGTCTGCGCAGCGACGGCGAACTACCGACCGCCATGCGAACCTCGCTGGGCATTCAACTGGCCCCGGCGCTGGTGGCGTGCAGCGCCTGGCTGAGCGTCAACGGTGGGGAAGCGGATACCTTTGCTAAGCTGCTGTTTGGCTACGGCCTGCTTCAGTTGCTGTTTATGTTGCGCCTGATGCCGTGGTATTTGCGCCAGCCGTTTAACGCGTCGTTCTGGAGCTTCTCGTTCGGTATCTCCGCGTTGGCGACCACCGGGCTGCATCTCGGTCATACCCATCCCAACGGATTTTTTCATGCCCTGGCGATGCCGCTGTTTATCTTTACCAACGTCATTATTGGGCTGCTGCTGATTCGTACCTTCCTGCTGCTGATGCGCGGCAAACTGCTGATTCGCGTCGATCGCGAAACGTTATTAAAAAATAAGGATTAACCATGACTCTTCGTGATGAAAACTACTTTACCGATAAATACGGCATGACCCGCACCCACTCGGAAGTGGTGCATGCCGCGACGCTGATCGCGCCGGGCAAGACGCTGGACCTGGGCTGCGGTAACGGGCGCAATAGCCTTTATCTGGCGGCTAATGGCTTTGCCGTTACCGCATGGGATAAAAACCCGGCCAGCATCAACAATCTTGAAAGTATTCGTCAGGCGGAAGGGCTGGAGAACCTGCAGGCGGCGATTAAGGACCTTAACTCGCTGAGCTTCGACGGCGAGTATGATTTTATTCTCTCCACCGTGGTGATGATGTTCCTTGAGGCAAAGACGATCCCGGGGCTTATTGATAACATGCAGCGCTGCACTAAAGCGGGTGGATACAACCTGATCGTCGCGGCGATGGATACTGAAGACTATCCGTGCACCGTTGGCTTCCCGTTTGCCTTTAAACCGCAAGAACTGCGTAATTATTACGCGGGTTGGGAGTTCCTCAAGTACAACGAAGACGTCGGCGAACTACATCGCACCGACGCCAACGGTAATCGCATTAAACTGCGTTTCGCCACTATGCTGGCGCGCAAACCGATTTAACGCGCGGCCAGCAGACAGAGCTGTAACGCGGTCTTATAAGAGGCCTCAAAGGCGCGCAGCGGCAGAAACTCAAACTTCGAGTGGAAGTTGTGCGCGCCGGTAAAGAAGTTCGGCGTTAATACTCCCTTTGCCGACAGCGCCGCGCCGTCGGTGCCCCCACGCATCGGCGTCGGTTTCGGTGTGATCCCTAAGCTTTCCATCGCCTCAAACATCAGGTCGATGGCCCGGCGATCTTCGCCAATCGCATTGCTGATGTTGCTATAGGTATCGCTGACGTGAAATTCGACGCTGCCGGTTGGATACTGCGCGGCGATTTTCTGCGCCACTTCGCCCATCTGCTGCTTGCGACGGTTAAAACTTTCAAGGTCAAAATCGCGAATGCTGGCCTGTAGCAATGTGCTGTTTTGATCGCCCTGGATACCGTTAAACCAGACGTAGCCTTCGCGTCCGGCGGTATGCTCCGGGGTTTGCTGGCGGTCAAAATGGCTCATGTAATCGGTAGCCATTAGCAAGGGATTGACCAGCACGCCTTTTGACGACATCGGGTGGGCGGTGACGCCGGTAAAGCGGATCTCTGCCGCTGCGGCGTTAAAGTTCTCATAGACGATTTCGCCCAGCTCGCAGCAGTCGATAGTCCACGCAAAATCGACGGCAAAGCGCGAGAGGTCCAGTGCTTTAGCTCCGCGCAGGCCCACTTCTTCATCCGGCACAAACGCGACAACGATATCGCCGTGGCGATGCTCCGCCTTCAGGTTTTCCAGCACCGTCATCACCACCGTCACGGCGGATTTATTATCGGCCCCGAGTACGCTGGTACCGTCGCTGAAAATGATCTCTTCACCCGGATAAGCGGAGATTTCCGGATGTTCCGCCACTCGTAGCCAGATATCTTTATCAGTATTCAAACAGAGATCTTCACCCGTAAAGCGCAGAATTTGTGGATGAATATCTGGCGACAGTCCAACGTCGACGGTATCGATATGGGTAATAAAGCCAATCCGCGGCGCGCCGGGAACATTGCCTTTTTTAACCGCCGTGACGGTAGCGTGTTCGTCAATCACGATTTCATCCAGGCCCAGCTGTCGTAACTCATCGGCAAGCGCCTGCGCCATCGCGTGTTGTCCCGGCGTAGTGGGCAGGGTGGTCGCGCGCGGGTCGCTCTGGCTGGTGATCGCCAGATAGCGGAAGAAGCGTTGGGTTAATTGACTGGCTAGCGGAGATGACATAGTGATTCCTTCTTTATTTGTTTTTTCAGGTGTTTGCAATGAGGCTTTAGTGTTATGTATGAACGGCAAAACAACAAGCTATACCCGTCATACTTCAAGTTGCATGTGCGTTGCCAGCGCTCGCTCACCCCAGTCACTTACTTTAGTAAGCTCCAGGGGACTCCCTCTCTTGCCGCCTTCATGCAACTCGAATTATTTAGGGTATATAAATTAGCTGACAAATTAAAAAGGAAAGCATATGCAACGCAGATTCACGACGCTTGCTCTGGCATTAGCCGCGCTGATGGCAAGCTCGGCTATTAGCGCAAAAACACTGGTCTACTGTTCCGAAGGATCGCCGGAAAACTTCAACCCTCAGCTCTACACCTCGGGTACCAGCGTGGATGCCAGCGCGGTGCCTGTCTACAACCGGTTGGTCGATTTTAAGGCCGGAACCACCGAACTGCTGCCGAGCCTGGCAGAAAGCTGGGAGGTCAGCGAAGATGGTAAAGTTTATACTTTCCATTTACGTAAAGGCGTTAAGTTTCAGAGTAATAAATATTTTAAACCGACCCGTGATTTTAATGCCGACGATGTGATTTTCTCTTTTATGCGGCAAAAAGATCCTAACCATCCTTATCACAATGTCTCCAGCGGTAATTACTCCAATTTTGAAAGTCTCGAATTTGGTCAATTAATTACCAATATCGATAAGCCGGATGAATATACGGTTCGCTTTACGCTCGCCCACGCGGAAGCGCCATTTGTTGCCGATCTTGCCTGGTATTTCGCCTCTATTTTATCGGCGGAATATGCCGATTCGATGTTAAAAGCCGGGACGCCGGAGCGGGTGGATATGGACCCGATTGGTACCGGTCCGTTTAAACTCGCCCAGTATCAAAAGGATTCGCGCATTCTTTTCACTGCTTTCCCGGAATACTGGCAGGGGAAGGCCAATATCGACAGGCTGATCTTCAGCATTACTCCGGATGCCTCAGTACGCTATGCCAAGCTTGAGAAGAATGAGTGTCAGGTGATGCCGTTCCCCAATCCGGCTGATTTGCCGAGGATGAAAGAGAACAAAGATATCAATCTGATGAGTAAAGCGGGTCTCAACACCGGCTTCCTGGCATTTAATACCCAGAAAGCACCCCTGGATAATGTCAAAGTTCGTCAGGCCTTAGCCATGGCGATCAATAAACCGGCGATTATCGAAGCGGTATTCCACGGTACCGGTACGGCGGCGAAAAACCTGCTACCGCCCGGTGTGTGGAGCGCGGATAGCAATCTGAAGGATTATGAATACGATCCGCAGAAGGCCAAAGCTCTGCTGGATGAATCGGGGGTTGCAGGTCCGATCACTATCGACCTGTGGGCGATGCCGGTTCAGCGTCCCTATAACCCGAACGCCAAACGTATGGCCGAGATGATTCAGGCCGATTGGGCGAAAATCGGCGTGCAGACCAAAATCACCACCTATGAGTGGGGTGAATACTTGAAGCGCGTTAAAGATGGTGAGCATCAGGCGGCGCTGATGGGCTGGACGACGGCTACTGGCGACCCGGATAACTTCTTTGGCCCGCTATTCACCTGCCAGTCGGCAGACGGCGGTTCTAACTCTGCGAAATGGTGCTATCAACCATTTGACAAGCTGATTACTGAAGCAAAATCGATAACCGATCGCCAAAAACGCGAAGCCTTATATGTTGAGGCGCAGCAAATGATGCACGACCAGATGCCAGCGGTGATGATTGCTCATTCGACTATTTTTGAACCGGTGCGTACAAACGTTTCCGGCTATGAAATAGATCCTTTTGGCAAGCATATTTTTTATCAGGTGGATATAAAATAAATACAATGAGAACCCGCTGGCAACAGCGGGTTTATTTTATCCAGGTACTTGACGTATCACCATTTTTGCCACAAAACTTACCCGTGTAATTTGCTATAACACTTGCCGATAGATTACATTTACAGGGATTAACCTATGCGTACTCAGTTATTTTTTAAGGTCGCCGCGCTTGCTGGCCTGTTAGCGCTAGCCGGCTGCTCATCAAAACTCGCTAAACCCGAACAATATTCCGGTTTTTTAAAAGATTACTCCAGCTTAAAAGAAACGACATCAGCCTCCGGTAAACCGGAACTGCGCTGGATTTCCCCGGATTATAATCCGAGCAATTATGACAACGTTGTTTATAATCCGATCACTTATTACCCGGTACCAAAACCGACGACGCAGGTTGGCGAAAAGGCCTTGGCCGATATCTTAAATTACACCAACAAAGAGATGAAACAGGCTATTTCCGAGCGTAAGCCGCTGGCAACCACCGCAGGTAAACGCAGCCTGATCTTCCGTGGTGCCATCACCGGCGTGGACTCCAGCAAAGAAGGCTTGCAGTTCTATGAAGTGATCCCGGTGGCGATGATTATCGCCGGCACTCAGGCGGCAACAGGCCACCGTACCATGGATACCAACCTGTACTTTGAAGGTGAGCTGATCGATGCGGCAACCAAAAAGCCGGTCATCAAAGTCGTGCGCAAAGGCGAGGGTAAAGATCTCTCCAATGAAAATACGCCGTTAACCGTCGATACCCTGAAGCAGGTTATTGATGATATGGCGATTGACGCGGTTAAATTCGACCCGAATAACCGCTAAGTCAGTTTTATCAATTAAGAAAGGCGCTATGAGTTGATAGCGCCTTTTTAATTACTGGTAGTCAGTCATCGACTGGTGGCTGAACTCGGTTTTTGTAGGTCAGGTAAGGCGCCAGCCGCCACCTGACAAGAATGCAGCACCGGTCGTCCCAATTTACCTATGCCAGCCTGCGGCGCAGGAACCACTGCTCAGGACGAGCAAACATCACCAGATTCCCCAACAGAATTAAACCCAACCCGGCCACGGCGTTGCTGTGCCAGACATACCCTTCATAAAACGTCGAAATCGTCAGTGCAACCAGCGGAAACAGCAGGGTGCTGTAAGCGGCTTTGCTCGCGCCAATTCGGCCCACCAGGGTGAAATAGGCACCGAAGGCGATAACGGAACCAAATAGCGACAGATACAGCAGCGCGCCCATATAGCTTAGCGTCCACTGCGGCGTAAAATTATCACCGCGTACCAGAGCGATCGCGCCCATCACCAGCGTGCCGTAAAGCATGGCCCAGCTGTTGGTGGTTAATGTTTCCAGACCGCGGCGCTGGTGGCGAATGCTGAGCATATTCCCCAGCGAAAAGCCGTAGGTTCCCAGCGCGCTGAGCGCGATGCCGAATAAGAGCGACGCATTCAGGCCGTTGGCCCATAAATCATCCCAGAACAGCGTAACGATACCCGCCAGGCCCAGCGCGGCGGCGAGCCAGAAGCGACCCGGCGGCTGCTGGCGGAAAAAGAGAAAGCTGTTAATGGCGTTAAACAGTACCGCCATGGAGAATATCACCGACTCAAGGCCAGTATTGATATACGCGGCGGCGGTATAGAAGCACCAGAAGTTAAAGCAGAATACGCAGCAGCCCTGCAGCAGGCAGAAGAGATGGTCGCGTGCGGCCAGCGGGCGCAGACGGCGGGTGACCAGAAGAACGGTCAGCATCGTGACGCTGGCCAACGCAAAGCGCCAGAAAATGGACACCGGCGCGGCGACCGGCCCTTGCTGCAAAAAGATAGCAATCCACGTCGTGCCCCAGATAACGACGACTAATCCGTAGAGTAATGCGTTCAAAATGTCTCTCCCGTGAGTGTTGTACCCGTCATTCTGACGCCTTAGGCTACAGCCGCGCTGTCATCAGCTTGTTACTGACTTGCATATTCTTGCGCTTATTTTTGGTTACCGACGGGGGAAGGCTGGTATCTGCCTGCGACTCTTCATAGACTATACCCGTCATACTTCAAGTTGCTTGTGCGTTGGCTACGCTCGTTCGCCCGAATCACTTACTTGAGTAAGCTCATCGGGACTTTCTCACTTGCCGCCTTCCTGCAACTCGAATTATTTAGGGTATAGAGACCGGCGAAATCGGGAATGTTAAGGCTATGGCTTACAGGACTTTTGAAACATTGCGTCAAAAAAAAGCCGTGCTGCGAGAGACGGTAAAGCTTAACTCCGGTATTCAACTGGCGGCCTGGTATAACAATCTCGATACGCTGACGGTGCAAAGCGACCATCATACCCTGAGCTTGTATGTTGCCGATGGTTATGAAAGCTACCAGAAAACCGCTCATGGCTGGAAAAACGGCGGCGGGCCGGATCGTTTCTGTCTGATGCCGAAGGGCGATGAGAGCACCTGGGATATTCGCGGCGACCTTTCGTTTGTTCATATGTACTGCACGGACGAGCATTTGCGCCGGGTTGGCGAGCAGATTTGGGACCGTAGCCCGGCCTCATTCACCTTGCAGGAAAAAACTTTCTCCAGTGATGACAAAATTACCGCCGTCTATCGCCAGTTTCTGCTGGATAACGACTGGCAGCAACAGGCGAACCAACTCACGCTAAGCTCCGCCAGCACGTTGCTACTGACGCATCTTATCCAGAATTACTCCAACGTTCAGTGGCGTTTGCCCACCGTGACCGGCGGGCTGGCACCGCATATCTTGCGCAATACTGTGGCGTGGGTTGAGGAAAACCTGGACCAGCCGCTGACGCTGGCGGATCTGGCCCGGGAAGCGGCGCTGAGTGAATACCATTTTGCGCGGATGTTCCGCCAGTCGATGAAAATGGCACCGCATCAGTACGTCATGCAGCGCCGTATGATCAAAGCGCAGGAGCTCATCTGCCGAAGCGTTCTGCCATTAACTGATATTGCGATGGCCTGTGGTTTCAGCTCCGCCAGTCATTTTAGCAACCGGGTTAAAAGCGCCACCGGCCTGACGCCATCACAGCTACGGGCGGCGCAGCGTTGATAGCAGAACATAGCTGACGCCGCCGAGCACCAGTCCCCAAAAAGCAGATCCAATGCCCGCCAGCGTCACGCCGCTGGCGGTTATCAGGAAAGTCACCGCCGCCGCATCGCGTTCATTTTCATGGTTTAGTGCCTGAAACAGACTGCCGCCAATGGTGCCGAGCAGCGCCAGCCCGGCAAGCATCTGGATCCACGCCATCGGCAGCGCTGCCATCAGCGACGTAATCGAGCCACCAAATATCCCCGCCAGCAGATAAAAAATGCCTGCTGCCGCCGCTGCAAGCCAGCGTTTTTGCGGTTCCGGATGGGCTTCCGGGCTCTGGCAAATGGCGGCGGTAATCGCCGCGATACAGATGGAATACACGCCAAAAGGTGACAGCAGCAGCGCCAGGCCGCCGGTTGCTACTATTAGCGGGCTGGCGGGTACCCGATAGCCCGAAGCCTGAAGCGTGGCGAAGCCGGGGGCGTTTTGTGAAGCCATGGTGACGAGGAAAAAAGGCAAACCGACGCTAAGCAGCAGCGCAGGAGTAAACACCGGAGCAATATAAGAAGGGGCAACAAAACTCAAACTTATCTGTGACGTTGTCACATCTCCGTTTAGCCCGGCTACCGCACCTCCCACTAACAGTGCGGCTACCACGGCAAATCGGGGAAACCAGACTTTGCACAATAGCCAGGCGGCCAGCATACCGCCACACAACAGTAGATTGTCTTGCAAACTAGCGAAAGCCTGCATGCCAAAGCGCAGCAAAATCCCGGCCAGCATCGCCGCCGCCAGCGAATGGGGAATGATCTTCATCAACCGGGCAAAGAGGCCGGTGACGCCGCAAAGTACGATTAAGGCATTGGCAAAAATAAAGACGCCAACCGCCTGCGCCAGCGTGACCCCTTGTAGACCGCTGACCAACAGCGCGGCGCCGGGCGTTGACCAGGCGGTAAGAATCGGGACCTTCCGCCACAAAGTTAGCGCCAGGGTACTGACGCCCATTCCCAAGCCTAATGCGGTCATCCAGCCCGCGATTTGCGTGGCATCGGCTCCCGCGGCAGCGGCGGCCTGCCAGATGATGGCGGCGGAGCTGGCGTAGCCGACTAATACGGCGACAAATCCGGCAAGCAGCGTCGGAAAGGGTACGGTAAATGTGCGCATGAGTATCTCTTGTGCGTTATAGCGGTCGATGTAATTTAACACTGTGCGCTATAGCGTACAACTGGCTTTGTTTCTGGCGATTCATCCAGAGTGTGGAGATCGTGAGGCTGAGACAAGAAACGGTGTTGTTTTATCTTGACAATGCTGAACGCAATTCAATAGATATCACAGTCAATCAATCACAAAGGAAATTGCCCATCATGGTCACGACCAGAACCGCGAATGAGGCCGATGCTCCCGATCTGCTCGCGCTTTTTCAACAGCTCGGCTATTCGGTCGATTTAGACGATCTTCGCGCTTTATTGCGGGAAGATAATCCATACCGCTACACATTAGTTGCTCTGGTAGAAGAACAGCTATCCGGGGTGATTGTGGTCAATCTTCTTGAACCAATGCATGAAAAAGGGCGCTGGGGACTAATTTCAGCACTGGTGATTGACGAATCCTGCCGGGGGGCGGGAGTTGGCCGGATATTGTTGGCTGAAGCTGAACGGATTGCTATTGCCGCCGGTTGTCGCCAAATTGAACTCTCCAGCAGCGAACGGCGGGAGCAGGCGCATAAGTTTTACCAAAATAATGGTTACAGAGAAGTCAGAAAGCGCTTTTTGAAATCTCTTGTTTAATGATTCTGACTCCTAACCTTAAGCGCACGTTCTAACGCTTGCCGCTAAACGCCCTGTAGAATCAGGTGAATATGCGTATAATTCCCTCAGATATTATTGGGAGGTGGAATGAATATTGCGCAACATCTGTCTGCGACCCTAAAAGCGTTGCGCCAACAGCGCGGCTGGAGCCTGTCGCGACTAGCGGAAGAAACCGGCGTATCCAAAGCGATGCTGGGCCAGATTGAACGTAACGAGTCCAGCCCGACGGTCGCCACGTTGTGGAAGATTGCCACTGGCCTGAACGTGCCGTTCTCCGCGTTTATCGTGGCCGATGATACCGCCGCACCGGCCGCATTTGACCCGCAGCAGCAGGCGATGGTGGTGACGCCAATATTTCCCTGGGACCCGGTGCTACGATTTGACCATTTCTCCATTACCCTGGCCCCCGGCGCGCTGAGTGAGTCTACGCCCCATGAGCAAGGGGTTATCGAGCATGTGGTGGTGATTAGCGGCGTGCTGGATCTCTGTTTGCAAGGCGAGTGGTTGTCGTTGCAGCCCGGCGAGGGGCGGCGTTTCGCCGGTGACTTAGCCCATGCTTATCGCAATAGTAGCGTGCAGACTGCCCATTTCCATTCGCTGATCCACTACCCGAAAGAAAAATAAAAAAGCCGCGAGCGAACTCGCAGCCAGGCAAATGACTGAGACAGCAAATCACAACGTGACGAGGAAAATCCGGAATACGTGATAACTGTATCCTCCGGCGCTTTTTCTGGGAAATACCTTTTCCTTCAATGCTTTGCTGAAAACCGAAAATTCCCCCAGCGGCGGCGGCGGAAAATGTTTTAGTCTGCGCGTAGTTCTGACTACAATAGCCGCCATTTCGACCCCCTATAATGGATAACGACGAGCGTATGCGCCTGCAAAACCATCATCTTGAACTTCTCAGCCCTGCCCGCGATACCGCGATCGCTCGTGAAGCGATTTTACACGGTGCCGACGCGGTCTATATCGGCGGACCGGGCTTTGGCGCGCGCCACAACGCCAGCAATAGCCTGAGCGATATCGCCAGCCTGGTGCCTTTCGCCCATCGCTACGGCGCGAAAATATTCGTGACGTTGAACACCATTCTTCATGATGATGAGCTGGAACCGGCGCAGCGCCTGATTACCGACCTGTACGAGACCGGCGTCGACGCGCTGATAGTTCAGGATATGGGGGTGATGGAACTTGATATTCCGCCGATTGAACTGCACGCCAGTACTCAGTGCGACATTCGCAGCGTCGAGAAAGCAAAGTTTCTCTCCGACGTCGGTTTTAGCCAGATTGTTCTCGCTCGCGAGCTGAATCTTCAGCAGATCAAGACCATTTACGATAACACCGACGCGACCATTGAATTTTTTATTCACGGCGCGCTGTGCGTGGCTTATTCCGGCCAGTGCAATATTTCCCATGCGCAAACCGGGCGTAGCGCCAACCGCGGTGACTGCTCGCAGGCTTGTCGCTTACCCTATACCCTGAAAGACGATCAGGGCCGCGTCGT
The DNA here is from genome assembly GCF_013705725.1 of Klebsiella sp. RHBSTW-00484. Lineage (NCBI taxonomy): Bacteria > Pseudomonadati > Pseudomonadota > Gammaproteobacteria > Enterobacterales > Enterobacteriaceae > Klebsiella > Klebsiella sp. RHBSTW-00484. The sequence goes on along the minus strand of NZ_CP055481.1, from coordinate 3,222,529 downwards.
GGCCTACGAAAAGCATCTGCTGTCAATGAAAGATAACGACCAGACCGCCAACCTGGCGGCGCTGATCGATGCGGGCGTGCGCTCCTTCAAGATTGAAGGTCGCTACAAAGATATGAGCTACGTGAAGAACATCACTGCCCATTATCGCCAGATGCTGGATGCGATTATTGAAGATCGCGGTGATCTGGCGCGCGCTTCCGCCGGTCGCACCGAACACTTCTTTGTTCCTTCAACCGATAAAACCTTCCATCGCGGTAGTACCGACTATTTTGTTAACGCGCGTAAAGACGATATCGGCGCGTTTGACTCCCCGAAGTTTATCGGCCTGCCGGTGGGCGAAGTGCTGAAAGTGGGGAAAGATTTTCTCGACGTCGACGTGACCGAGGCGCTGACTAACGGCGATGGTCTGAACGTGATGATCAAACGTGAAATCGTCGGTTTTCGCGCCAATACGGTAGAAAAAACCGGCGAAAACCGCTATCGCGTATGGCCGAATGAAATGCCCGCCGAGATGTACAAAGTGCGCCCGCACCAGCCGTTGAACCGCAACCTCGATCATAACTGGCAGCAGGCGTTGCTGAAAACCTCCAGCGAACGTCGAATCGCGGTGGATATCGAACTGAGCGGCTGGCAGGAACAGCTGGTGTTAACCATGACCAGCGAAGAGGGCGTGAGCGTTACCCACACTCTGGACGGCGAGTTTTCTGAAGCAACTCAGGCCGAGAAAGCGCTGGCGAACCTGCGCGACGGCGTGGCAAAGCTGGGCCAGACGATTTACTACTCGCGCGCTGTGCAGGTTAAGTTGCCGGGGGCGCTGTTTGTGCCGAACAGTCTGCTTAATCAACTGCGTCGTGAAACGGTAGAAATGCTGGATGATGCGCGCCTGAAGGCCGTGGTGCGCGGCAGCCGTAAGCCGGTTTGCGTGCCGCCGCCGGCCTATCCGGAAACGCATCTGTCGTTTCTGGCGAACGTCTACAACCACAAGGCCCGCGAGTTTTATCAGCGCTATGGCGTACAGCTGATTGACGCCGCCTATGAAGCGCATGAAGAGAAGGGCGACGTGCCGGTGATGATCACCAAGCACTGCCTGCGCTTTGCCTTCAACCTGTGTCCGAAACAGGCCAAAGGTTCGATTAAGAGCTGGAAAGCGACGCCGATGCAGCTGATTCATGGTGATGAAGTGCTGACGCTGAAGTTCGATTGCCGCCCGTGTGAAATGCACGTCATTGGCAAGATGAAAAACCATATCCTGAAAATGCCGCTGCCGGGCAGTATCGTTGCGTCCGTTAGCCCGGACGATCTGCTGAAAACCCTGCCGAAGCGCAAGGGGGCCTGATAACGAAAAAGCCCGACGGTTTTGCTGTCGGGCTGAATGAAACGACGTTAGCCTGATATCAAACTTTCAGTCCGGCTGCCGTCATGAGGAGCCTGAACCCCATGCTCACCGCCGCCAGCGCCAGTACGCTGCCGCCCCACAGGGCAATCATCCACAATGTTCTTTTAAGCCATAATCGTTGCATCAGTGGTACCCCTCGCCATGCTGAACTTTGCCGCGAAAAACGTAGTAGCTCCAGAAGGTATAGCCAAGGATCACCGGCAGAATCAGCAGCGCCCCGACCAGCATAAAGCCCTGGCTCTGCGGCGGCGCGGCGGCCTGCCAGAGGGTGATGCCCGGCGGAATAATATACGGCCAGATGCTAATTCCCAGACCGCTAAAGCCGAGGAAAATCAGTCCTAGCGTCAGGACAAAAGGCAGCAGATGGCTGGCGCTATTACGCAGTGTTCGCCATAGCCAGGCGCTTATCGCGGCGACCAGCAGCGGTACCGGCAGCAGGAAGAAAAGGTTAGGCAAGCTGAACCAGCGTTCGGCTATAGCCGGTTGCGCTAGCGGAGTCCAGATGCTGATTGCCGCAATAATGACCAGCAGCGCCAGCAGCAGACCGCGTGCGGCAACGCGCATTTTTCGTTGCAGCGAATTCTCGCTTTTCATCACCAGCCAACTTGCACCCAGCAGCGCATAGGCGATGCACAGACCTAAACCGCAGAACAGGGTAAACGGCGTGAACCAGTCAAACATCCCGCCGCTGAAGCTGCGGCCGCTGACCGCGAAGCCGTTGATCACCGCGCCAACCACTATTCCCTGGGTAAAAGTCGCCAGAATCGAACCGCCCATAAAGGCTCTATCCCAGAACGGACGGTGTGATGGCGTCGCGTTAAAGCGAAATTCAAAGGCGACGCCGCGAAAGATAAGGCCGATCAGCATCAGGGTGAGTGGGATCGCCAGCGCGTCTATAATTACCGCGTAGGCTAGCGGGAAAGCGCCAAACAGCCCCGCGCCGCCGAGCACCAGCCAGGTTTCATTGCCGTCCCATACCGGCGCGACGCTATTTACCATCACGTCGCGGTCTTCACCGTTGTGCACGGCGCTGAATAAAATGCCAATCCCCAGGTCGAAGCCATCCATCACGATGTACATCAGGGTGGCAAAGACGATAATGACAAACCAGATAACCGATAAATCGATACCCATTAGTGGGACTCCTTATGCTGTACACCGTCCGTCGCGGCGGAAAGCGGGCGTGCTGGCGTTCCTGAGGTTGCCGGTTGCGCTTCCTGCGGGCCTTTACGAATCAGGCGCAGCATATAGCTATAGCCGACGCCAAATACCGAGCTGTAAACCACGATAAAGGTCAGCAGGCTGATGGACATATGCAGATCGCCGTGAGCGGAAACGGCATCGGCGGTGCGCTGTACGCCGTAAACAACCCACGGCTGACGGCCCACCTCGGTGGTGACCCAACCTGCCAGAATGGCGATGAGCCCCGACGGTCCCATCCACAACGCAAAGCGCAGAAAGGGTTTTGAGTGATACAGACGACCACGATAGCGCAGCCACAGGGCCAGCGCGCCGAGCACAATCATCAGCATGCCAAGCCCGGCCATCAGGCGGAATGACCAGAAAACAATGGTGGAGTTAGGTCTGTCTTCCGCGGCGAACTCCTTCAGCGCAGGGACCTGTTTATCCAGACTGTGGGTGAGGATCAGGCTACCGAGAGCCGGAATTTCCAGACCGTAGCGAGTGCGTTCCTGCTGCATATCCGGCCAGCCGAACAGCAGTAGCGGGGTCGGCTCTCCGGGAATATTCTCCCAGTGGCCCTCAATCGCGGCAATTTTGGCGGGTTGATGTTTGAGCGTGTTCAGCCCGTGCATATCGCCGATCATCGCCTGAATGGGGGCGACAATCAGCGTCATCCACAGCGCCATAGAGAACATGGCACGCACAGCGGGCGTGTTATTGCCGCGTAGCAGATGCCACGCCGCCGACGCGCCGACGAACAGCGCGCTGCTGAGAAAGGCCGCCACCGACATATGTAGCAGGCGGTAAGGGAACGACGGATTAAAGATAACCGCGAACCAGTCCACCGGCACGACCTGGCCATTGACGATTTCAAACCCCTGCGGCGTTTGCATCCAGCTATTGGAGGCGAGGATCCAGAAGGTGGAGATAATCGTCCCCAGCGCCACCATACAGGTGGCGAAGAAGTGCAGACCAGGGCCGACGCGGTTCCAGCCGAACAGCATCACGCCGAGGAACCCGGCTTCAAGAAAGAAGGCGGTCAGCACTTCGTAAGTCAGCAGCGGACCGGTTATGCTCCCGGCGAACTCTGAAAATCCGCTCCAGTTGGTGCCGAACTGGTAGGCCATCACCAGCCCGGAAACCACGCCCATCCCGAAGTTAACGGCGAAGATTTTCGACCAGAAATGGTACAGCGAGCGCCAGGTTGGGTTTTGGGTTTTTAACCATAGCCCCTCCAGCACCGCCAGGTAGCTGGCCAGGCCGATGGTGATGGCGGGAAAGATAATATGAAATGACACGGTGAAGGCAAACTGGATCCGCGCCAGGTGGAATGCATCAAGACCGAACATGCAGAACTCCGCAACAAAATTGATTCAGCGCAATTCTAGGCTTCACCCAGGTCAGGTTGCAGGAACAGAAACGCTGTTTTTCCCTATAACAGTTAGGTTCTGTTATGAAATTTTGGCAAAACGCAGGATGGATATCTCCCGGCTCGCCGGCCTACAGATTTACTGCCGTCTGCGGATTGGTAGCCAGGGCAAGGCGCGTCAAGCGCCGCCCCGGGGAATGTGCCGGTGCTGATGTATCGGCGCTGCTTCTCCCCGGCTCGCGCTGCGCTTAGCCGGGCTATGGACCTACAGATTTACCGCCGTCTGCGGATTGGTAGCCCGGGCAAGGTGCGTCAAGCGCCGCCCCCGGGAAAAACGCGCAGAGAATTGGTGAATTTCCCGGAGGCGATGCTGCGCATCTGTCCGGGCTACGGATTTACAGCCGCCTCCGGGAATGTGTTGTTTCACTACACACCATAACAGTTTTTATAAACTGCCATTATTTATCATCTGATATATCATTGGTTACAAGAATGATAAACCGGACCCGACGATGAAAAAGTACCAGCAGTTGGCGCAGCAGCTTACCGAACAGATTGCGCTTGGCGTATGGCTACCTGGCGACAGGCTGCCGTCGCTGCGCGAACAGGTGGTGAGCAGCGGGATGAGCTTTATGACCGTCAGCCACGCCTATCAACTGCTGGAAAGTCAGGGACGGATTATCGCCCGCCCGCAGTCCGGCTATTATGTTGCGCCGCAGCCGATCAAACAGCGTCAGCCGGAGCCGCCCGCGCAGGTAACGCGCGATGAAGCGGTGGATATCAACACCTATATTTTTGATGTGCTACAGGCTAGCAGACGAGCGTCGATGCTGCCTTTTGCCTCGGCCTTTCCCGACCCACGGCTGTTTCCCTTGCCGCAGCTTAACCGCTCGCTGGCGCAGGTAAGCAAAACCGCCACCGCCATGAGCGTGATTGAAAACCTGCCGCCGGGTAACGATGAACTGCGTCACGCCATTGCTCGCCGCTATGCGCTGCAGGGAATGAATATCTCTCCGGACGAAATCGTGATTACCGCCGGGGCGCTGGAGGCGTTGAATCTCAGCCTGCAGGCGGTGACGGAACCGGGTGATTGGGTGGTGGTGGAAAACCCTTGTTTCTACGGCGCGCTTCAGGCACTGGAACGGCTGCGCCTGAAGGCGCTGTCGGTGGCGACCGATGTGAAAGAGGGGATTGATCTTGCCGCGCTGGAGCAGGCGTTACAAAACTATCCGGTCAAGGCCTGTTGGCTGATGACCAACGGTCAGAACCCGCTTGGCTTCACGCTCAGCGCGGAGAAAAAAGCGCAGTTGGTCGCTTTGTTGGCGCGCTATAACGTGGTGCTGATTGAAGATGATGTTTACAGCGAACTCTATTTTGGCCGCGAGAAGCCGCTGCCGGCGAAGTACTGGGATCGTGATGATATGACGCTGCATTGCAGCTCATTTTCTAAGTGTCTGGTACCCGGGTTTCGCATCGGCTGGGTGGCGGCGGGCAAACACGCCCGGCGTATTCAGCAATTGCAGCTCATGAGCACGCTCTCCACCAGTTCGCCGATGCAGCTGGCGCTGGTGGATTATCTCTCGACTAAGCGCTACGACGCGCATTTACGGCGGTTGCGTCGACAGCTTGCCGAGCGCAAACAGCTGGCCTGGCAGGCGCTGCTTCGCCATCTTCCCGCCGAAGTTAAAATCCACCACAGCGATAGCGGCTATTTTCTCTGGCTCGAACTGCCCGCCGGAGCCGATGCCGGGGAACTCAGCGCGCGTGCGCTGGCGTATAACATCAGCATCGCCCCGGGAAAAATGTTTTCCACCACCGCCAGCTGGACCTCGTTTTTCCGTTTTAATACCGCATGGGGCTGGGGTGAAAGAGAGGAGCAGGGTGTGAAGCGGCTGGGTGAGCTGATCCGCGAGATGCTGGCGTAACTTTATTTATTTCCAGCCGAATATCCCGGCCCGTAAAATAAGCCGGGTATTATGCTGGTTATTATTTTACCGCGACTAACCATAGGAAATTCGCATAGTCGTATTACCTCGCTAACTCCTTGTCTATAATCCACAAAGTTACCTCATGTTAATTAATTGTTGCGTAATGCGCCCTTTGTCACAACCTGAATAAATTTCCTCGGGGGCCCTAAGCGCGCCGTCTACTGTTATTAAGGGAGATATTTTTACGGCACGGCTGCCGCTAATTTTCTTGTGACAGGAGTAAGACCCGATGAGCAAAAAAATTGCCCGTGGCAGCCTTTGCGTGCTGGGTATGGCCTTCCTGACGGCGCAGGCCGCCGAGCCACCGACGTCTCTGGATAAAGGAGAAGGGCGTCTCGATATTATTGCCTGGCCGGGATATATCGAACGCGGCCAGACGGATAAAAGCTACGACTGGGTTACCCAGTTTGAAAAAGAGTCCGGCTGCCAGGTGAATGTTAAAACCGCTGCCACCTCCGATGAAATGGTCAGCCTGATGGCCAAAGGCGGCTACGATCTGGTGACCGCTTCCGGCGATGCCTCGCTGCGCCTGATTATGGGCAAACGCGTGCAACCGATTAACACCGCGCTGGTTGCCAACTGGAAAACCCTCGACCCGCGCGTTGAAAAAGGCGCGTGGTTTAACGTCGGCGGGAAGGTATACGGTACCCCGTATCAGTGGGGGCCCAATCTGCTGATGTACAACTCCAAAACCTTCCCGACGCCGCCGGATAGCTGGGACGTGGTATTTGTGAAACAAAATCTGCCGGACGGCAAAACCAATCAGGGGCGCGTGCAGGCCTATGACGGGCCGATTTATATTGCCGATGCCGCGTTGTTCGTCAAAGCGACCCAACCGCAATTAGGGATTGATGACCCCTATCAGCTTACCGAAGCGCAGTATCAGGCGGTGCTGAAGGTCCTTCGCGATCAGCATGGGCTGATTCACCGTTACTGGCACGACACTACCGTACAAATGAGCGATTTTAAAAACGAAGGCGTCGTCGCTTCCAGCGCCTGGCCCTATCAGGCCAACGGTCTGAAGGCGGAAGGTCAGCCGATCGCCACCGTCTTCCCGAAAGAGGGCGTCACTGGCTGGGCGGATACCACCATGCTGCATAGCGACGCCAAACATCCGGTTTGTGCCTATAAGTGGATGAACTGGTCGCTGACGCCGAAAGTTCAGGGCGACGTCGCTGCGTGGTTTGGTTCGCTGCCGGTCGTCCCGCAGGGCTGTAAAGCCAGTCCGTTGCTCGGGGAAAAAGGCTGCGAGACCAATGGCTACAATGAGTTTGCCAAAATTGCGTTCTGGAAAACACCGGTTGCTGAAGGCGGAAAATTCGTCCCTTACAGCCGCTGGACCCAGGATTACATCGCGATTATGGGCGGTCGTTAAGTCGCCGGAGGCGAAGAACATGTACGCGGTTGAGTTTGATAATGTCTCGCGCCTGTATGGCGACGTGCGGGCGGTGGATGGCGTCAGTATCGCTATTCGCGACGGTGAGTTTTTCTCGATGCTGGGGCCGTCCGGCTCCGGCAAAACCACCTGCCTGCGGTTAATCGCCGGGTTTGAACAGCTTTCCGGCGGGGCGATCCGTATTTTTGGCAAACCGGCCAGCGAACTGCCGCCGTGGCAGCGCGATGTGAATACCGTTTTTCAGGATTATGCGCTGTTTCCCCATATGTCGGTGCTCGACAACGTTGCCTACGGGCTGATGGTCAAAGGGATCGGTAAAAAGGAGCGGCATGTTCGCGCGCAGGAGGCGCTGGAAAAGGTTGCGCTCGGTTTTGTCCAGGCACGCAGGCCTTCTCAGCTTTCTGGCGGTCAGCGTCAGCGGGTGGCGATTGCCAGGGCGCTGGTCAATCAGCCGCGCGTCCTGCTGCTGGATGAACCGCTCGGCGCGCTGGATTTAAAACTGCGCGAACAGATGCAGGTTGAGCTGAAAAAACTGCAACAGGCGCTGGGCATCACCTTTATTTTTGTCACCCACGATCAGGGCGAGGCGCTGTCGATGTCCGATCGCGTTGCGGTGTTTAATAACGGGCGAATTGAACAGGTTGATGCGCCGCAGGACCTCTATTTGCGGCCCAAAACAGCGTTTGTTGCCGGGTTTGTCGGGACCGCCAACGTCTTTAGCAGCGAACGTGCGCAAAAACTGTGTGCGATGGCCGGGGCATGGTCGCTGCGCCCGGAACACATTCGCCTGAACGCGGCGGGGGAAATTCAGACGCAGGGCGTGGTGCAGGCGGTGCAGTATCAGGGGGCGGCGACGCGCGTCGAACTGAAGCTGGCCGATGGTGAAAAGCTGCTGGTGAGCCAGGCAAATATTGATGGTCACGCTGCGTTAAACGCGCCGCCGGTGGGGCAAACGGTAATGGCTTCGTGGTCGCGAGCAGCGATGGTGCCTCTGGAAAGCGGAGGCTGACATGACCATGGTGATTCCGCCAGCTTCAACCGGTCGCTTGTCGGCATTATTCTGGCGTAAACCCTCTTTGGGCCTGTTTCTGTTGCTACTTGGCCCGCTGATGTGGTTTGGCATTGTCTATCTGGGGTCGCTGCTGACCCTGTTATGGCAAAGCTTTTACACCTTTGATGACTTTACTATGTCGGTGACCAGCGATCTGACGCTGGCTAATCTGCGGGCGCTGTTTAACCCGGCGAATTATGACATCATCTTGCGTACGCTGGTGATGGCGCTGTCGGTGACGATTGCCAGCGCGATTCTGGCGCTGCCAATGGCGTGGTACATGGCGCGCTATACCCGCGGCAAAATGAAAGCCTTCTTTTACATCGCCGTGATGCTGCCGATGTGGGCGAGCTATATCGTCAAGGCCTATGCGTGGACGCTGCTGTTGGCGAAAGATGGCGTAGCGCAGTGGTTTTTGCGCCATCTCGGGCTGGAAAGCGTGCTGAGCCTGGTGCTGACCATTCCGGCCGTGGGAGGCAATACGCTTTCAACCTCGGGGCTGGGCCGTTTTCTGGTGTTCGTCTATATCTGGCTGCCGTTTATGATCCTGCCGGTGCAGGCTGCGCTGGAGCGACTGCCGCCGTCGCTGCTTCAGGCTTCCGCCGATCTTGGCGCGCGTCCGCGTCAGACTTTCCGCTACGTGGTGCTGCCGCTGGCGATCCCCGGCATTGCGGCGGGGTCGATATTTACCTTCTCGCTGACGCTGGGCGATTTTATCGTGCCGCAGCTGGTGGGGCCTCCGGGGTTCTTTATTGGCAATATGGTCTATTCCCAGCAGGGGGCGATTGGCAATATGCCGATGGCGGCTGCCTTTACCCTGGTGCCTATCGTGTTGATTGCCCTTTATCTGGCGTTCGTGAAACGTCTGGGAGCGTTTGATGCACTCTGAACGCGCACCGCTGTTCCTGAAAGTAGCGACCTGGGGAGGGGTGATATTCCTGCATTTCCCGCTACTGATCATCGCCCTCTATGCGTTTAATACTGAAGATGCCGCCTTTAGCTTTCCGCCGCAGGGCCTGACCCTGCGCTGGTTTAGCGAAGCGGCAGAGCGTGCCGATATTATTGAATCCGTGACGTTGTCACTAAAAATAGCTGCGCTGTCCACGGCTATCGCGCTGGTACTTGGCACGCTGGCTGCAGGAGCATTATGGCGCAGCACTTTCTTTGGCAAAAACGCGGTGTCGTTGCTGCTACTGTTGCCGATTGCGCTGCCCGGCATTATTACCGGGCTTGCGCTGCTCACCGCGTTTAAGGCGGTCAACCTTGAGCCGGGTTTGCTGACCATCGTCGTGGGTCATGCGACTTTCTGCGTGGTGGTGGTGTTTAACAACGTGATTGCCCGCTTTCGCCGGACCTCGTGGAGCCTGGTGGAAGCATCAATGGATTTAGGCGCAACGGGCTGGCAAACCTTTCGTTACGTAGTGTTGCCCAATCTGGGATCGGCGCTACTGGCGGGCGGGATGCTGGCGTTCGCCCTGTCGTTTGATGAAATTATCGTCACCACCTTTACTGCGGGACATGAACGCACGTTACCGCTCTGGCTACTCAATCAGCTTGGTCGCCCGCGCGATGTTCCGGTGACCAACGTGGTGGCGCTGTTGGTGATGCTGGTGACGACGATACCGATTTTGGGGGCCTGGTGGCTCACCCGTGACGGCGATATGAGTGCTGAAAACGGAAAATAAAACACCGATACAGGATACGACTATGCAACATAACCTTTTAATTAACGGTAAGTTAGTGGCTGGGGAAGGCGAAATGGTGCCGGTGTTTAATCCTGCCACCGGTGAAGAGATTTTATTGATTGCCGAAGCCACGGCGGCGCAGGTGGATGCCGCGGTTGAAGCCGCCGATGAGGCATTTGTCAACTGGAGCCAGACCACGCCGAAAACCCGTGCTGAGTATCTGCTCAAGCTGGCAGATACCATCACGGAACATGCGCAGGCGCTGGCTGAGCTGGAGTCGTTAAACTGCGGCAAGCCGTTACACTGCGTGGTCAACGATGAACTCCCGGCGGTCGCCGACGTGTTCCGCTTCTTTGCCGGGGCGGCCCGCTGCCTGCCGGGGATGGCGGCGGGTGAATACCTTGAAGGACATACCTCCATGATCCGCCGGGACCCGGTGGGCGTGGTTGCCTCTATTGCACCGTGGAACTACCCGTTGATGATGGCGGCATGGAAGCTGGCGCCCGCGCTGGCGGCAGGCAACTGCGTGGTGATCAAACCTTCAGAAATTACCCCTTTAACTGCGCTGAAGTTGGGCGAACTGGCAAAAGATATTTTTCCCGCCGGGGTACTTAACGTGCTGTTTGGTCGCGGGGCAACCGTCGGCTCCCCGCTGACGGCCCACGCTAAAGTCCGAATGGTGTCATTAACCGGTTCAATTGCCACCGGGGCGCATATCATCGGCCATACTGCCTCGTCGATTAAACGTACCCATATGGAACTGGGCGGTAAAGCGCCGGTTATCGTGTTTGATGATGCGGATATTGATGCGGTGGTGGAGGGCGTGCGGACCTTTGGTTTCTACAACGCCGGGCAGGATTGTACCGCCGCCTGTCGTATCTACGCGCAGGCCGGGATTTACCATCAACTGGTGGAAAGTCTGGGCGCTGCCGTTGCCAGCCTGAAGATGGGTCCGCCGGATGATGAAACGACCGAACTGGGGCCGCTAAGCTCACAGGCACATCTTGAAAGAGTAAGCGCCGCCGTCGATGCTGCTCGCGCGCTGCCGCATATTCAGGTGGTGACCGGCGGCAGCAAAGCTGCGGGTAAAGGCTACTACTATCAGCCCACTCTATTGGCGGGGGCAAAACAGGAGGATGCGATCGTGCAGCGCGAGGTCTTCGGCCCGGTTGTCAGCATCACGTCTTTTGCGGATGAAGAACAAGCGCTTAACTGGGCTAATGATTCACAGTATGGCCTGGCGTCATCGGTATGGACTAAGGATGTCGGCAGGGCGCATCGCCTCAGCGCGCGTTTGCAGTATGGCTGCACCTGGGTTAACACCCATTTTATGCTGGTCAGCGAGATGCCGCACGGCGGACAGAAACTCTCTGGCTATGGCAAGGATATGTCGATGTATGGCCTGGAAGATTACACGGTAGTCAGGCACGTGATGATTAAACACGGATAGCATAAATACGTCGATATAGTTACGTAGTTTCTAAATTAGCTTGCTAATAGTTGCGATAGCAGTAAATGTTAAAACAGGGCGGCTTTTTCGTGAGAATATTCTTAAACCCCTTCAAGAGCTAAGCCATCATGAGTGCCGGAGATAAGCGCCGGATGGGGTCTGTTAACCCCCCTGGGTGCGGGATGTACCCCGGGCGGGTAGTGCGATATAACACCCGCCAAGAATGGCAATGATTATCAAGCCCCTGCATTGATTGCAGGGGCTTTTTTATATGGATTATTGCGATGATTAAGAACAGCGTGCAGGTGTGATTCAGGTAGATGTAGCAGGCTGGTTAACACGCGCTTACGCAAAAGAATAAATGACGGAGTGTCGTCAATAGCCAATAACATGAAGGCATAATTTATTTTTCTAAAATAATTATCATGCTAACGTTTTGTTTTTTTGCTCGGTAAGCTCGACTGTTTACGATCGCGAGCGTAAGACACGAGATTATAAATCGCAGCGACCAGTAAAATTAACGCCACAATAAGAACGGCGATTCCCGACATGTACCACCTCAAAAAATTGAATGAGTGAAAAACAAGCATTGCATAACTTGAGTTTATGAATGTATGGTTTTATGCCAGATAACGCAAATGATATTTCCTATCATTTAAATGACAAAATCATGAAAAACACTCACATGCATGATGGTAATAGTATGTTTATTAATTGATATTTTTGCAATTTTCATCTTGATTCAATTCGCGAACAATCAGGAGTAATCGCATTTCGTGCTAATGGTGAGATTGTCTCATCAATGCTTTTATCTTGAATACTGATGGATGTGAAGTGCTCATCTGACTGAGAGACATGATAACCGTATTGCGTTTTCAGGCAGCAATTCCAATATTTTGTTTAATGTGCATTTATATTTATCAATAACTCTATAGATTAAACCACATTAATATTGTTGTTATTAATTACCGGGTGCGAGCGTTGTGTTTGGGGGTTATAGAAATAACGTGAGCGGCGCTTATTATTTATCTCTGGTATTTTGAATACGTATAAATGTAACTTGTTTGTTAATTTCATATGGAGCGGCGACTTCAGGAAGACCAGGGGGGCTGGGTTTGACTTTCCATAGCCGCTCATGCGAACATTCCGCGCAATTTGTTACTTCGAAGTTGATATTGTTTTGAAAAAAATAGCATGTTTTCTATTTGTGGTCTGCGCCACGGCAACTCTTTACGGCAATTTCCCGGCTAAACATATTATTGGATGTGAAAAGCAGGGGGTACCGGAAGCTATCTGCATCGCTGCCGAGTGGGATAGTGAAAAAGTCGATCTGTTACCGGCATACAATCCTGAAAGTCTGAAGGTGCTTGCCTTACAAAAGAGCGGCTCTGCTGCTGATGCGGGCGCTTTCAAATCGTAAAAAAGCAGCCCTTGAAGGCTGCTTTTTTAGGTTTCATTGCTGAGTAAAATCAGTAAAACCAACCAAAACGAACGGACAACAGGCTGATGAGCGCAAGTGCTGCGCCGACATTAATCAGAATGACGGTTTTGCTGGAAACATCCATAACGCCACCTTTTTGAGTAAGCCTCTACAGGTATAGTACGAGGTCAAAGAATGCGCTATCGGACAACGCCGAATCGATCGACTTTCTGAAAATTATGCTTGCCTTTGTTTTAAGATTTCATCATCTCTGATGCACGCTGGGGTGCGAAAGAGCATTGTCTTTAGTGAAAATGCTTATCAGGGAAGGAAGAAGAAAAAATGACCGTATACCAGAAAATGCTGGTTTTTTATGCCGTTATGGGATGTATCTGTGCCGTGATAAGCTGGTTCTTAACCAAAGAGAGCCGTTGGATACGTCTGCTTGCCGCATTGTTGATCGGCGCGACCTGGCCGTTCAGCTTCCCGATGGCGCTGCTGGTCTCGTTGTTCTGATTTAAAAATCGATACCTCGCGTTATATGATGGCTGTTTAAAAAAACAGTGATAACTAACGGATGGTCATCGATGAACAGTTTCTTTTCCTCTCAAGCTGGCGCCACCGTGCGCTGGCTTGATCTGCCCGGTCGCGGCGAACCTATTGTTTTTATTCACGGCCTGGGCTGCGCCTCTACGTATGATTATCCTCGCGTAGCCGCCGATCCCGCGCTGGCAGGGCGGCGGATGCTCCTTGTTGATTTACCCGGTTATGGCTATAGCGATAAACCGGCCTCTTTTGGCTATCGCACCGGCGATCAGGCAAAAGTGGTGGTCGAACTACTGGAACACTTAGCGCTTACACGCTGCTATTTATATGGACACAGCATGGGGGGCAGCATTGCGATTGAAGCGGCAGAACTGCTTGCTGAGCGGGTATTAGCGCTGCTGGTGGCCGAGCCTAATCTGTATCCCGGCGGGGGGATGTACAGCAGACGCATTGCTGAACAACCTGAGGATCGCTTTATTGCTCAGGGCTACGGCGACATGCTATCGGCTGAAACATCACCCTGGGCAGGTTGCCTGCAAAACAGCGCTCCCCGGGCCGTCTGGCGCGGGGCAAGCAGCCTGGTGAAAGGTGTTACGCCTTCCTGGTTTACCCGCTTTAGCGCTTTAGCCTGCCGTAAGGCCCTGGTCTACGGAGAACTTTCTCTCCCCGCGCAGGAAGCCATTGACGTTAAAGCCGTCGGAATCCCGCTGTTTATTGTTCCCCAGGCAGGGCACTCGATGGCCTGGGAGAACCCCGAAGCATTGGCCCAAACGCTGGCCGATTTTTACTTTAGCGCTGAGTCTTAAAATGGCAGTTCGCGCGGGCGGGTTTGCAGCGTTATCCAGCGCAACTCGGTAAATTCGGCTATCCCCGCGCGCCCGCCAAAGCGGCCATACCCGGAAGATTTGCAGCCGCCGAACGGCATTTGCGCTTCATCATGCACGGTAGGGCCGTTGATGTGGCAAATGCCGGTTTGCAGGTTTTGCGCCAGGTTCCACGCCCGGGCGCTGTCCCGGCTGTAGACCGCCGACGAGAGGCCATATTCGCTTTCGTTGGCAACGGCCAGCGCTTGCGTTTCATCTTCAACCCGGATAATCGCTTTCACCGGGCCGAAAGACTCTTCACGCCAGATGCGCATTTCCCGGGTGACCCCATCAAGCAGCGTGGGGCGCATTTGCGTCGAACTGGCTTTGCCGCCGGTTAACAGACGCGCGCCTTTCGCCAGCGCATCGTCTATCAGCGTATTGCAGCGGGTGACTGTTTTCATATCCGCTACCGGCCCGAGAAGGCTGGCGGGGAGGGCTGCCGCGCGTTTGGCCAGCAGCAAAACAAACTCATCTGCGACGGCATTATCAATGATGATTCGCTCGGTCGACATGCAAATTTGCCCGGCATTGGCGAACGCGCCAAAAACCGCGCCTGCTGCCGCTTGTTCGAGGTCGGCGTCATCCAGCACCAGCAGCGGAGCCTTGCCGCCAAGCTCAAGCACCGCCGGTTTCAGATGTTCGCCGCAGGTGCGGGCGATAATTCTTCCCACCGGCGTGGAACCGGTGAAGTTAACGCGGCGCACGGCGGGATGCGCTATCAGCGACTCCACCAGATCAGGTGCGTCGGCGGGCGCACAGGTCAGATAGTTGACGACCCCGGCGGGAAAACCTGCTGCTGCCAGCGCATCAATAATCAGCCCTTGCGTGGCAGGCGACAGCTCTGCGCCTTTGAGGATAACCGTATTGCCGCAGGCCAACGGCGTGGCGATAGCGCGGGTCGCGAGGATTAACGGCGCGTTCCACGGTGCCATGCCGAGCACAACCCCCGCGCCCTGGCGGATCCCCATCGCCAGATTTCCCGGTACGTTAGATGGGATAACCTGCCCTTCGATCTGCGTCGTCAACGCGGCGGCTTCGCGTAGAATATCAGCGGCGAGATGGACGTTAAACCCGGCCCAGTGGGCGGTAGCACCGGTTTCCGCCGCCATGGCGGCAATAAATTTAGCCTCACGGCGCAGCATTTCCTCGGCGGCTTCCAGAAGAAGACGACGCCTCTCTACGGGGGCCGTTTCACGCCATTGTGGAAAAGCGCTGGCCGCGGACTCCACGCAGCGACGAGCGTCGGTCAACGTTGCAGCACTGGCGACAGAAACGATCTCTTCCGTCACCGGGCTATGGCGGCTAAACGTGGCATGACCTTCGGCATCGTGCCATTGGCCGTTGGTGTACAGATTGCAGGTTATTGTCATTGTTAGCGTCTCCTGGTATAGCGATTTTGCCGAGTGTATCGGTTTGCACCACGTCCTGGAGCGAGCGGGGCGGTAATCGCCCCCTTTTTTCCCAACCTTCCGGGAACTTCACAATTTATTGATGATGCCAATGGTGAAAAACAGGCTTGTGTTGAATTAATCGGCGAAAACGACGTTTTCAGCATAACTTGATACCGATTGATTATTTGCCGGGGGAATATTCCTGTGCTGTTATTGGAGGACTTATAACAAATTCATAAGGCTTATAACCATGTCTACAGGGAAAACACTGCTTGCGCTGGCGCTAAGCGCGCTATTGCCAGCCGGTACTGCATTGGCGGCGGGGAGCGATACGCTGGTCTACTGTTCCGAAGCCTCGCCGGAATCTTTCAACCCGCAGATTGCCAGCTCAGGGCCGTCTTTTGTCGCCAGTTCGCAGGTGCTCTATAACCGCCTGATCAACTTTGACCCGGTAAAAAATACGCCAATTCCGTCACTGGCGACCGAATGGACCGTCTCCCCGGACGGCAAAACCTGGACTTTCACTCTGCGCAAGGGCGTACAGTTCAACAGCAACAAATACTTCAAGCCGACCCGCGATTTTAACGCCGATGATGTGCTGTTCTCGGTACTGCGTCAGAAGGATGAGAAACACCCGTACCACAATGTTTCACAAGGAAATTATGAATATTTCCACGACGTCGGGCTGGATAAGCTGATCAAAGAGGTCAAAAAGATCGATGACTATCACATTCAGTTCGTCCTGAACGAGCCGAATGCGGCGTTCCTCGCCGATTGGGGGATGGATTTTGCGTCGATTCTTTCTGCCGAATACGGCGATGCAATGCTGAAAAAAGGCACGCCGGAGTACGTCGATACCTGGCCTATCGGCACGGGACCTTACGCGCTGCAACAATATAAAGTGGACTCGCTGATTCGCTATATCGCTAACCCGCATTACTGGGATGGTGAAGTGCCGACCAAACATCTGATCTTCTCGATCACCCCGAACGTCGAGACACGTCTGGCGAAGCTGCAAACCAACGAATGCCAGATTATTCCTGCACCGTCGCCGGTACAGTTCCCGGTGATTAAAGGTAATAAAGACCTGGCCCTGCATTCGGTGGAAGCGCTTAACGTCGGCTATCTGGCGTTCAATACCGAGAAAAAACCGTTTGATAACGTGCTGGTGCGTCAGGCTTTAAACTACGCGACGGATAAACAAGCGATTGTTAAAGCGGTCTTCCTGGACTCCGGTAGCGTTGCGAAATCACCGATTCCGGCCAATATGCTCGGCTACAAGAAAGATCTACCGGATTATGGCTATGACCCTGAGAAGGCGAAAGAACTGCTCAAGCAGGCCGGACTGGAAAAGGGCGCGGAAGTGACCCTGTGGTCGATGCCGGTACAGCGTCCGTATAACCCTAATTCGCGGCGTATTGCGGAGATGATCCAGAACGACTGGAGCAAGGTTGGGATCAAAGCCAAAATTGTCACCTATGAATGGGGTGAATATCTTGCCGGAATGCGTAAAGGCGAGCACGACAGCGCGCTGTTTGGCTGGATGTCCGATAACGGCGATCCGGACAACTTCGCCGGAACCTTGCTAAGCTGCGACAACATTAAAACCGGCTCTAACGTCGCCCGCTGGTGCGATAAATCCTACGATGCGCTGGTGAAAAAGGCTATCCTGGTGAGCGACCCGCAGGAGCGCGCGAAGCTGTATGGTCAGGCGCAGGAGATTTTTTATCAGCAGGCCCCGTGGATAACTCTGGCGACCGGGAAAACCTTCTACGCGACGCGCAGCAACGTCAGTGGCTATAGCGTGAGCCTGATGGGCAGCGATTTTTCCAAAGTAAAACTGAATTAAGCCGCAAGGAGAAAAGAATGCTACATCTGGATGAAGTGATCGCCCGCGTGGATGCCACGATTGCGGAAGGCGTGATTACCCATATGAATGAACTGCTGATCGCGCTGAGCGATGACGCTGAGCTGGGACGCGAAGAGCGCTATACCCAGCAGCAGCGCTTGCGTAATGCCATCGCTCATCATGGTCGCCTGCAGCATGAAGAGCAGGAAGCGCGCCGCGAGCAGTTAACCCGTGGCGGCGAAATTCATTAAATCGCTGTTAAAACTGGCGTCTGGCTACCAGCCAGGCGCCTATCACCAGCATCACTGCCCCGCACAGCGGGCCAATCAGGGCGCGAACCGGCACGTCGTGCGCCCGGATTAGATCAATCACCAGCCCGCCGACCAACTGACTGGCAATCAGCACCGCAATCGTGGTCGCCGCTCCGACGTTCTGGTAGCCGCTAATGCTGGCAAAAACAAAGAACGATCCCAGTAGACCGGGAATTAACGTCCACCATTTCACGCTAACCGCCAGCTCCTGAAACCCCGCCGCGCCGTGGCGTAGCATCAGTATCGTCACGAAAATAACAATACCCACCAGCGAGTTAAGCAGCATCGCGATAAGAATAGTGGACGAGGACTGGGTAATGCGCACCATCAGCGTGTTTTGCAGCACCAGCCCAACCCCTGCGGCAATTAAACAGGCCAGGGTCAGCGTCTGGTTCATGCGCTGCCGTCCGGATCGCGACGATCGTCGAGCTGTAATTGCATAAACGTCAGATCCAGCCAACGACCAAATTTCGTGCCCACCTGCGGCATGTGTCCGGTGGTGACAAACCCCAGTGTTTCATGCAGATGCAAAGAAGCCTCATTTTGCGCTTCGATACCTGCAACCATCACGTGTTTATTCAACCGCCTGGCCTCGGCGATTAACGCAACCAGCAGGCGGCGACCCAACCCTTTACCCTGGTGATCCGGGTGAACATAGACGGAATGCTCGACGGTATGGCGAAAGCCGTCGAAGGCGCGCCAGTCACCAAATGAGGAATAGCCAGTGATGACGCTATTTTCTTCGCTGACCAGTACCGGGTAACCGGCAAACTGGCGGGCTTCAAACCAGGCAATACGGTTGTCCGTATCGACGGTTTTGTCGTTCCAGATAGCGGCGGTATGCACTACCGCGTGGTTATAGATTTCAGCGATTGCGGCGCAATCGTCTTTACTGGCATGGCGGATGGTCATGGCAAACCTCAACGGTTGTACACTATAGTAGTACGACATTATTACAATAATGTACGCAAGGCTGCATCTGCTTTGGTCATAATATTTTATTATGTCGCGTCATACCGCTCGCTGCGACCGCTTGTTGCTGCCAGACGCATACACTATAGTGTCACGTTATGAATACTTTAGAAGACAACCTTAATCAGCGCATCAGCGCGCGCATCCGTATCGAACGGGAATCCCGTGGCTGGTCGCTGAGTGAACTGGCAGAGCGGGCGGGGGCGTCACGGGCGATGATCCACAAAATCGAACGCGGTGAAAGCAGCCCCACGGCGTCAATGCTTGGGCGACTCTCCGGCGCATTTGGCATCAGCATGTCAACGCTGATCGCCCGTGCGGAGATGCAGGAAGGTAAGCTTTTGCGTTTGGCTAACCAGCCAGTGTGGCGCGACCCGCAGAGCCACTATCTGCGCCGCCACGTATCCCCGCGCAGTGACCTGCCCATCGATCTGGTGCAGATAGAACTCCCGGCAGGCAGCGATGTGCCGATGCCTGCGGCCTCTTATGCGCTGGCTCGCCAGCTTATCTGGCTGCAGCAGGGCGAACTGGTGTTTGTCGAAGGCAACACACGTCACGAGATGCAGGCGGGAGACTGCCTTGAGCTTGGGCCGCCTAACGATTGCCGCTTTATTAATGAATCTGCGCAAGCCTGCGTTTATCTGGTCATTCGACTCAATCAATCTGCCTCTTAGAGCCTATCCCATTAGGGCTATTTTACTTGCCATTTTGAACCTGGGCAGTGCTCGGACAAAACTCACCGAGTTTTGAACGCCCTTCAGGGCGGCCCGAAGGGTGAGCGGAGCGAATCATCCTCGCGTACTACGTGTACGTTCCGGTTTCTGTGCGCTGTCCGCGTTCAAACTGTCTGCGCCAATAACGCCTACTGGGATAGGCTCTTAATGTCAATGCGTATTGCCGGGAAAGCAGCTAGCCTCAGTACAGACTTGTCAAAAGAGGAGTTTGTTATGGCTTTTAATCCACAACGTCATCGCCGCTGGCTACTGGCGTCTCGTCCACATGGCGAGCCGACCGGGGAAAACTTCCGCCTGGAAGAGGGCGACGTCGCGTCTCCGGGGCCGGGGCAATTACTGCTGCGCACCGTCTATTTATCATTAGATCCCTATATGCGCGGGCGCATGAGCGATGCCCCGTCCTATTCGCCGCCGGTGGCCATTGGCGCGGCGATGGTGGGCGGTACCGTGAGTCGCGTCGTGACATCGAATCATGCCGATTTCCAGCCCGGCGACTGGGTGCTCAGCTACGGCGGCTGGCAGGATTATGAACTGTCAGACGGTAGCGGGCTGGTGAAGTTAGGCGATAATCCTGAGCATCCCTCCTGGGCGCTGGGGATTCTGGGGATGCCGGGCTTTACCGCCTATATGGGCCTGCTGGATATTGGTCAGCCGAAAGCGGGCGAAACGCTGGTGGTCGCCGCCGCAACCGGGCCCGTTGGCGCAACGGTCGGGCAAATCGCGAAGCTAAAAGGTTGCCGTACGGTGGGGATAGCTGGCGGTAGCGAGAAATGCCGCTATGCGGTCGAAACCTTAGGGTTCGACGTGTGTATCGACCACCGCGCGCCTGATTTTGCCGTCAAGCTGCTCGAAGCCTGCCCGCAAGGGATCGACATCTATTATGAGAACGTCGGCGGCAAAGTGTTCGATGAAGTTCTGCCGCTGTTAAACACCTCGGCCCGCGTCCCGGTTTGCGGCCTGGTCAGCGGCTACAACGCCACCGCGTTGCCGGATGGGCCGGATCGTTTACCGTTGCTGATGGCGACGATCCTCAAAAAACGTATTCGGATGCAGGGCTTTATTATCGGCCAGGATTACGGCCATCGCATTGCGGAGTTTCAGCAGGAGATGGGGCGCTGGGTGCAGGAAGGCAAAATCAAATACCGTGAGCAGGTCGTCGACGGTCTTGAGCACGCGCCGCAGGCGCTAATCGGTCTGCTGAAGGGCGAGAACTTCGGTAAAGTGGTGGTTCGCGTCTCTCCAGATGAATGACGTATTTCCCGGCAGGCAGTAGCGCCTGCCGGGGTTTATGACGTGAGTTACGCGTAAAACGCCAGCCGCTCGGCCAGCAGGTCAACAAACGCCTGACGGTCGACGTCGAGCATCACCGTGGCGTTCGGTTCTTTCCCGGTCAGGTTGTAGAAATCAACCACCGTCATTCCTTGAGTGTATTTCCCCTGGGTTTCCACGCCGACCCAGCGTTCAATGGTGGTGAACATCTCCGGTTTCAGCAGCCAGGCAATGGTGCAAGGATCGTGCAGCGGCGCGCCGACGAAGCCCCATTTTTCATCCTTATGATATTCAATGAAGAAATCGAGCAGTTCGGCGACAATCGTCGAAATCGGGTTGCCAATACGGCGGAAGCGTTCGATATCTTCGGCGTGAATTTGCGCTTTATGGGTGACGTCCAGACCGGCCATCACCACCGGGATAACGGACTGAAAAACGATCTCCGCCGCTTCCGGGTCGACGTAGATATTAAACTCGACCGCCGGTTGCCAGTTACCCAACACCATCGCGCCGCCCATAATGACAATGCGGGCGATTTTGCTATGCAGTTCAGGATGGCTGTTGAGCAACAGCGCGACGTTGGTTTGCGGCCCGGTTGCCACGATTGTCACCGGCTCGGCGCTTTCACGCAGCGTTTTAGCCATTAGCTCAACGGCGGTGCAGCTTTGCGCGGCAAAATCGGGTTCCGGCAGCGCCGGACCATCCAGCCCGCTTTCGCCGTGTACGTTGTCAGCGATAATCAGCTCGCGCATCAGCGGCTTGAGCGCGCCACCGGCCACCGGGATATCCTGGCGTTTCAGCAGGGTGAGCATCCGCAGTACGTTACGCAGGGTTTTGTCCGGGGTCTGGTTTCCCGCGGAGGACGTCACGGCTTTAACATCGAGTTCGGGTGAGGCGAGGGCAAGAACGAGAGCAATCGCGTCATCATGACCCGGATCGCAATCGATAATTACTGGCAGTGCCATGGTGGCTCCTTATTGGCGTTGTTTTGTGACAAGGGTAACGCTGTAAAACGGGATAGACGAGGCACAACGCAGGATAGTGTGATGGCGTGCACGATTGATCGCAGTTGAGTGCGGACTGATACGATGCATGAGCTGTGGTGTTTTATCGGTGTGCAATGACGATACCGCCATGCGATGGCGCAAGAAGTTGACTCTTCCAGTGACATATACTGATGAAAGACTAATCCATACGAATTTTAATGGTTTGCTTTTCTGCTGACGGATTCTTATCCTGATGAAAACTCAAGAGGTTACCACGATGAAAGATGTTGTAGATAAATGCAGTACTAAAGGTTGCGCCATCGATGTTGGGTCGATTATTGATAATGAGGATTGCGTCTGGCAGGTTGCGAAAACTTTCCCATCACGCGAGGAGGCGGAATCTACACTGGCAGCCGTTCGCGAACGTGCTGTAGCCGCAGCGCCCGCCAGCGAGCCGCCGCAGGTTGACTATACCATTGTGGCCGCAGGTGATGAGGTGAAGCTTGATGTTTCTATCGCTTTCTCCTGCCAGGCGGAAAAGATTATTTTTGAATTGTCCCTAAGAAACATTATTTAAGGCAAAGCGCGCGTTTTGGAAATTGCCCGGTGGCGGCTGGCGCCTTACCGGGCCTACGAAAAGTACGCAACCTGATGAGAGAAACGACCGTTATTCAAACCGCCATGCCAGATTCAGCCCGACACCATAATTGCGACCCGGTGCCGGTTCGTAGTAGCGACCGTTGGATTCGTTAACGATAACCGAGCCCGCGTAGCTGCGGTCGAACAGGTTATCGACGCGGCCAAACAGATCCATATCCACCTTGCCGTAGCTCCATTTATAGCCGGTCGTCAGGCCGACCACCGTCCATGACGGCGCTTTGGCGGTGTTTTCATCATTAGCCATAATATCGCTCATATAGCGAATATCGCTGCCCGCGTACCAGCCTTTTTCGGGCTGATAGCCGAAGGACGCATAGCCCATATTGCGGGCGATCCCCGGAATACGATTGCCTTTACAGCTCGTGTCGTCGCAGACGTTGGTGCGATAAGTCGCATCCAGCCAGGTCCACGCTGCTTGCAAACGCCAGCTGTCGCCGAACTGCTGATCCAGCCCCAGTTCCATCCCCTGACGACGGGTCTTACCGGCGTTTTTATAGCTGGTACGCCCGCCGCTGCTGGCGTCGACCACAATCTCATTATCGGTATCAGTCTGGAATAGCGCAGCGGTTAACAAGCCATTGCCAATACGCGCCTTGCTGCCAATTTCGACGGTTTCGTTGGTTGACGGCTGGAGATCAAAGTTCAGACCGCCCTGGTTGCCGGAACGATACGAAAGCTCGTTAATCGTTGGCGTTTCGAAGCCGCGACCGGCGGAAACGTACAGATTCCACGCGTCGGTTACTGCATATTTCAGCGAGCCCGCTGGCAGCCACTTGTGATAGCTGGCATCGCCGCTATCATCGCCGTTGCCTGGGGTAATGTAGTCGTCATTAGAATCGAACCACACCGAGCTGTAGCGCACCCCGGCGTCCAGCGAAAGTTTCTCGGTAAGCTGCCACTGAGTTTGCAGATACGGGTCGATATTCCACATCAGATTACGTTCATTGCGGCGCAGGTCGCCCTTTTCGCCGTACTGCGGCGCGCCGTTGCTCATGACAAAGTTTTCGAAGCCTTTGCGGCGCTCGCTCATGGTTTCGTAATCGAGACCGGTGGTAAAGGTGACCGGCACCAGCAGCTCGCCGCGGTGGGTCCAGCGGGTATCAATCCCCTGATAGTGTCGGGTCAGGTCGATAACGCCGCCCGCATGGGTCGGATTAAGCTGCGGCGCGCGCGGAATCGACTGATATTGCGTGGTTTCGCGCTCACCGGCGTACATCATTACGCTCAGATCGTCCTGCTCGCTCAGCTGGCGCTCATAGCGCAAACCGGCCTGGGTCTGCTTAATGGTTTTGCGCGTATTGTACTGATCGCCGCGGGGAGACTGGCGAGGGTTACTCTGCCATTCGTCATAGCTCAGGCCACCTGCATCGTTAGCTTTGATATCGACGCTGTTGAACAACAGGGTCAGCTTGCTGACGTCGTCGATACGTACGCCCAGTTTGGCGTTTGCGAGATTCTTGCGCGCGCCGCTGTGGTCGCGGGAGCCGTGGGTGGTGAAGCGGTTGGTGGAAACCACATAGTCGACGTCGCCCGCGTGCGTACCGTCACCGACAGCGCCGGTTGCTTTCATGCCGTAATGCTAGGTACCGAAGCTACCGTAGTAGCTGCTGGCTTCGATGGTTGGCGGCTGGCTGCCGGTCTGGCTGGTGGCATTAATTACTCCGCCGGAAGAGTTGCCGTACAGCGCGGAAAAGGGGCCGCGCAGCACCTCAAGCGAGTCGAGGCTGCCAATGTCAATATTCGAGGTTTGCCCCTGGCCATCGG
This sequence comes from Klebsiella sp. RHBSTW-00484, assembly GCF_013705725.1. Taxonomy (NCBI): domain Bacteria; kingdom Pseudomonadati; phylum Pseudomonadota; class Gammaproteobacteria; order Enterobacterales; family Enterobacteriaceae; genus Klebsiella; species Klebsiella sp. RHBSTW-00484. The sequence goes on along the minus strand of NZ_CP055481.1, from coordinate 3,198,244 downwards.
GCATGGTGGCCGGAATACCGTCGACGTATATGCGCAGCCCGCGCACGCCGTAGGTCGAGCGGGAGCCGAAGCCGCGAATAGAAAGCTGCAGATCCTGGGCGTAGTTTTGTCGGTTTTGTACCTGGAGGCCGGGAACCGCGCCCAGCGACTCGGAGAGGTTTACGCGCGGCGCGGCCTGGCGCATTTCATCGCCGTTAACCACGCTCACGGCGGCTGGGGTATCGAGTTCAGAAACTGTAGATGGCGCAGCGGTGACGACCATGGTTTGTTCAGCGGCGCTGGCGGTTGGCGCGCTGGCAACCAGCGGCAGAAGCAGGGCGGGGAGCGCGGCGGCGCGCACGGAAAGGATTTTCATCAGAGTTACTCGCAAAACGAACCAAATGGGACATATGTATATATGTTAACTCTATTGTAAATTATTTGAAAAGACTTAACGATATTTGAGTTAACGAATAGCAGGAATTGCGTGATCTCAAGGCCACTATACGCAATTAATGCTCCACATTGAGATAAATAATGATTACTATTCGCATTCCGTAAATGGCGTAAAGCAATGATTTTGCGCCCGGAAGCACTGTCGAGCAGGCACATATTTGTTTTATCAAAGGGAGTCGTTATGTCATTACGTCATCTGTCCGCGCCGCGTCTGCGCCGTTCACTGTTATTAACTTCATTGCTGCTGGCGGGGAGCTTCAGCGCTCACGCGGCGGAAGAAATGCTGCGCAAGGCCGTCGGCAAGGGCGCATACGAAATGGCTTTTAGCCAGCAAGAAAATGCGCTGTGGGTGGCCACGTCTCAGAGTCGTTCGCTGGATAAAGGCGGTATCGTTTATCGTCTTGACCCGACGACCCTTGAGGTGACTCAGGTTATTCATAACGACCTGAAACCGTTCGGCGCGACCATCAACAACGCCACCCAAACTCTGTGGTTTGGCAACACCACCGACAGCACCGTGACGGCGATTGATGCCAAAACCGGGAAGGTGAAAGGGCGTCTGGTACTTGACTCCCGCGAACGTAGCGAAACCGTACGCCCGCTGGCCCCGCGTGAACTGGCGGTCAACGAGAAAACCAATACTGTCTACATCACGGGTCTCGGTAAAGAGAGCGTGATTTGGGTGGTTGATGGCGACAAGCTGACGCTGAAAGATACCATTGCTAACACCGGCGCGATGGCGACGGGGCTGGCAGTGGACGCCGAGGCCAACCGTATCTACACCACCAACGCTGATGGTGAGCTGGTGACTATCGACAGCACCAGCAACAAGATCCTGTCGCGCAAAAAGCTGCAGGATGACGGCAAAGAGCACTTCTACCTGAACCTGAGCCTCGATACTGCCGGTCACCGCGCCTTTATTACCGACGGCAAACAGCCGGAAGTGCTGGTGGTTGATATTCGCGATGGCAAAGTGCTGGAGAAAATCGCCGCGCCGGAGTCTCTGGCCGTGCTGTTTAACCCGACCCGCAATGAAGCCTACGTGACGCATCGTAAAGCCGGTGAAGTGAGCGTGATTGATGGTAAGAGCTATAAAGTGGTCAAGACTTTCAAAACCCCGACTCACCCGAACAGCCTGACGCTCTCCGCCGATGGTAAAACGCTGTACGTCAGCGTGAAACAGGAATCAACTCGTCAGAAAGAAGCTACGCAGCCGGATGACGTTATCCGCATCGCGCTGTAATCTTCTCAGGAGGGGGCAACCCCTCCTGTCCCCCCATATTACCCTCTGTTACAAACACTTATTAGCCGGATAAATGCAATGGCTATACACTTAAGACTTTCCTGCATCAGCGGGACGGTGGCATTAATTCCTGGAGAAAAGATGAAAAAATCATTAATGGTTGTGTGCGCTGGCGCGATGCTGGCTTTTCTGGCGGGCTGTAGCTCAAACTACGTGATGACAACAAAAAGCGGGCAGACGATTGTGACTCAGGGCAAGCCGAAGCTGGATAAAGATACCGGCATGACCAGCTATACCGATGAGTCCGGCAACCAGCGCCAGATCAACAGCAGCGATGTTGCTCAGTTGGTTGAAGATAATTAAGTACTAAAGTGTTGCGGTTTGCCCTGAGAGGCAAACCGCAAGAGTGGTTTATTGCTGTTTTTCAATCCCCGGCGCGGTGCTATGAATTGCCTGCACGCGTTTACGCACGCCAAACCAACCGGCTACCAGCAGCACGGCAATCAGCGGAATCGAACCGATAGTATAAGTACCGTTCGGATAGTCGAAAGCCATCAATACCAGCACGCTAAGCAAGAACAGCAGGGTCAGCCAGGAAGTGAAGGGCGCGCCCGGCATTTTGAAGCTGACGTCCGCCGCTTTGCCTTCCTTAATCGCTTTACGCAGGCGCATCTGACACACCACGATAAAGCCCCACGAAGCGATTATCCCCAGCGAAGCGACGTTAAGGACAATCTCGAATACCTGCGAAGGCACCAGATAGTTGAGGAATACCCCAACCACGTAGACCGCCAGCGTCGCCAGAATCCCGGCGTAAGGCACATGATGGCGGCTCATTTTCGACATAAACTGCGGTGCGGAACCGCCCATCGACATGGAGCGCAGAATGCGCCCGGTGCAGTAGAGGCCGGAGTTCAGGCTGGAGAGCGCAGCGGTTAACACTACGATATTCATCACGCTGCCGATATACGGCACGCCCAGCTTCGAGAAAAAGGTGACGAACGGACTTTGCCCGGCCTGATAAGCATTCCACGGCAGCAGCAAAACCAGCAACAGCACCGAACCCACGTAGAACAGGCCGATACGCCAGATAACGCTGTTAATCGCACGTGGCACCATGGTCTGCGGGTCTTTACACTCGCCAGCAGCGGTACCGACCAGTTCGATAGAGGCGAAGGCGAAAACCACGCCCTGCACCAGCACCAGTGCGGGCAGCAGGCCGTGTGGGAACAGGCCGCCGTTATCGGTAATCAGATGGAAGCCGGTGGCGTTGCCGTCCAGCGGCTTGCCGCTGCCGAGGAAAATAGTCCCAACCACCAGAAACGCCACGATCGCCAGCACTTTTATCAACGCGAACCAGAACTCCATCTCGGCGAACCATTTCACCCCAATCATGTTCATGGTGCCGACAATCGCCAGCGCGCCAAGGGCGAAAACCCACTGCGGAACATCGCTAAATGCGCCCCAATAGTGCATATACAGCGCAACGGCGGTGATATCGACAATGCCGGTCATCGCCCAGTTGATAAAGTACATCCAGCCCGCAACGTAAGCGGCTTTTTCGCCAAGGAACTCACGGGCGTAGGAGACGAAGCTGCCGCTGGAAGGGCGGTGAAGCACCAGTTCGCCCAGCGCGCGTAAAATAAAGAACGAGAACAGGCCGCAGACCAGATAAACCAGCGCCAGCGCGGGACCTGCCATCTGTAAGCGCGCGCCTGCGCCGAGGAATAAACCGGTACCGATGGCACCGCCGATGGCGATCATCTGCACTTGACGGTTGCCCATTGCCTTGTGATAACCGGACTCTTGCGAGTTCAGCCAGTGGCGTTTTGCAGCATGCTGCTCCGCCACAGTAGTGTGTTTCGTATTCATTGATATTGCTATTTTCCTGTCAATGTCCATGAGTGGTTCGTGATGCTGGCCCTCTCATCATTCTGGTGAATGAGATAAGCCAACATGGCGGAGAATCCTACACGCATCACAAAATGGACGCACGCAAAACATTAGCGGGCAGCACTTGCTTAAATATCAAGGAGATCGGTTATTTTCTGACGGCAGGAGAATGGTCAGAGAATTTTGCTCATCGTTTGCGACGTTATTGCGCTATTATTCTCAGCCCGCGTTTTGCCCGAGAGACAACGATGAAAATCAACGTAGTAGGGACCAGCGGCGTCGGCAAATCTACCCTCGCGCGTCGGCTGGCTCAGGAACTGTCACTGCCTTATATCGAAATGGATGTACTTTACTGGCGGCCGGAGTGGCAAGGGACGCCGGATGATGAGTTTTACGCCACACTTGCTGCAGCTCTCGACGCGCCAGGCTGGGTGTTGGACGGTAACTACAACCGCAGCCGTGCGGTGAAATGGCGTGAGGTTGATTTGGTGGTGTGGGTGGATTACAGCTTCTGGCGCACCTTCCGTCAGGCGGTATGGCGCGCGGCCTCTCGTGCAAGCCGCCGACAGGAGCTGTGGCCCGGCACCGGCAATTGCGAAACCTTCCGCCGCTCCTTCTTTAGTCGGCAATCCATTATTCTCTGGACGCTAAAAACCTGGCGTAATAATCGCCAGCGCTATCTGGCGGATATGCAGGATCCACAATATCAACATATTCGCTTTGTGCGTTTACGCAACCAGCAGCAGACCGAGGCGTTGGTCCGCGAGCTTCAACAGCAATGCCGATAGTTCCCCGGCTCGCGCTGCGCTTAGCCGGGCTACAAAACTATCCGTAGCCCGGCTAAGGCGCATCGCGCCGCAAGCCGGGAGGAGTGCGGAATATGAGCCAGGAGTAGCCCGGACAGGCGCGCCGCGCCGCCTCCGGGATTGCCTTATCACTCAATAAACTTCGCGGGCACCGCCGCCGTTAACCAAACCCCATTCTCCGCCTGATAAAACTCAATGTTCTGCTCATACATCGATAAGGCATTAATTTTCAGCACCACGGGCTTACCGTAACGTTTTCCCACCTCAGCCGCGGTTGTTTCGTTATCGGATAGATGTACATATTGCCTGGCGCCGGGAATCAACCCCTGTTCACGGATCGCATCAACAAATCGCGTTGCGGTCCCATGAAATAAAAACTCAGGCGGTGTTGTTGCAATAAACGTGATATTAACCTGTCGGGAAGAGTGCCCCTGAACCGCGCGGATACGCTGGCCATCGGCTGAAATGGCAAAGCGCTTTTTATCGTTGTTTTCAACAACCGATTGAATGAGCTGCCTGTCGAGCTGCACGTGTTCTCTGGCCGCGCAGGCAATCAATGTGTCGATATCCGTCCAGCCTTCGTTATCCAGTCTCAGTCCGATGGCTTCGGGCTGATGGCGTAAGACATAACTTAAAAATTTACTCACTTCTGTCTGTGATTTGCTCATTAAATTTAACCCTTGCTTCCTTGTTGAGGGGGAATGATTAGCGTGCTTTTATATTACTCATAACTTTGATCAATGGTTTTTTTATCCGCGATGAGCCATAACGTGCGGCAGAAAGAGGCTGTTTCTTCGCTCCCTGTGCGCCTATAATTGCAGCCAGAATTTTGATGTTGGCAAGGAGCCGCGTGTGGCGACAGTAATCAATAACGCAATGCTCGATGCCATTTTGGCTGAAGTCAGGCCGCTGATTGGGCGCGGCAAGGTGGCGGATTATATTCCGGCGCTGGCCAGCGTCAGCGGCGATAAGCTTGGCGTTGCTATCTGTACGGTGGATGGTCAACACTATAGCGCTGGTGATGCTCACGAGCGTTTCTCTATCCAATCTATCTCGAAAGTGCTGAGCCTGGTAGTGGCAATGAACCACTATCAGGAAGAGGAGATCTGGCAGCGAGTGGGCAAAGACCCTTCCGGGCAGCCATTTAACTCGCTGTTGCAGCTGGAAATCGAACAGGGTAAACCGCGCAATCCGTTTATTAATGCCGGGGCGCTGGTGGTCTGCGATATGCTGCAAAGCCGTCTTAGCGCGCCGCGTCAGAGAATGCTGGAAATCGTCCGTCGCCTGAGCGGCGTGAGCGATATTGCCTATGACCCGGTCGTCGCCCGTTCTGAATTTGACCACTCGGCGCGTAACGCCGCCATCGCGTGGCTAATGAAATCGTTCGGCAACTTTCATAACGATGTTGCGACGGTGCTGCAAAATTACTTCCATTACTGCTCGCTGGAGATGAGCTGTGTCGAACTGGCGCGCACGTTCTTGTTTCTTGCCGACAGCGGCATTGCCCCGCACCTTGCGTCGCCGGTTATCGCGCCTATTCAATCACGGCAGGTCAACGCGCTGATGATGACCAGCGGCATGTACCAGAACGCCGGTGAATTCGCCTGGCGCGTTGGTTTACCGGCGAAATCCGGTGTTGGCGGGGGGATTGTGGCTATCGTCCCGCAGGAGATGGCGATTGCGGTGTGGAGCCCGGAGCTTGACGATGCCGGGAACTCGCTGGCGGGCATCGCGTTACTGGAAAAACTCACCCAAAAACTCGGGAGGTCGGTGTTCTGATGGTGCCAATCGACAATCTGTTTGCCCGTCTTCAGCGTTCGACTTTTCGCTCCCGGTTTCGCCTTGGCTTCAAGGAGCGGCAGTATTGCTATGACAAGGGGGCGGACGTTATCGACCAGCACGCCGCCGATTTTATCGGCAAGCGGTTGGCTCCTGCTGAAATACCTAACGATGGTAAACAAACCCCAATGCGCGGGCATCCGGTGTTTATTGCGCAACACGCCACCGCCACCTGCTGTCGTGGCTGTCTGGAAAAGTGGCATGCCATCCCGCAGGGACGGAGACTTAGCGAGCAAGAGCAGCGCTACGTGGTGCAGGTCATTCACCATTGGCTGGTCATCCAGATGAATTCTCCCGATCAACGCTAGCTTTAATTCATCAGGCGTCGGTGTATGCCTGATAATTATTCTCATGATATGATGCCGTGCTAACTAATTATTAACATAATAATTGCCTGAAACAATTAGACGGATAATCATGAATGTCTCCACTGTCGATTCGGTCATTCACGCTGTTTCGTGAGGAACAACCCGTGCGCGATGCGCTGGTCTTGTTCACGTTAACGCTACTACTGCATTTCTTTGGCGCGATGCTGCGTCTGGTTCAGGAACTGTCATTCTTTTGGCCGCTGAATGCGGTAATGGCGGGTATTTTTGCACGTTATATTTGGCTAAATCGCAGTTATTTTTACGCCGTCTGTTTTGCCGCCATGCTGGTTTATGACGGTTTAACTTCGCGCTGGGGAATGGGCTTTGCTTCCTTCCTGATTAATTTCTCCAATATTGTCTTTATTGTCACCCTTGCTCAGTTGATTCTGTGGGATAAACGGCGAACGGATTCAATGCCTGGCCCGATTAACGCGCTGAGTCTGTTTTGCTATTGTCTGCTGGCTGCGTTGTTGTGTGCCGCCGTGGGTGCGCTGGGGTCGGTGGATGTTGAACGCGCTACCTTTATTCCCCAACTGGCGGACTGGTTTAGCGAGCAGTTTTCTACTGCCGTGCTGATTCTGCCGTTTGTTTTGACACTGACGCTGCCCTCGGCATTTGGCCGTTTTCGCTTGCGTCAGCTGCTGCCGGCTATTGCCCTGGTGTTGTCGATTATTCTCGGCGTTGCCGTTGGCGGGGCGGGAAGCATTACTTTTCCGCTACCGGCGCTGATTTGGTGCGCGATCCGCTACCCCTTGCCGCTAACCTGCCTGCTGACCTTTATTACTGGGATTAGCGAAATTTTGCTGGTAGCCAACTCGCTTATCCATCTCTCGCCCGATGCGCGGATGCAGCCGTGGCAGCTCTTCTCGACCCGACTCGGCATAGCGGCAATGCTGATTAGCCCGATTATTGTTGCCTCCAGCGTCGAGGCGATTAATAACTTGCTGAAACAGCTAGCGCTGCGCGCTGATTTTGATTTCCAGACGCGCGTTTATTCCCGTTCCGGTTTAAGCGAGGCGCTGAAGCGCCGGCCATTATCATCCGAAAATCTATTAACGGTCATGGTGTTGGATATCGACGGCTTTAAACAGGTCAACGATCGTTGGGGGCATGAGTGCGGTGATTGCGTGCTGGCCCAGTTTGCGCAACAGGTACGGCTGCTGGCGGGTGAACAGGGTATGGTGGCGCGTATTGGCGGTGAAGAGTTCGTGGTCGCGGCGATAACGGCCTCAGAGCAGGAAGGACAAATACTGGCGGAGAAAATTCGCCAGGGCATTGAGTCGCAGGCCTTCACCTGGGGGCAAAACAAAATTCAGCTAACCGTCAGTATGGGGCTTGAAAGCCGCCAGCTCGGTAGCGCAAAAGTGACCGAGCTGTTTAACCAGCTATTGATGGATGCCGATGATTATATGATTCAGGCCAAGAGAGCTGGGCGAAATCGTATTTTTACGCAACAGCTGGCGTAAAGTGCGATATAAGAAAACGCGATGATAATTCCGCTTGTGTTAAATTTAAGTTAAAAACATAGTGATGTGGTCAATTTCAAGGAGTTAACTATGACCACATCCTTTTCACTACGCACGCTGTCGCGTGACGATATTCTCGAATACCTTCCTCAGTTAACCGACATCCTCGTCAGCTGCGTCAACGGCGGGGCATCGGTGAGCTTTATGCTGCCTTTTAACCCGGACACCGCAACGGCATTCTGGCTGAGAATGGCGCAGAGCGTTGCCGCCGGGGAGCGCACCATCCTCGCGGCGGTAGATGCGCAGCAGCAGCTCGTCGGCACAGTACAACTGATAACCGACCAGCCGGAAAACCAACCGCACCGTGCCGACGTCGCCAAACTTCTGGTTCACCAAAATGCACGTCGACAGGGGCTGGCTAACGCACTGATGAACCGCCTGGAAGAGATCGCTCGCGAGCAGGGTAAGAGCGTACTGGTGTTGGATACCGCGACGGGCAGTGGTGCAGAAAACTTTTATGTTCAATGCGGTTGGGAAAAAGCCGGGGAAATTCCGCGCTATGCGCTGATGCCGGACGGAGAGCTGACCGCGACGTCTCTGTTCTATAAATTTCTGTAATATACCCGTCATACTTCAAGCTGCATGTGCGTTGGCTACGTTCGCTCACCCCAGTCACTTACTTCAGTAAGCTCCTGAGGATTTACTCACTTGCCGCCTTCTTGCAGCTCGAATTATTTAGGGTATAAATTTGATATTGCATACAGCTTTGATCAAAACAGGGTTTCACTCGTGTAAAAACCTGATAACTTATTGGACCAATTACTCAGGTTGTGTGACTACTCTATGAGGGAACCCTTGTGAAAACATTAAACCGTCGCGATTTCCCGGGCGCGCAGTACCCTGAACGTATCATCCAGTTTGGCGAAGGCAACTTTCTGCGCGCATTTATCGACTGGCAGATCGATCTGCTGAACGAGCATACCGACCTGAATTCCGGGGTGGTGATCGTGCGTCCGATTGAGAGTTCATTCCCGCCGTCGCTCAGCACTCAGGATGGTCTTTATACCACGATCATTCGTGGCCTGAATGAGAAGGGCGAAGCGGTCAGCGATGCGCGTTTGATTCGTTCTGTAAACCGGGAAATCAGCGCCTATGCGGATTACGATGAGTTGCTGCGTCTGGCGCATAATCCGGATATGCGGTTTGTGTTTTCCAATACCACTGAAGCTGGGATCAGCTACCACGCGGGCGACCGTTTTGACGATGCGCCTGCGGTCAGCTATCCGGCGAAGTTGACCCGCCTGCTGTTTGAACGCTATAGCCATTTCTCCGGCGCGGCGGATAAAGGCTGGGTCATCATCCCTTGCGAACTGATTGATTATAACGGCGAAGCGCTGCGTGAATTGGTGTTGCGCTACGCGCAGGAGTGGGCGTTGCCGCAAGCGTTCCTGACCTGGCTGGACGAGGCTAACGCCTTCTGTTCCACGCTGGTTGACCGCATTGTTACCGGCTATCCGCGTGATGAAGCGGCGCAGATTGAAGAGCAACTGGGCTATAAAGATGGTTTCCTTGATACCGCTGAGCACTTCTACCTGTTTGTGATTCAGGGACCAAAATCCCTGGCCGCGGAGCTACGCCTCGACAAGTTGGCGCTTAACGTACTGATCGTTGACGATATTAAGCCGTATAAAGAGCGCAAAGTCGCCATTCTTAACGGTGCGCACACTGCGCTGGTGCCAGTCGCTTTCCAGGCTGGCCTGGATACCGTTGGTGAGGCGATGAATGACACCGAAATCTGTTCTTTCGTCGAGAAGGCGATTTATGAAGAGATCATTCCGGTTCTCGACCTGCCGCGTGATGAGCTGGAATCTTTCGCCAGCGCGGTAACCGGGCGCTTCCGTAACCCGTACATCAAGCACCAGCTTCTGTCTATCGCCCTTAACGGGATGACCAAATACCGCACCCGCATTTTGCCACAGCTGTTGGCGGGGCAGACGAAGGGCGGCAAGCTCCCGGCACGTCTGACTTTTGCACTGGCGGCGCTGATCGCGTTTTACCGCGGTGAGCGTAACGGCGAGAGCTATCCGGTGCAGGATGACGCTGAATGGATGGAAAGCTATCAGGCGCTGTGGGCCCAGCATCGTGATGCGCAAATCAGCACCGGTGAACTGGTGAAAGCGGTACTGTCCGTTGAATCCCACTGGGAGCAGGATCTGACTAAAGTTTCTGGCCTGGTAGAGCAGGTTACGCAGGATCTGGATGCTATTCTGCGTGATGGCATGCGTGCGGCGGTTAAACCGCTGTGCTGATGTTCTGAAGCCCGCACGCTGGTTTGCAGGCCGGGTAAGGCGGCAGCCGCCACCCGGCGATTATCCAGGCACAATGCCTGAAGCTGATTTGTTATCGATCTCAACCCGGCTACTGCCGGGTTAGTTTTGCGCTTAAATTAGTTACAACATACTTTTATTTTATTCTCTAAAGCAGGTTTGCAACATCGTGCCATCTTTGCCTGGCAGACAACCTAAAGGCAATTAAGATAAAAGGATGAATTGTGCCTCAGTCGCTTGAACTAATTATCTGTCCGGAAAATAATGGCTTATCCGTTTAAGGGGAAATGCGATGGTCATTGAGATTCGCGAAGCAGGTCCGCAGGACAAAGCGCAGTGGTTACAGCTGTGGGAAGGTTACACCAAATTTTACGGCAGCCCGCAGCCGCAGGACGTCACTGAATACACCTGGCAACGCTTGCTTGATACCGCTTCGCCGCTGTTGGGCCGCGTTGCCGTGGTGGACGGGAAAGTGGTTGGGTTTGCGATTTGTCTGCTCCATGAAGGAACATGGGTAAAAAACCCCATTTGTTATCTGGAAGATCTGTATGTTGATCCACAGGTGCGCGGGCGCGGTATCGCCAGGACGCTAATACAATCGCTGCAAGCGGAAGGCATAGAGAAAAGATGGTCGCGTCTTTACTGGCACACCCGCACTGACAATCCGGCCCGGCGTCTTTATGATGAATTCACGCCAGCTGATGACTATGTTCGCTACCGCATAACGCTCTAAAAGTCTGAGATTAAGAAGTTATTAAGATTTTACCTGTAAAACAGGTGAAAACGGCTCAGGAGAAGCAAAAATGGAAAAACGCATAGAGACAGTCGTCAATTTAATCATGTTTCTTTCGCTGTTGGCCACCGCATGGGATCTCTCCCTGGTACATCACCTTTCCTGGTAAATCAGATGATACGGCGCTCGTTCCGGCGCCGTAGTCCCATTCTTATCGTTCAAGACGAGCGTCGCGCCACTATAAACAGGCGAGGAAATAACAATAAAACCTTTCCGTTACACTGTAACGGATAATGCTCTCTGAGCAGTTCCAGATAGCGCTCAAGAAACGCCTCGCGCTGCTGTTCATCCAGCGGTTGCAGAAACGGTCTAAGCCCTGTGGACTGTAACCAGTCAATAATTGCCTGATGTGAGTCCAGAGGGTGGTAATAGGTCGTGCGCCAGATATCCACCTCGCAGCCACTAGCGGTCAGAATATCGTAATACTCCTGCACGCTCGGCAGCGGATGACGTCCGCTAGCCGGATACCCCAACTCGTTTGCTACCTGACGCATCAGGGTATGCGACGGCTCCTGCCAGTTATCAGGCATCTGCACCGCCAGCACGCCATTCGCCGCAAGATTACCCACCAGATGAGGAAATAGCCGCTGATGATCGGTTAGCCACTGCAGAGAAGCATTGGCGTAGATCACGTCCGCTTGGCGCTCGGGGCGAAACTCACCGATATCTGCGGTGACAAACCGGCAATCGGCCAGCGTCCGGGCGGCTTCTTCCAGCATCGCTGGTGAATTATCGACACCAATAATCGTTGCCTCCGGCCAGGCGTCGCGCAACAGGGCGGTACTGTTGCCCGGTCCGCAGCCTAAATCGATGGCCAGCGCTGCGGGGTGATGGGCGATACGGGCGAGAAGTTCAGCGGCGGGGCGCGTACGTTCCGCGCCAAATTTCAAATACAGTGAAGGGTTCCAGTCTGCCATAGTGCGCTCCGGTTGTGAGAAACTTGCCATCAGCATAGATGGCAATGACGCTCTGGCAACAAGCTTTTTAAATCGTTGATGTTTTTCGGTGACGCTGTCACTTTTTTATGCGCCATGCTGAGCGATGCATCACGGTACTTTCAGTGGCTGCCAGGTAGACTACGCGCCGTGAAATAGTGGCTATCGGAAGGACAATGGCTCTAATAATTAAGGTGTTGCTTGAAAATCGACTCGGTGAGGGAAAGGACAAAACGCTGCGGGCGAAACCGGGTTTGAGCCTGCTTTTGCAAGATGAAACCAGCCGCGTCCTGTTTGATACCGGGCCTGACGGCAGTTTTTTACACAATGCCCAGCGTATGGGCGTTTCTTTAAAAGATTTAACTGCGACGGTGCTGTCGCATGGGCACTACGATCACTGCGGCGGCGTGCCGTGGCTACCGGATAACAGTCGTATTATCTGCCATCCGCAGATTGCGCAGCGGCGTTACTCGGCGCTATCGCTGGTCGGGCACCGCTGGAAAATTAAGAAACTATCGCGGGAAATCGACTATTCCCGCCACCGGATGGAGTATAGCCGCGAGCCGTTGCGGATTAGTGAGCGGTTAACGTGGTCCGGTGAAATTGCCGTCGCCAGGCCAAAAGCTTACGGCGTACTTGATGGTCAGACACAGGATTATATTGCCGATGAAGGCGTGCTGATCTACCGCTCGACCCGAGGGCTGGTCATTATCTGCGGCTGCGGACATCGCGGATTGATCAATACCATCAGGCACTGCCAGAAGATAATGTGCGAACAGAGAATACACGCTGTAATCGGCGGTCTTCATCTGCGCAGCGCTTCCCCCTGGCTCATACGCCAGCTGAAACTGTTTTTGCGGCAGCAAAAGGTAGAAAAGATTATGGCGTGCCACTGCACCGGCTCATGGGGGCGATGGTGGCTTTCAGCTGACGCGGCCCCGGCAACGGGCGATACGTTAGTGCTGGAGTAGCGGCTTAATTTATTATTGAATCACATATAAATAACATTTTTGCCATTTATTAAATACATTATTTCCAGGCCCATACACCCTCCCCCTAGGGGAAGGTCAAATCGTTATTTCACTATTTTGTGTAAAGGTATATAGAGAAACTTCATTCTGTTTAATGCCTGTTTTTCCTTCTGAAATATTATTTAATTCTGCCGGTGAGTGTGATTTAATTCGGCGGTCATCTCATTGTGAATATAACTATGATCCAGTCACTTCAGGCATTATTTAAACAAGCAACCCGGCGCAGGCTACGTATCCGCGCTGGGCTTGTTATTGCCTGTTGGTTACTGCTCAATCTTCAGCTCGCGGTCGCGGCGCATCATGGCGGTGGCCAACCATCGGTCGCGCCGGAAGTGCAGGTTCACCATATTGTTGATGGCATGATGAGTATGCCCGGTATGGAAAGCGCTGGTCAGAAGGTTATTTGCGAGAAGCACTGTGACCCGGACACGGCTCAGCCTAATTCTTCAACTGCGCTACAGCTGAATGCTCTTCCCTCAGAGACCGCGCTGTTAGTGGTTTCCCCGCAGCAGGAAAGTTGCGCTGAACGTATGGACTGGCATACGCCGCCGGTCACTGGCCCTCCGGCTGAAATACGCTTCTGCCGCTTCAGAGAATAAATCTCCGTTAAAAACATCCATCAGATCTGCCCGGTCTGCGGGCGACTTTATGTTTTTTTCGGAGATATTATGATGCGTTCTACTTCTATTTTTCTGCTTATTACCAGCGTTCTGACCTTTACCGCCGTTTCATTTACCGCCAACGCCGAAGACAGCGCCATGCATCACCACAATATGTCCACGATGACGGACATGTCGGATATGAATAAGCAGGATGATTCCGTTACGACTTATTCGGCAAATGGGCTGATTAAAGGCTGGCGCGATAATTCGGTATCCATTGCCCATTCGCCCGTTGCGCAACTGAACTGGCCCGCGATGACCATGAGCTTTGCGCTCGGCGAGTATCAGGGTGAAAAGTTAGCAGTGGGGCAGCGGGTTAATTTTACCTTCCGTCAGACTGACTCCGGCTACGCGCTCGTTTCCATTACCGCGCAATAACTCCGGAGTCACTATGCACATCTTAAATAAGGCGGCCTTTGGGCTGCCGCTTCTGCTGTCGCTGATTTCAACCAACGGCTGGGCGACGACGCTGGCGGAGGCCCTGTCGGCTGCGCAGAGCTACTCCGCCGAGCTTTCCGCTAACGATCATCAGGTTAACGCATTAGAAAACATGGCGGACTCCGCCATGCAGCTCCCCGACCCAAAGCTGAAATTTGGCATTGAGAATGTCCCGTTGGGGGGAACAACGCCAGCCGCCTGACCCGTGAGGGTATGACTATGCAGCGGGTTGGTGTGATGCAGGACTACGTCAGCAGTACCAAGCGCGAGCGCAAAGCCGACTCGATAACCGCCGAAGCGCGGCGAACCGCTGCCAACGCGGATGTGATTCGCGCCCGGCTCCAACGGGAAACCGCTCAGGCATGGCTGGCGCTGGCGGTGGCGCAGAAATCGCTACGCTCAGTACAGACATTGATTAGCGAAACTTCCCGGCAAATTGGCGTCCAGAAAGCGGGCGTCAGTAGCGATAGCGCCAGTCCCAGCAGCGTGCTGGATGTTCAACTGGCATTGAATGCGATGAAAAATGAGCAGGATAACGCGCGTCGCGATGTACAGGTCGCTCAGGCGCGCTTGATGCAGCTCACCGGCAAGGATGTGCGCGATATCTCCGGCCCGCTGCCGCGCATCGAACGACTTCCGGCGGATGAAACCACCTTAATCGAGGGGGTTAAACTCCATCCGGAGCTGATTCAGGCCGCGCGCGAAGCCGATCTGGCAAAAGCGAAATCAGGGCAATCGGAGGTGGCGGCGATCCCCGACGTCGGCGTTGAAGTCTATTACGCCAGACGCGGGGATGATTACGACGACATGGTCGGAGTGATGTTCACCGTCGATATGCCTATTTTTCAGGGCAAACGTCAGGACAAAGACCACGCCGCCGATGTTTCGCGCGCCTTTGAGGCCAACGACCAGCTAACGCTACTGCTGCGCGAACACCAGGCGCAGCAGTATCAGCTGATCTCGCAATATAACGCAGCGAAAGCAATATACGACCGCCAGCAAAGCGAGGTGCTGCCGCTGTTGCGCAAAAAAGTCAGCCTCGTCAATGCCCAGTATCGGGCGGGCAGCTCTGCGCTTAGCGAGCTGTTATCCGTGCGTCGCGATCTGCTGAGCGGCGAAATCGCCAGCAACAATGCCGAGAAAGCGCTCGCTGACGCGTGGGCTGCTATTCGCTACCTGATTCCGCAGGATGTTAAATAATGAAGCTTAAATCTGTTATTACCCTGGTGGCGCTGGCCGTCGCCCTTGCCGCTGCGGGCGGATACTGGCTGGGTGCACGAGAAGCCCCGACAATGGCTAACGGTGGAGAGGAAGCAGTAGCAGGCCGCACAGTGCTGTACTGGTACGATCCGATGACCCCCGGCACGCGTTTTGATAAGCCGGGCAAATCGCCATTTATGGATATGGACCTGGTTCCGCGCTATGCCGATGAAGGCGAGGGAGATGATGCGGGCGCCGTGCTGATTAGCGCTCGCCAGCAGCAAAATCTCGGCGTGCGTACGGCAAAGGTTTCCCGTCAGGCGCTGGCGCTCAAACTCAACGCGTTTGGTACTGTTGCTATTGACGAACGCAGCGTTGAAACGGTTCCAGCGCTGGCTAATGGCCTGATTGAGAAGCTTTACGTCAACGCCTCGCAGCAGTTTGTGAAAAAGAACCAAGCGCTGGCCGAGCTGTGGATCCCGCAGTGGGCGGCAGCGCAGCAGGAGTATCTGGCGGTGAGGCAGCTTGGCGATAGCGGGCTCACCGCCGCCGCGCGCGGGCGCTTGCAATTGCAGTTTATGCCGGAAGCGATTATTCGCAGCGTCGAGCGTAGCGGCAAACCGCAAACCCGCATGACCGTTCGCGCGCCAAACGCGGGTTACGTCAATAAACTCGATGCGCGAACCGGCGCGCAGGTGACGGCCACTCAGGCGCTGTTTGAACTGGCGAGCCTCGACCCGATATGGATAGTGATTGATTACCCGGAAAACCAGGCCAGCCTGCTGCGTCTCGGTAGCCAGGTGACGGCGACCACCAGCAGCTGGCCCGGGCTGACCTTCCAGGGGAAAGTCAGTGAATTGCTGCCCGACCTCGAAGCCACCACCCGCACCCTGAAAGCGCGCGTGGTGCTGGAGAATCCGCAGCATCAACTGAAGCCGGGAATGTACTTAAACGTCCAGTTGGCTGAGGCGAAGCAGAGTCGCGCCGTTCTGACCATCCCCGAAGAGGCGCTGATCGCCACCGGCACCAGCAACCGCGTGCTGATCGCTGATGGCGAAGGGCATTTCCGTCCAGTTGAGGTCACCGCCGGACGCGCGCAGAACGGGCTGGTCGAGATCAAATCCGGCCTCGAAGAGGGCCAGCAGGTGGTCACCTCTGGTCAGTTCCTGATTGACTCCGAAGCCAGCCTGCGCAGCGCGCTGCCGCAAATCGCCGGGCAGGAGGGCGAGGAGGCTAAAACGTACTCGACGCACGGCGTTATCAAAGTGCTGAACGATGAATCGGTCACCATTGAGCATCAGCCGGTCCCGGAGCTGAAGTGGCCAGCGATGACCATGGATTTTGCCATCACGCCGCAGCAGCGTCAGCAAATCCGCCCCGGCGAGTCGGTGATGTTCAGCTTTTCCCTGACCGACGACGGGGCGCAAGTCACCTCAATTATGCCGATGACCGGCGCTAAGGAGCAGCCATGATTGCCGCCGTTATCCGCTGGTCATTGCGCAACCGTCTGCTGGTGCTGCTGGCGACGCTCATTATGGCTGCCTGGGGTGTCTGGTCGGTGCAGCAGGCACCGCTGGATGCGTTACCGGATCTCTCCGATACGCAGGTGATCATCCGCGTCAGCTATCCCGGCAAAGCGCCGCAAATTGTTGAAGACCAGGTCACTTATCCGCTGACCACCACCATGCTATCGGTACCGGGTGCGAAAACCGTACGCGGCTTTTCGATGTTCGGCGATTCCTACGTTTACGTGCTGTTTGATGACGGCACCGACCCGTACTGGGCGCGCTCCCGCGTGCTGGAGTATCTGAGCCAAATCCAGAGCAGCCTGCCGCCGGAAGCGAAAGCCTCGTTAGGGCCGGACGCTACCGGCGTCGGCTGGGTGTTTGAATACGTGCTCACCGATAAAAGCGGTAAGCACAGTCTCGGCGATCTGCGGGCGATTCAGGACTGGATCCTCAAATATGAGCTGAAAACCGTGCCGGATGTCTCAGAAGTCGCCAGCGTCGGCGGAATGGTGAAAGAGTATCAGGTGATCCTCAATCCTGACCGGCTGCGGGCGCTAAATGTCACCCACGAGCAGGTGATTAGCGCCATTCAGAGCGCCAACCAGGAGGGAGGCGGCTCTGTGCTGGAGCTGGGCGAAGCCGAATATATGGTGCGTACTACCGGCTACCTGAAATCCATCGACGACTTTAATCAGGTTGTGATTGCCTCGCGCAACGGCGTGCCGGTGCTGCTTTCCGACGTCGCCAGCGTGCGCCGCGGCCCGGCGATTCGTCGCGGTGTCGCCGAACTCAACGGTGAAGGGGAAGTGGCGGGCGGGATTATCATTATGCGTTCGGGCAAAAATGCGCTGACCACCATTAACGCGGTGAAGGCCAAACTGGCGGAAGTCAAAAAAAGCCTGCCCGCTGGCGTGGAGATTGTCCCGGTGTACGACCGCTCGCAGCTGATTAAAAACTCGGTTGAGACTCTGACCCATAAGCTTATCGAAGAGTTTATCGTCGTGGCGGTGGTCTGCTCGCTGTTCCTGTTCCACTTTCGCAGCGCCCTGGTGGCGATGATTACGCTACCGCTAGGGATCCTCGGCGCGTTTATCGTCATGCACTATCAGGGCGTCAGCGCCAATATGATGTCGCTCGGCGGGATTGCGATTGCCATCGGGGCGATGGTGGATGCGGCAATCGTGATGATTGAAAATATGCATAAGGTGCTGGAGCAGTGGCGGCACGATCATCCCGAGCGCCAGCCATCTTCAGATGATTACTGGAAAATTGCCCAGCAGGCGGCGTCGGAAGTGGGACCTGCGCTGTTTTGCAGCCTGCTGATCATCACCCTGTCGTTTATTCCGGTATTCACCCTCGAGGCGCAGGAAGGCAAGATGTTCTCGCCGCTGGCCTTCACTAAAACGTACTCGATGGCGGTAGCCGCCGGACTGGGGATCACCCTGGTTCCGGTGCTGATGGGTTATTTTATTCGCGGCAAAATCCCCGATGAGACCGCTAATCCGCTCAACCGCTGGCTGATTCGCGCCTATGAACCGCTGCTGGATAAAGTGTTGCAGTGGCCAAAGGCGACGCTGGCCGCCGCCGGTGTGCTGCTGGTTGCCACGCTGTGGCCGCTGGCGCAGCTTGGCAGCGAATTCCTGCCGCAGATTGATGAGGGCGATCTGCTGTATATGCCGTCCACGCTGCCGGGGATCTCCAGCCGCGAAGCCGGACGCCTGCTACAACAAACCGATCGCCTGATTAAAACCATTCCTGAAGTGCAGAGCGTGTTTGGCAAAGCCGGTCGTGCCGATAGCGCCACCGACCCGGCGCCGCTGACGATGCTGGAAACCACCATTCAGTTCAAGCCAAAAAGCGAATGGCGGCCCGGTATGACCATGGATAAGCTGATTAGCGAGCTGGATAACACGGTGAAAGTGCCGGGGATTGCCAACGTCTGGGTGCCACCGATCCGTAACCGTCTTGATATGCTGGCAACCGGCATTAAAAGCCCGGTCGGCATCAAAGTGAACGGCAACAATCTGGCGGAAATTGAAAAAACCGCCGAGGAGATCGAGCGCATCGTACGCAACGTGCCGGGAGTGACGTCGGCGCTGGCTGAACGTCTCGACGGTGGACGCTATATTGATATCAAGATCGACCGGGTAAAAGCGGCCCGCTATGGCGTGTCGGTGAAGGAGCTGCAATCGGTGGTCGCCAGCGTAGTGGGCGGCGATAACATTGGCGAGACCATTGAAGGGCGTGAACGTTACCCGATAAGCGTGCGCTATCCGCGTGAAATGCGCGACTCGCTGCAAAAGCTGCGCGATCTGCCGGTGGTCACCAGCGGCGGGGCGCAGGTGGCGCTGTCCGAGCTGGCGGATATCGCCATCACCGACGGCCCGCCGATGCTAAAAAGCGAAAACGCCCGCCTGTCGGACTGGATCTACGTCGATATTCGCGGGCGTGACCTGAAATCCGCCGTTGACGAAATGCAGAGTGAGGTCAGCAAACAGGTTAAATTGCCGGAAGGGATCTCACTGACCTGGTCCGGGCAGTATGAATACCTGGAGCGGGCCACTGAAAAGCTGAAAATCGTGCTGCCGTTTACCCTGATGATCATCTTCGTGCTGCTTTACGTTACCTTCAGCAAGGTTAAAGACGCGCTGTTGATAATGGGCACATTGCCGTTTTCGCTGATTGGCGGTGTCTGGTTGCTGTGGCTGCTGGGCTATAACCTGTCGGTGGCGGCCGCCGTTGGCTTTATTGCGCTAGCGGGCGTCGCGGCGGAGTTTGGGGTGATTATGGTGCTCTATTTAAATCAGGCGATCGCCAAACGGCGTGAGCAACTGGATGATCGGACCCTCAACGAAGCGATTCATGAAGGGGCGGTGCTGCGCGTGCGCCCGAAAGTGATGACCGTAGCGACGATTATGGCCGGGTTGCTGCCGATTATGTGGGGGGGAGGGACCGGCTCAGAGGTGATGCAGCGTATTGCCGCACCGATGATCGGCGGGATGATCACCGCGCCGCTGCTGTCGATGCTGGTGATCCCGGCGGTGTATCTGCTCACGCACCGCAAAAAGCGCTAACGTTATCAATTCCCCGGGCCTGGCGGTCCGGGGAAGCATTAGATATTGTGCTCGCATTTCTGCCGGGCGGCGGCTGGCGCCTTGCACGGTCTACAAAACCCGCCATATCATCAGGTGACTCATTTTCCGTAGGCCCGCCACCGGGCAATGCCCGAGAGGCGCACTTTATCAGTAATCTCAGTCAGCGTTTTTAAGGTCTTCCGCACGTTTGGCGGTGGCGTAGACAAAATCCAGCATCGGTTCGAGGTCGGTGTCATAGCCAGCCTGAATGATTTTGCCGCGAAGCCATTCGATCTCGCTGGCAATATCCGAGTGGAATATATTGTTGTCCTGGGCTTTGCGTAGCCATTTCAGCAGGAAGTTATTCTTCCCGCGAACACCGCCTGATTTCTTTGAATTTGCGTGTATTTTCAGCGCAACCAGAATGCAGTAATAGAAATGAACGCGCTGATTAAAACTTTGGTGCATGTCTTTTATTTCCCGCCAGAATCAGGTTGAGGACGGGCATGGACCTTAATCATGCGGTCTCTGATATCCACCCGTGCCACCATTGCGCCGCCAGCCGGACGCTGAGGCGATGGTGGCACGGAAGCCGAATAGCAGTCAAATATTGATTAGTTTTTTACCAGGCAACGCGAGAATCGCCGTCCGAAGAGTATTCCTCAGGCCCGCTGCAAATCAGCGCGTTGTCGTAGATAAATTCGCAAAATCAATATAAATGCCAACGCGACCACCACCGCGGCGAGCAAATAAATAGTGTCCAGATCGTAATAACCCGCCACCCATCCGGCAACCGGGCCGGTTAACCCCAGCGCCAGATCGAGAAATGCCGAATAGGTACCCAGGGCAGTTCCCTGGTTTTGCTCTTCGACCTGTTTCACCGCTTCAACCCCAAGCGCCGGGAAGACCAGCGAAAAACCTGAACCAGTGAGGAACGCGCCGATTCCGGCAATCCACGCAGAAGGGGCATACCAGATGATCAGCAAGCCCAGACACTCCACCACAAAACAGGCTAATGATACCGGCACGCCGCCGTAGCGGGTAATCATGTTGCCCAACACCAGGCGGATGCAGATAAAGCCGACGCTGAACAGGGAAAGTGTAAACGCCGCGCCTTGCCAGCTATGGGCGGAAAAGTAGAGCGTAATAAAGGTGGCGATAACCCCGAAACCCGCGGTGCTCAGCGCCAGCCCCATCCCGTAAGGCCAGATTTTGCGCACCACCACATGAAACGGTGCCCGGATACCCGCCGTCACGCTGACGTCCTGACGGGTACGGGCAAACAGTAGCCCCACGATGGCCACCAGCACCACGACAATGGCAAATCCGCTAATGCCAAAATAGCTATTGAGCAGGACCCCCAGCGGGGCACCGACCGCCATCGCCACATAAGTCGCCACGCCGTTCCATGAAATAACTCGCGAAGTGTGGATCGCGCCAACGGTTTTAATCCCCCACAAGGTTGCGCCGGTGGCGGTAAAACTTTCCCCGACGCCGAGGAAAATACGGCCGACCAGTAAAGCGGCCACCGCCAGCGGCGGCACGGCCTGCAAAAGGACGGCGAGCAGGGTAAACAGCCCGCTCAACATGCAGCAAATAATCCCCAGACTGACGACTTTTTTTGGCCCCCAGATATCGGTATAGCGGCCTGCATGGGGGCGACTGACCAGCGTGGCGATGTACTGAAGGCTGATGACCACCCCGGCGATAAAGGTGCTGTATCCCAGTTGGTAATGGATATAGCCGGGCAACACGGCGAGCGGCAGGCCAATCGAGAGATAACAAATACAGGTAAAGACAACGATCGAAATAATGCGCAGATTAAGCTGAGTGGTGCTGACGGAAGTGGTCATAACGCTAAGTATTTAAAACAAAAGGGAGGCTAAGCATAGCGCAGTGCCGCCGGGCGCGACGAGCAGACCATGCGCTTTCTCAATGATTCAGCCAAACCCACTAAAAAATCTAATGTGTGAAGAGGAATCTGGGCAAGCGGCACGCAACAGAGTATAAAATTTGTTAAATCATCACGGACAATGACCAGGAGAAAGAGTATGGAAGACGATTTAGCGGGTATGGATGTGTTGTTTGTTGCGGGCTTTGGGCCGATAACGCAATCAACCTCAGACAGTAGCGCATTTTATACCGATGCGCTGGGCCTGCCGTTAAAACCGATGCCCAATAATGAAGATTACTTGCTCATCGAACATGGCGCGTTGGGTGGGGTAAAACATTTTGCCCTCTGGCCGTTGGCACAGGCCGCTCGTTCCTGTTTTGGCGCCGACCGCTGGCCTGACGATCTCCCCATTCCCCAGGCGTGGATCGAGTTTGAAGTGCGCGATATTGACTCTGCGACCGACGTGTTGAAAGCCAGAGGCTACCGTCTGCTGGTCGATAACCGCATGGAACCCTGGGGCCAGACCGTGACGCGACTGCTTAGCCCGGAAGGACTGCTGGCCGGGGTTACCGTCACCCCGTGGCTGCGTGAGGGGAAAGAGTAGCGCTATGGTTGTGACTCACAGACTGCGGTTAAATTCCTTAACCGCAGATGATGCGCCACGAATTCAGGCCGTTTACCTGCAGTGGGATACCGTGCATTATCTTGCCTCCAGCCACCAATTTTTAGTTTAACGTGCTTAACTGGGATGTGCGTGTTGGGTTCCAACTGTTGGAAGTAGCTAGAGATGGATGGAATGAATGTTTTTTGATAAGAATTATTCTAAATGATCTCTCCTATCCATTATGGAAATAGAATATCACATCGATAATTCAATTTATTTTAGTAATGCTTAGGAATTCTCACTCATAATTATATATATATAATCCCAATATTTGATGGCAGTTGTTATGTTATTTTAATGAAACTTAAGCTTGCTGTGCTTTAAAGACACATTGTAATATATTTAACTCTGGTTCAAACAAAGGGCGTTAGTTATGAAATTACTTTTTGCACTTTTGGGGATGTTTTTCATTTCATCTGTTTATGCTTATGAATGTGATGGACGTCAATATTGCAGTGAAATGAAATCCTGTGATGAGGCCCGTTGGGTAGCTCGCAACTGTCCAGATGTACGCATGGATGGCGATCGCGACGGTAATCCATGCGAAAATTGGTGTGGGCATAATAGGATTGAAGCACCTAATGCGGCTAAATCCATTTTTGAGAGGAAAAGTCATTCTTTCAATTATCTTGCCACATTAAAAAACGAGAGTATGTCCGCTGAAGTTATCAAGTAGTAGAGCGTTAAAAATAGATGGCAACAATATTTTAATAACTTTTGTTGCCATCTCGAAATACCAGAAAAGATACCTTCTTCCATGTTTAACTACATTTCAGCATAGGTGATATTGTTCATGAGACGTTCTGAGAACGTCTCCCAGTTCTTTGCCGCATGGAACCATTACGACCAGCTTCTGTTTTGCAGCACGACCCGATAGCCGTCGTGGTCGACAAAGGTTTTACCGTTCACGTTCCAGTACGGATTAAACGCGCTGGCCTGCGCAAAACCGGCGGCCAGCATTTTCTCGCATTGCGCATGCCACTGTGCAATTTGCGGATAATACAGCACCAGCAAATCCTCCTCGCTGGGCGAGGGCGTTATCGGATGGTGGTGGCAGAGAGTGAATTCAAGGTGCCAGCCGAGATCCCGACGACCAACCATCACCCCACTAAAACCATCATGATCGGAAAACTGCGCGATTTGCTCAAGTCCCAGCCCTTCGCAGTACATTTTGCTACTGAGTGAAAGGTTGGTGACCGGTCTGGCGATACGCATTTGAATTGGTGTCATAAGTACTTGTCTTGAAGAGCGTTTGGTCGAATGACTGTATCTGCTTTTGCCTCCGGCATTTGTCGGGAAGAGCCTTTCTCGTGAACGTCCATATTTCGCCCCCCGACGAAGCATCTCCATACCTTTTACGTAAAGTCCTTACCATGCAGGGCGACAAGCCTCTGCATGGAGTGACTTGCGCGTCGGGTTAACCGATATCATAATTAAAAGAGAATAATAATTAATAATAATTCTCTTTTTGAGATTAAATTAAAGAGGTAACAGGTGAACGTTGGCGAAATCAGACCTGAGTTAAAGGCTTTTCTACTGGCACTGGCCGGTTCAGTCGTACTGATTATTGGCATGGGCTACGGGCGTTTTGCCTATACCGGCATCCTGCCGTTGATGCTGAATGAGCAGGTGCTCTCGCTGCGCGAAGGCAATCTTGCCGCCTCGGCAAACTACGCCGGTTATCTGGCGGGCGCGTTGCTGCTGGCAAAAGCCAGGCCTGCGGACGCCAGATTGTTAAGTCTGCTTTCCGCGCTGCTAACGTTGCTGTGCATGGCTTTACTGGCGTTTTTAGGTTCGCCACTGGCGATTATCGTGGTACGCGGTATTGCTGGATTGTTAAGCGCAGTCACGTTGATTGCCGCTTCGCTGTGGCTGCTACAGCATATGAAGCATCATAACGGCGCGCCGGTGCTCTATTCCGGCGTCGGGATGGGAATATTTCTGTCGGCTGAAGTTATCTACCTGGGCAAGTCGCTGGCGCTCTCCAGCCAGCAAATCTGGTTGATATGTGCAATAAGCGCTGGCGTCCTGTTTGTGTTGGCTCTGCGCTTATTGCTGAGTCCGGCCGATTATCTTATCGCTTATAAACCTGCCGATACCGCACAGCATGAGCAGGCAGAGGGCGGGGCGCGCGAGGCGTGGAAGCTGCTGCTGATCTATGGCCTGGCCGGTTTCGGCTACATTATTACCGCCACCTATCTGCCGCTGTTTCTCAGCGGTTCGCTGAACGCCATCGATCCGGTGCAAATCTGGGCTATCTTCGGACTTGCGGCGGTTCCGTCATGTTTTGTCTGGCATCGGCTGGTGATTAAGTTTGGCTATCGCCGCACGTTTACTGCAAATCTGCTGATTCAGGCGGCCGGCGTGATCCTTCCGGCGTGGAGCCATTCGTTACCCTTTTGCATATTGAGCGCGCTGCTGGTTGGTTTCACCTTTTTGGGGACGGTGACCATCGCGCTATCGCAGGGAAGGCGGCTGAACCATCTGGTGTCATTCAATATGGTTGCGGCGATGACCGCGACCTATGGCGTAGGGCAAATTATCGGCCCGCTGGTCGCCGAGGCGCTGTATAACCGCAGCGGATCGTTCAATCCTTCGCTGAGCGCGGCGACATTTGCGCTTCTGGTCGCCGCTGCGCTGGTCGCGATGGGAGTCCGGCGGCAGTCAAATATCGGACGCTGATTCAAGGATCTGGCGCATATGTTCAAGGGCCGGTGAGGTATAGCCTTTGCGCCAGATAAGTTGCGTGATCGCTTGTCCGACCGGCTGCACCTGGCACCCCAAGGGCAACGCCAGGGTATCAAGCACGCTTTGTGGCAACAGGCAGGCGTAGCCGCCGGAGGCCACGCAGGCGATCATCGCGTGGTATGAGCTGACGTCCTGAATGTCGACCTGCGTGTCTACCCACTGAGCCAGGAAAATTTCGCCCCGAGCCCGATAGGAACAACCTTCCGGGAAGGCGGCAAAGCGAAAATTTTGCTGATTAACCGGGATGACCAGTACCAGTTGTTCATTAAATATCGGCACGGATTCAATGTCGGCAGGTGCGGCTGCGCCCTGCGGCAGGCAGACCAGTGCGCAATCGAGAGAAGCGTCAAGCACCTGCTGAATAAGCGGGCGGGTCGGCTGCGTTTTTAGCGTCAGCGTCACCTCCGGGCATTGGGTATGGAAGAGAGGGAGAAGTTGCGGCAGACGGCTGGCGGCGGTGGCATCCATCGCCCCCATGCGTAAATTCCCCCCCGGCGTGGCTGGATGCAGCGCCTGTTTGGCCTCTTCGGCGAGGCTGAGGATCTTCACGGCATAGCCCAAAAAGTTCTCACCAGCAGGTGACAGCAGCATCTTCTTATTGCCGCGGGCAAAAAGCTCAACCTCC
The DNA here is from genome assembly GCF_013705725.1 of Klebsiella sp. RHBSTW-00484. NCBI lineage: Bacteria > Pseudomonadati > Pseudomonadota > Gammaproteobacteria > Enterobacterales > Enterobacteriaceae > Klebsiella > Klebsiella sp. RHBSTW-00484. The sequence continues at coordinate 3,172,295 of NZ_CP055481.1, read as the reverse complement.
AGCTCCTCTTCCAGTTGATGAATACGGGTGGTGATATTGGATTGCGCCCGCCCGAGAAGCTTTGCCGCACGGGTGACGCTCTGCTCCTGCGCCACCGTTTTGAAAATCTGTAATGTGGTGTGGTTCATATTTTTATTCTTAATTTGAAAATAATATTGATATTAGCATCTCTAAAAGAGATTTTAATCAGCCAGGCACGCAAATTTTAACAGGACAGCCCATGAGCAACCGGCTTACGCAGCAGCTTGATATCGATTATCCCATTATTCAGGCACCGATGGCGGGGGTCTCGACGCCGGAACTGGCGGCGGCGGTGAGCCATGCCGGGGCGCTTGGCTCGCTGGGGCTGGGATCGTCCACGGTGGCTCAGGCTGAAGCGTTGATCAACCGGACCCGGCAGCTAACGACGCGCCCGTTTAACGTCAATCTGTTTTGCCACGACCCTGCGATCCGTGACCCGCAGCGTGAGGCGCAGTGGATTGAGCAATTGCGCCCCGAGTTTGCCCGTTTTAATCGTCATCCCCCCGAAACGCTGGCGGAAATTTATCTCAGTTTTCAAGAGAATCCACAGATGACAGAGCTGCTGCTCGACCTGGCCCCGGCGGTGATCAGCTTTCATTTTGGTATCCCGGACCGGGAGGTTATCCGCCGGATGCGCGAAAAAGGTATCGTCACCCTGGCGAGCGCCACCTGCGTTGAGGAAGCGCTACGGATCGCAGCGCACGGGATCGATATGGTTGTTGCGCAGGGCTACGAAGCCGGTGGTCATCGCGGGATGTTTGACCCGCTCGCGCCCGATGGGCAGATGAGCACCTTCACCCTGGTGCAGGCGCTAAAACGGCGGGTAGAATTACCGATTATTGCCGCAGGTGGGATTATGGACGGCGCGGGAATTAACAGCGTGATGAACCTTGGCGCTGAGGGCGCACAGCTTGGCACGGCCTTCGTGTTGTGCCCGGAATCCGCCGCCGATGCTGATTATCGGCGGGCCATTAAAGACCGTTCCGATGGGCAGACTTTTTTAACCTCGGCGATTTCCGGGCGTCCGGCAAGATGTATTGCGAATGGCTGGCGTGAGATGAAAGAGCTGCACGCGGTACCGGCGTATCCCGTGGCTTACGATGTCGGGAAAGCGCTGGCGACGGCGGCAAAGGCCCACGGCGATCATCAGTACGGCGCGCACTGGGCGGGACAGGGCGTTAATCTTATTCGTGAGCTTTCGGCTACGGAGCTGATACAAACCCTGATTAGCGAAAGCGGTTTTCAATAGCGAAAACCGCATGTTCCGCTAACGTCGGTGCGCTAAACCGCGCACCAGACGGTCGCCGACCATCTGTACGCCCTGCACAAGCGCGACCAGAATTAGCACCGTCCCGACCATCACCTCATTATTAAAACGCTGATAGCCGTAACGAATCGCCAGGTCGCCCAGCCCGCCGCCGCCAATCACGCCCGCCATCGAGGAAAAACCGATCAGCATCACGATGGTTAGCGTGATACCCGCCAGCAGCGTCGGCAGCGCTTCCGGCAACAGCGATTTAAAGATGACGTGCCAGATATTGCCGCCCATCGACAAAATCGCCTCGATACGCCCGTAATCCACCTCATCCAGCGCATTCTCGGTGAGCCGAGCGAAGAACGGAAAAGCGCCAATGGTGATCGGAACCACTGCGGCGGTACTGCCCAGGGTGGTGCCGATAATCAGCCGGGTGAAAGGGATCAACGCAATCAGCAGGACAATAAACGGCAGCGAACGTCCAAAGTTGATAATTGCGCCCAGTATTGTGTTTAGCTTTGGCATCGGCGACAGACCATTGCGACGTGAGACAAACAGCAGCACGCCGGTGGGTAGCCCGATCAGCACCGTAAACAGTGCCGCCAGGCCGACCATATAAACGGTATCTACCGTGCCCTGAAGCAACAGCGGCCAGAGATCTTGCCAACTCATGCTACCCCGAATAATGGCCTCCCGTGAAATCCGTGGCGGGCGAGAAAATCCCGTTCCGCCTGAGGGTCATGCAGTAGCGATTGTCGCAATCGTGACCACGGGGCTGCCAGCAGATCGGCAATTCTCCCGCTTTCAATAATCTCCCCGTGTTCCAGCAGTGCCGCGTGATCGCAGAGGGTTTTTACCACCTCCAGTTCGTGGGTGATCAGCACGATAGTCAGGTTGAGCTTTTGGTTAATGTCCGCCAGCAGGCTGAGTACCGAGGCGGTGGTTTCGGGGTCCAGAGCGCTGGTGGCCTCATCGCACAGCAGGACATCCGGCCTTGCCGCCAGCGCGCGGGCGATACCGACGCGCTGCTTTTGCCCGCCGGAAAGCTGAGACGGGAAGGCGGCGGCTTTGTCCGCCAGCCCCACCAGCTCAAGCAGCTCCGCGACGCGCGCCCGGCGGGCGTCTTTCGGCACCCTGGCGATCTCCAGCGGCACCGCGATATTGTCGGCCACGCTGCGGGCGTGAAGTAAATTAAAGTGCTGGAAGATCATCCCGGTGCGCAGCCGATACTCGCGCAGCGCGGTTTTATCCATCTGGGTAATATCATTCCCGTTCACAATAATGCGGCCCGAAGTGGGCCGCTCCAGCAAATTCAGGCAGCGTATCAGCGTACTTTTGCCTGCACCGCTGCGCCCGAGGATGCCGTAAACGGCACCTTTTGGTACTTGCAGAGAGACATCGCTTAACGCCGGTCGGCCTGTTCCGGCATAGGTTTTACTCAGCCCGACAACCTCAATCATGACTGAGGGGCTACCGGGATCACCGATCCGTTATATTGTTTACGGATAAATTCAGCAACCTGCGGTGAAGTGAGGTCTTTTGCCAGCGCCTTGATGCGCGGATCGTTAGCCAGCTCCGGCGTGGTCACCAGGATATTGGCATAAGGGTTATTGGTGGCGCTTTCCAGACCCAGCGCGTCTTTTGCCGGAACCAGTCCGGCTTCCAGCGCATAGTTACCGTTGATCACCGCCAGGTCGACGTCGTCCAACGACCGGGGAATTTGTGGCGATTCAATTTCAAGAATCTTCAGATGCTTCGGGTTTTCGACGATATCTTTCGGTGTCGCCAGCGTGGTCGCCGGGTCGGTGAATTTTGCCGCCAGCTTAATCAGCCCCTGGCTTTGCAGTAGAAACAGCGCGCGGCTCAGGTTAGTGGTGTTGTTTGGCACCGCCACGGTGGCATTCTCAGGCAACGATTTAAAATCTTTATGTTTGCGCGAATAAATGCCCAGCGGCTCAATATGCACGGTCGCCGCAACGGCAAACGTTTTGCCGAGCGCCTTTTCCTGATCTTTCAGATAGGGCACGTGCTGGAAATAGTTGGCATCGACGTCGCCGTTAGCCAGCAGTTCGTTGGCATTCACGCCGCTGGTTAATTCGACAATTTTCAAATCGAGGCTGGGATCGATTTTTTTAATGTAGTTCAGGATTTCAGCGTGCGGCACCGGGTCAGCGGCAACGCGCAGCGCGGCGGCCTGAGCGGAAGTCCACGCCAGAGAGAGAGACAGTGCGACCCCTGCCAGTTTAAATGCGGCATATTTCATTATCTTATTCCTTTTGCTTGTTGTTATGTTTAAACGATCAATTGCTCGGCGCGTTCGCGAAAAACATCCTGGTAGTAGCGTTCAGCGACATCAGGATGCGAGCGCAGACGTCCTTTCAAATAATTCCAGCCCACTTCACGCAGCAGCGGGTTTTGCGGGTCGCTATCCGGTCCGAGGGCTTCACGGGCCAGTTCGGGAGGAAGCGTATAAACGGGGACCACGGCATCTAGTTGAGCGCCGAGGAAGAAAGCAATCGACAAACGCTGCCGTGTGGCGGGCGGAGAGACCACCCGGTGCACCGTCGCGCGCAGATAGCCGTTGGTTGCCAGTTCCAGCAGCTCGCCAATATTCACGACAAAGCTTCCCGCCAGCGGCGTGGCGTCAATCCAGCGGTTGGGTGAAACTTCGACCTGCAATCCTTTTTGCTCATCCTGCAACAGAAAGCTGAGAAAACCGGAATCCTTGTGCGCGCCGACGCCCTGGGCGCTTTGCGTTTCCTGTTGGCCCGGATAGCGGATTAGCTTGATATGTTCGTTGGGTTTATCACCATACAGGCCATCAAAGGCATCCTGCGGCAGGTGCAGTGCTTCGGCAAACGCGCGCAGCAGCGTGATCCCAACCTGGGTCATCTCTTGCTGCCAGGTTAGCAATGTCGGTTTGAGTGAGGGCAAGGCGTCGGGCCATAAATTTGGCCCCTGCAGGCGCTGCCAGCGCGGGGCGCGTTCGTTGAGCGTGAGCGCCGGGCGCTCGGCACCGATATCGAACTGCTCGCGCCAGTCCGGCTGACCACGGGTTAATTCCGATGCAGCGCGGTTGTAGCCACGAAAGTGCGGGGAGTGGATCATTGCCACCTGCTGTTTTTGTTCATCAGCAAGGGCAAAGAAATCGCGGGACTGCTGCTGGACGGCCTGTTGCAGCGAGGCATCAACGCCGTGGTTAATCAAATAGAAGAAGCCGATATCGCGCGCCGCGTGGCGCAGGTCGGCGAGGAACGCCGTTTTCTCAGCGGGGTTCGCGTAGAGGGCAAGATCCAGTATCGGTAGGGTTGTCGCGTTCATTGTGTTCTCCGAAGGCGGTTTTCAGGCATTTTCGTTTAGTCAGATTCAGGGTTCGGGGACAACAACAGCGCATGATCGATTCCTCAGTCGGGTGGTTGAAGCCAGCTTGCCTTAAGCGAAAATAATCAACCAATAACGTTCTTTTCTAATTTATGTCTGCGCAGGGTTCTGTGCTTTTGCGAATTTTGGCTAAGAGGAGGGTGAGTCGGGTTGCGCACGGCGTCGTGAGCCAGTATGGTGGGCGAAATTTTTCTATTCAGGTAAAAACACGGTCATGCAGCACGCAAAAGATCCTCTGCACGGTATCACGCTGGAAGCCCTGCTCAACGCGCTGGTCGCTAAATACGGTTGGGCTGAACTGGCGAAGCGCATCAATATTAATTGTTTTAAAAGCGATCCGAGTATTAAGTCGAGCCTGAAGTTTTTACGCCGCACGCCGTGGGCGCGCAAAGAGGTGGAGGAGCTGTATATCGATTCGCTGACGGATGTGGCGTCAGACGTTGCGGATGCCCCGGCAGAGAGTCCGTGGGCGAACTGGCAGAAAAAATAAGGAGCGCAGCGGATATTTCCGCGCGCTCCTTTTGCTATGTCTTACTTACTGAAGATTACCCGCCGTCAGGCTCTCTTTATCGAAAGCATGGCTGACATCAATATGATTTTGATGCACCGAGGTATCTATATTTGAACCTGCTTCTGGTCGCGCAAAGCTATTCTCTGCGGCCATCACGGTAGATGAAAGTGTAGCGGCCAAAAGCAGTGCGGTGACCACGCTGATTTTTTTCATCAAATAGCCCTCCGGAGACCTCGCCCAATGTGGGCAGAGAGAAAGGAGGAAGCTAACCATAATTTGGTTTTACCTGTATACATTTACAGCCCCACAGATTCGTGTATATGATGTGAAATATGAAACGCGCATATAAATACAGATTCTATCCAACAGTCGAACAGGCTGAGCTTCTGGCCCGGACGTTCGGCTGTGTGCGTTTTGTCTACAATTCAATCCTTCGCTGGCGCACTGATGCGTACAACGAGCGGCAGGAGAAAATGGGCTATATTCAGGCCAGCACCCGGCTAACGGCACTGAAAAAAGAGTCGGAATTTGCCTGGCTCAATGATGTTTCCTGCGTGCCGCTCCAGCAGTCGCTACGCCACCAGCAGACCGCCTTTGCGAACTTCTTCGCCGGGCGTGCTGCATACCCGACATTCAAAAGTAAGCGCCATAAACAGGCCGCGGAATTAACCGCCAGTGCATTCAAATATCGCGATGGCAAGCTGTATATGGCAAAGAGTAAAGTGCCCTTAGACGTGCGCTGGAGCCGTGGATTGCCGTCTGTTCCGTCTACCGTCACCCTTTCCAGAGATACCGCCGGACGATACTTCGTCTCCTGTCTCTGCGAGTTTGAGCCTGTATCACTGCCGGTCACTGCTAAAACGGTCGGCATTGATGTCGGTTTAAAAGATTTATTCGTCACTGATACCGGATTTAAATCCGGCAATCCACGCCATACCGCTAAATACGCGGCCCGCCTGGCGCTGCTCCAGCGCCGATTAAGCAAAAAGGCCAAAGGCTCGAAAAACCGCGCCAAAGCCCGCTTAAAGGTGGCCCGATTCCACGCGAAAATAGCCGATTGCCGCCAGGATGCCCTGCACAAGGCATCCCGCAAACTGATCAACGAAAATCAAGTTGTTTGCGTCGAATCCCTGAAGGTGAAGAACATGCTCCGCAACCCGTCGCTGTCCAGAGCGATAGCAGACGCAGGCTGGGGTGAATTTACGCGCCAGCTCCGGTACAAAGGCGAATGGGCCGGGCGTTCAGTCGTTGCTATTGACCCGTTTTTCCCGTCTTCAAAACGCTGTAGCTGTTGCGGTTTCACCATGAAAAAGATGCCTCTGGATGTTCGTAAATGGTCTTGTCCTGAGTGCGACGCAGACCATGATCGCGACATTAACGCGGCGCGTAATATCAAAGCTGCCGGGCTGGCAGTGTTAGCCCATGGAGAGCGGGTAAATCCTGAATTGCGTCACGCGGCTTAGGTTCGGCTCTGCGAAGTGGGAATCCTCACCGTTTACGGTGGGGAGCAGTCAACGTGTTGTCGCTGTCGCCTGTTCTTTTGGCGGCCCGGCAATGTTGTCGATCTTATTTAGTCAGTTCAGCAGTCATATGCACGCGGTTATTAAACTGAGCGCTGGTAATTTTGTATGACGCGCCTTGTTCTGCTGCCTGAGCGGCGATTTTTGCTTCTGCGCGGTCCAGAGTTGAGGCGCTGGCGCTAACGCTTTGTGCAAAAGAACCGAAAGAGATCATAGAGAGAGCAGCAACTGCAACGAAAGTTTTGATGGATTTCATGGTCGTATTCCTTATGTGTTTTATCAGTGTTGGAGCGTTGTTGCCCCGATGTGATAAATAATAGACTGAGCATGCGGTGATTAAAATCGAAACAATTTGCGCATCTTTTTCAGAAAAATTGAATGATTTTAGCGTTTCAACGTTAACCCCACTGAATGGTGATGCGTTGGTTACAATCCGGACTTAATACCATAACAAATATATAAAAAGTTATTTTTCGACTTTAGATATGTTTTTTTCTTGTTTGCTATCCCCTGAACCGCAGCAATATAGTTTTTACACGGCAACAAACGTCGATAAGCGGCGGGTTGGAAAATATATTCACGAATATCTCATTATGATAACTCTCGATAAAATCAGTAAAAGTTTTTCCGGTGAACGGGTGCTCAAAGAGGTTTCGCTGAGCGTAAATCCCGGCGAAATTATTTGCATTATTGGTCCTAGTGGCTCAGGGAAAACAACGCTATTGCGGACGCTTAATTTTTTAGAACCCGCAGATAGCGGACAAATTAAAATAGATGATGTGGCGCTGGACTGTGCAGAGGCGGGTAAAAAAGAAATTGAAAAGCTACGCGCCAAAACCGCAATGGTTTTTCAATCGTGGAATCTTTTTCATAATCTTACCGCACTGCAAAATATCACCGAAGGCTTGATTTATGCCAAAAAGCGCTCGCGCCAGGAGGCTGAAAACATTGCCGAACGGTTATTAAAACAGGTAGGGCTACTGCATAAGAAAGACCACTATCCTCATAGCCTTTCCGGTGGCCAAAAGCAGCGCATCGGTATTGCCCGCGCGCTGGCAATCAACCCCGCTGTACTGCTTCTGGATGAGCCGACTTCGGCGCTGGATCCGGAGAAAGTCGGCGAAGTGCTGGAACTGATACAGGCGATTGCCGCCGAGGGGCAGACGATGATTATCGTCACTCACGAAATGGAGTTTGCCCGCCAGGTGGCTTCTCGGGTGGTGTTTATGGAAAACGGCGAGATTGTTGAACAGGGGCCCGCGGAGCAGATATTTGGTGCCGCGCAGCAGGGGCGAACCCGGGCGTTTCTGGCTCGTTTGCACTACCATGGCTGAGGCTAAAGATGGACAATAACGCGTTGTTTAGCTGGCAGGATATCAGCCAGATTATCCCCAAACTGCTGGAGAATTTACCGATCACCCTCGGGATGACCTTCGCATCATTGCTGTTGGGGCTGATGCTGGCGCTGATTATTGTGGTGCTACAATTTAGTCGATTTACGCCGCTCAGGATTGTTGCAAAAGGGTATACCGATATTCTGCGCGGGGCACCGCTGGCGCTGCTGATTCTGCTTTTTTTCTTCGGTGGCAAACTGATTCTGACGGCGCTGGCGCTTCCACCGCTGTTGGTTGGCGATACCACCTTTGCCATTTTATCTATCTCGGTCAGCATCAGTCCTTATTTCGCCGAAATGATCCGCTCGGCATGGAATGCAATAGATATTGGCCAAAAGGAGGCGATCCGGAGCCTGAATATCCCCTGGCACATTGGCATTCGGCGAATTATTTTCCCCCAGGGATTAATTATTGCTATTCCCAATTTTGGTAATCTTTTAATCAATCTGGTGAAGATGACCTCTCTGGTGAATATTATTGGTATTGTCGATATTTTTGGTCGGGCACAGAAAATCTCACAAAATAGCTATGGTGCTAAACAGGTTGCGGCCTTTATTAGCGTGATAATCGTCTACTGGTTGCTGAATAGTATTATTCTCTATTTTACCACCCGTATTGAAAAGAAATATCAGTTCCTGCTGGAGTGACAGATTAACATGTTTAGCTTTGCATTCATTCGGGATAATTTTACCTTTATTTTGAGCGCACTGCCGGTGACTCTGGCGATAACGCTCTTATCACTACTTTTTTCTACCCTGCTGGGGGCAGTGCTGGCATATGTCATTATTCGCCAGACACCCGGCGTTAAATATGTGGCGAAGATATTCATCTCCTTTGGCCGTTCGGTACCGGTATTGGTGATGCTCTATTTCTTTTTTTATGTCTGGCCGTGGATTGCCGCCGGACTGTTTGGTGGCCCGCAGGAGAAAATGTTCAGCTATAAGCTCTCACCGCTAGTGGCGGCGGTGACCGCGCTGTCGCTGATCTTCAGCGCTTATTTTGCCGAGACATTTCGGGCCGGATGGAACGCGGTTGATAAAGGGCAGCGGGAGGCCGCCTGGTCGATTGGCCTCAGCGGGTTTTCCCAGTTTCGGCGGATTATCTTTCCGCAGGCAGCGGTATCCGCGCTGCCTAACTTCACCAGCGTGCTGATCGATCTGATTAAGGATACCTCGCTGGTTTATACCATCACCGTTATCGACCTGATGGCGAAAGCCAACATCGCCGCCGCACGCGGCTTCCACTTTGTCGAAGCATATTGCGTGGTGCTGGTGATTTACATCGTGTTGTGTCTGGCGATCGCCCGGGCATTGCGCAGCGTAGAAATATCTCTGAGCGCACGCTGGCGAGGAGATGCACAAAAAAGAGTGGCAACTTTATCATTTTGGGGAAAGTATTTTGAAAAATAAAACGTTACTGGTGAGTTCTTTGTTCCTGGCAATGGGAATTAGCGCTGCGCAGGCTGCTGAAAAAAGCCCGACGGCGAAAACGGTAGAAGTGGTGGTGAATGCCAACGGTTTTCCTTTTAGTTTTGTTGACGATAACAATACTATTACCGGTTATGATGGCGATCTGTTAAAGGTGCTGGATCAGCGGCTGGCCAATTATAAATTTCATTTTAATGCTGTCTCGCGCGATGCGATGATAGTCGGCTTATCTACCGGGGCCTATACCCTTGCGGCGGATCACTTTTATCTCACTAAAGAGCGGGCAGAAAAATACGACCACTCCGGTGAACCGACCGGGATCAGCGATTTACGTCTGATCGTGCGTAATAACGAGAACGATATTCATAATCTTGGCGATCTTGCCAGCGGTAAGAAAAAGCTGGTACCGATTCATACCACCGATGCGCGTTATACGGTGATTGAAAACTACAATAAAAAGCACCCGACGCAGCAAATTAATCTGCAACCGAATGGTGAACAGTCTGCCGCTGATATTTTTAAAGCTGTGGCTTCAGGAGAATACGATGCGGCAATTTATCCTATTGGCGCGCTGCTGGCCTTAAATAAGGCGCTAAATCTTAACCTTAAAGCTTCGGATTCTGTCGGCTTATTTCCTAACGTCTATTTATATAAAAAGAATACCGATCCACAGTTGATCAAAGAGATTGATAGCCAACTGGCGGTCCTGAAAAAGGACGGCACGCTCGCCGAGCTTTCACGTAAGTGGTACGCCGAAGATGTGTACGCCTTACCGGGAGCCAATGACGTCAAAGTCAATACCGACTGGGAATAAGCGCATGAGCGAAATCACCGCAAAACCGGCGCATAACGCGGCAACCTTAACTGATGAAGTCACTCTGGCACTGCGCGCGATCACCGAAAAGCGGGCGGCAACCCTCGGTTATCTGCTTGATGAAAGCCGCAAGCGTAACATCACTGATGATTTTGCCCGTGAGGCGATTCGTCATTATGGCCGGGATATTGGGCATAAGATACGCGCGCAGATGCACGATGGACGAGATCTGGAAGCGTTCGCCACGCTGTTTACTCGCGGTCTTGAATCTCAGGTTTATGAGATGGAGCCCGTCAGCGCCAGCCGCACGGAATTTATCGTCCTGTTTCACTATTGCCCTTACGTCAACTGCTGGCGGCAGCAGGGGCGCGATGCCCGTGAAGTTGAGACGCTGTGCGATATCTGCATGGAAGGCGATCATGCGTTAACCGACGCATTCCCGGGACTGCAGTTAGACGTACAGACCGCGCTGGCTCGCGGTGACGCGGGCTGTCGGCTGCGTTTTTATCAGTCAGAAGAGCAGGAGGCATAATGGCAAATGTTCATTTTATCGGGGCCGGGCAGATGGCAGAGGCGATTATTCGCGCGTCTTTAAGCAACGGCACGCTGCGAGCGGAAGAGATCTCGCTGGAGGATATTGATGGTACACGAGTTGATTATCTGCAAAACCTCTATTCGCTGCCGGAGGGGCGCGGGTTAACGGACGCTTCTCTGGTGGTATTGGGGATCCGTCCGCAGGACGATCTGGCGGCGGTGGCTGACCGCGCACGTTCGCAATTGACGGGAGGAACGACGGTTGTTTCATTGATTGCTGGAGTGACGCTGGAAAAACTGTCCTCCCTGTTTGGCGCTGAAACGCCGATTGTCAGGGTGATCCCCAATACTCTGACCGATACCGGATTTGGCTATAGCGGCGCGACCCTAAACGCCCTGGCCAGCACGGAGCGGGTCGAGCCCTTTCTGCGCGGTTTCGGCAAGGTACTGTATCTGCCGGAACGATTGATCGATATCTTCACCGGTTTTGGCGTCGCAGGTCCCAACTATATCTACTACTTTATCGAGTCCTTTACCGATGCCGGGGTGTTGGCTGGGTTGTCGCGTGCTCAGGCCACGGAAGTGGTGCTGGAAAATCTGCTCGGCGCGGTAGAGATGCTGCGCCGCAGCCAGAAGCATCCGCGCCAGCTTCTGGATATCAACAATTCACCGGCAGGAGTGGGGATTCACGGTCTGTACGAGCTGAATAATAGTGATTTCGCCGCCGGGCTTCAGCGTAGCGTGCTGGCGGCGGTCAGGCGCACTCGTGAATTAGGGCTGGGCTAAAACTCTTCTCCCCGCGACAGGTCACGCAGTGCGCCCGGCGCTTTGCCGGTGATGCGCTTAAAGGCGCGGCTAAAGGCGGCATGCGAACTGTAGCCCAGTTTGAAGGCCACTTTTTCCAGCGCCTGTCCCTCATGGGAAATGTACTGCACCGCCAGCCGCATCCGCAACTCGGTCAGGTAGCGGGCTGGCGTGGTACCGGTGGCGGAGAGAAAGCGTTCGGCAAATACCGAGCGGGAGGTTCCCGCCTCGCGAGCCAAATCTTCGACCTTCCAGTTGATTCCGGGCTGTTGGTGCATGACGTAAATGGCTTTGGCCAGCTTCGGGTCGCGCAGCACCTGCACCCAACCGGTGGCATTGCCGCAACCGCACTCCACCCAACCCCGCACAATCAGCGCGGCGACCACATCCGCCAGCCGCGCCAGAATGCCAGCATAGCCCGCCTGACGCGTCAGGGTTTCACGCTCCATGGCGGCGAGCATCGGCTGGATCTCCGGGCGAGTGGTCAACAGGCTGCTGACCAGCATCACTTCCGGCATCGCTTTGACCAGCGGCTGCATGCCGCCCAGTTCAAAGTCCATACAGGCGCTGAAGATAATGGCGCTGTCGCTTTTTTCGTTGTCACAGGCGTTTTTGATACAGCTTACCGAGTTGCAGACCGGTTCGCTGGGAAGTCTGGACACGTTGACCACCTCAGCCTGGTCATCGGAGAGCAGCACATGGCCATCGCCGTTGGGAATAAATAACGCATCGCCGCTTTGTAACATCAGGCGCTGACCGCTGACCATGCGCAGCAGTACCGGTCCCCGGCTAATAAAGTGGAACTGCGCTTTACCGGGCACGAAGCCGAATTCGACGCCGAACGGGCGGCTGGTCTCGATGCGGCGATAGTTAACGCCGGAAAGACGCATGCCGCGCAGCAGTTCACTGGTGAGATCGAGGGCTTGCTGGGTCATTACATCACTCCCGGACGAATTATCAATAATTGCAGAGTATGCATCATAGATCGTCCGGACAGAACCGCCTAATCTTAACGAAATGTTAATTGTTCTGGAGAGATGTATATGAGTTCTTGCATTGCCGCTGAAGAGAGTCTGGCAAGCGCTAAGCCTGCGTGGCGCGCCGTTTATGCGCTGGCGCTGGGGGTGTTCGGCCTGATTGTCGCTGAGTTTCTTCCTGCTAGCTTGTTAACGCCGATGGCAGCAAGCCTTGGGGTCAGCGAAGGCATGGCGGGGCAGGCGGTAACCGCAACGGCGCTGGTGGCGTTGTTCACCGGCCTGTTGATCACTACTGCGACCAGAAACATTGACCGCCGCTGGGTGCTGATGTTTTTTTCCGTTTTGCAAATCATCTCCAGCATGATGGTGGCGTTCGCCGGAACGCTTGAGTTTTTACTGCTTGGACGATTGTTGTTAGGGATTGCGATTGGCGGCTTCTGGTCGATGTCGACCGCCACCGCTATGCGCCTGGTTCCGGCGGCGATGGTACCGAAAGCGCTGGCGATCATCTTTTCTGCTGTGTCGATTGCCACCGTGGTTGCCGCGCCGCTGGGGAGCTATTTCGGCGCGCTGATAGGCTGGCGCAACGTGTTTATTATTTGCGCATTGCCAAGCGTGGTTGCGCTGTTGTGGCAGCTGTGGGTATTGCCTTCGATGCGCCCGGAAAGCGCGGGCAGCTTCGCGACGCTGTTCAAAGTGTTGCGCCGTCCGGGCATGATTGGCGGGATGTTGGCGACTATCCTCATTTTCAGCGGTCACTTTGCCTTCTTCACCTATCTGCGACCGTTTCTGGAGACCGTGGCGCAGGCCAGCGTCGAAGGGGTTTCCCTGATCTTGTTGGGTTTTGGGGTAGCGAACTTCATCGGTACGTCGATTGCCGGTCATCTGCTGGCCAGAAGTCTGCGCATGACGCTGGCGTTGGTGCCGCTGGCGATCAGCGTGCTGGCGCTGATGATGGTGACGTTCGGGCACTTCGCGCTGTTGGATGGTTTGTTAGTGGCGATGTGGGGTTTTGCCTTCGGCCTGGTGCCGGTGGGTTGGTCAACGTGGCTTGCCACTACGGTGCCGGATGAGGCGGAAAGCGCGGGCGGGCTGTTGGTGGCATCTATTCAATTGGCGATTGGCGCGGGTGCGGCAGGCGGCGGAGCGGTGTTCGATCTTAACGGTGCCAGCGGGGTTTTCGCCGGTAGCGGTTTGTTGCTGGTCAGCGCGATGGTGATTGTGTTGTTTGCGGTAAGAGTCAAACCGGTGGTGAGCGAGGAGTAGGGTATTCCCCGGAGGCGGTGCTGGCGCACCTGTCCGTATATGGACACCTCCCGTGATGCAAGCTATTTTTTGTGTGAGTCACCAGGGTAAGTTGCGTTCGTATATCCGGCCTCTCTTTCGGTACCGTCGTACCCGGGCCATGATGTGTTCTGCGCACCTGCTTCCTTTCGGGCTATCGGCTTTGCTTCGCAGGGAGCCTTCGGACAGGCCGGATTTCTCAGGTGCTGGTCTTACCGGTTACTCATCACGCTAAATCGCTTCGCAATCTCACGACAGGGTTACTGCTCTTTTACTGCATGGTTCACGGGGTGTCGGTTAACCGGCGACCCGTGAACCATGGTAATCTTCTCCGCGACTCAGCACCGCCCACGCTATCCGCACATTCTTGTTCGCCAGCGCCACCGTCGCGATATTCCGGTTCCGTCTTTCCGCCACCGACTGCAGCCACTGGCTCCGCCGGTCTTCTTTGCCTGCACATGTCTTCAGAACTGACCGTGCCCCGTGGATGACCAGCGTACGCAGGTAGCTGTCACCCCGCTTGCTGATATGCCCCAGCTGCTGCTTACCGCCGCTTGAGTGCTGCCGGGGAACCAGCCCCACATAAGCCGCCATCTCCCGACCGTTCTTAAACTGCGTCGCGTCACCCAACAACGCCACCATCGCGCTGGCGGTTATCACGCCGATACCTTCTATTTTCATCAGCCGCTGGATGCAGATATCTTCCCGCGCCGCCTCTGCGAGCCGCCGGTCATGCCCCGCCACCCGGTCATCCAGCATCCGCAGCTCTTCGGCCAGCTCGCACAGCAGGCGCATAAACCGGTCATCCCACTGCTCCTGCTGTGACAGTATCTCCGGCAGCGCCTTACGCAACTGGCTGATGCCGACCGGCAGCACCACGCCGAATTCGCCCAGAAAGCCCCGTATCTCGTTGCACAGCGCCGTGCGGCTTTTTATCACTCTGGCCCGCACGCGATGCTCCGCCTGAAGGGTCTGCTGGCGCTCTGTCTTAACCGCGACGAAGCGCATGGCGGGGCGGCTGATGGCTTCACAGATGGCTTCGGCATCGTTGGCATCATTCTTGTTGCCTTTGAGGTAAGGCTTGACGAATTTCGGGGGAATAATGCGCACGGTATGCCCCATGCGGGTGAGTTCGCGGGACCAGTAGTGGGATGATGCGCAGGCTTCAATCCCGATGGTGCAGGGAGCCAGCTGAGAGAAATAAGCGTGCATGTGGGCGCGGCGAATAGATTTTCGTACGACGACATGCTCATGGTGATCCACGGCATGGATCTGAAAGACATTTTTTGCCAGGTCAAGACCGATACGTTTAATATTCATGGTGGACACCTCCTCCTGTGGACTGCAGGTAACACTTCCAGTCTGGCACGTTATGATGCCGTAAGGTGGGAGGTGTCCATCACATCGGGCTACTTTATGGCAGGTGCATCGTGCGAGTTTGTTGTTTGGTAGCCCGGGCAAGGCGCAACGCGCCGTCCCGGGAAGGTTTTAAACATGGCTGATATCGTTGAGCAGATGCTGGATCAGCAGCGGTATTGGCCTGCCGGAGGCCACGCTCTTGCCGCCTTCGCGCCACAGCGCCGTGCCGCTGACGTCGAGGTGGGCCCACGGGATTTCCGGCGGACAGAAATGCTGCAACAGCCAGGCGGCGGAGGCACTGATTGCCGCGTTGTTGCCCGGCGTATTGCAAAGATCGGCAATCGCGCTTTCGGTCTGTTTCTTCAGCCGACTGTCCAGCGGCAGTGACCAGACTTCATCTCCGCTCTCTATTCCCGCCTGAGTCAACGCCGATCGCAGGGTTTCGTTTTGAGTCATTAAACCACTGAGGTCATAACCCAGCGCTTTCACCACCGCGCCGGTCAGCGTTGCCATATCGATAATATAGCGCGCCTGCGGATGCCGCTGGCTGGCCCAGGCGATGGCGTCGGACAGCACCAGACGACCCTCGGCATCGGTATTGTTGATCTCAACCGTTAAGCCGTTACAGGCGCGCGCGACGCTGCCGGGCTGCATGGCGTTAGGGCCAATGGCGTTTTCCGCCAGCGCCAGCACGCCCATCACCCGCACCGGCAGCGCAAGCTTCGCGATGCTCAGCATCAGGCCGAGCACGTTGGCCGCGCCGCACATGTCATACTTCATGGTATACATCCCGGCGCCTTCCTTCAGCCACAGTCCGCCGGTATCAAAGGTCACGCCTTTACCGACGTAGCAGCGAACCGGGCCATCGGTGATGCCATCATAATGAATCGCCAGCAAGCGCGGCGGGCGCTCAGAACCTTTTCCTACCGCATGCAGCAGCCCGAGCCCCTGGTCAATAATCGCCCGCTCATCCAGCATCTCGCAGCGTAGAGAAGGAATGTCCGCGCACAGACGCTGGGCTTCTTCTACGACATACTGCGGCGTGCACTGCTCGGAAGGGAGGTCCGCTAACCGTCGTGCGGCGAGCATACCGTGCGCGGTGGCCTGCTGCTGATAAGCCAGCGTTTCCAGCGCCGCTTGTTGTGCTGGCAACGCGTAAAGCGCGAGCTGGCGCAGGCGGGGCCTGACGGTCTTCACCTGATGCAGACCTAAATCATCAAGCTGCCAGTCGAGATTGAATAAATAGCGCAGCGCTTTGCCCATCGCCCCATGTGCTTCTCCCGGCGAGCAATCAAAAACCAGCGCATCGCTTACCGGCGCTTTGAACAACGGGCGCAGCGTCTCGATCAGGCTATCGTTAAGCGAGTCCTGCCACAGCGACTGCGGGATAAGCGTAATGCGGGCGAAAGGCGAGCAGCCAAAGCGGGCATCCGCCACTTCGCCGCGCGCGGCCTGCTCAACCATTTCGGCGAGCAGGGGGCTGGCGTTGTGGGGGGATTGCGCTAACAGCGTACTGCCGGGCCAGGTCACCAGATGTGCGCCATTGCAGGTGCTATCCAGATGGTTAATGAAACGATAATCCAACATAACTTACTCCTCGATGGGGGCGCGAATGCGTGCGGCGTAGGCCTGCATCCATTCGTCGTCCACCGGACGATAATGGGTTTTCTCCTGCACGCGCTCGGCGCAAAACACGGTGAGCGGCTGCGTCGCGCTGGCGATCACAAAAGAGAAGGTTTTGATATTGGTCGCCGCGCCGAATTCGCCGCGGCGGTTCATGCAGACCACCGAAAGATCCCCCGCGCGACCAAAGCGCGACATCAGCTTGTCTTCCAGTTCGCACACCACTGAATCTGCTGCCTGCTGCGGGGTCATCCCCTGAGCCATTCGCCGCACGATCTCGTAGCTGGTACAGCCCTTCATCAGATCTTCACCGACGCCGGTCGCCGTAGCGGCCCCGGTTTCGCTATCGCAATAGAAGCCGGAACCAATAATCGGCGAGTCGCCCAGCCGCCCGCGTTTTTTCATAAACAGGCCGCTGGTTGACGTTGCGACGCTCATGGAACCTTGTTTATCGAGGCCGATAATGCCTACGGTGTCGTGGCCATCGTAGGGACTGAGGCCTTTATCCAGCGTTTCGCGGCAGCGTTTGCGATAGTGCTGCAGCGCCCGCTCGGTCAGCATCTCTTTAGCGGCGAATCCCTGACTCAGCGCCCACTCACGGGCGCCCTGACCGACCAGCAGGCTGTTGTATCGCTGGCGGCTCAGGGCGTGAGCCACCTTGACCGGATTGGCGATGTCCACCAGATTGCCAACCGCGCCGAACGCCAGGGTGTCGCCGTTCATATAGGCGGCGTCCAGCTCGACCTCGCCGTTTTCCGTTGGTAAGCCGCCATAGCCTACTGATTTGTACAGCGGAAAATCTTCGACTGCGGCTACCGCATTCACTACGGCGGTAGAGGTGTCAGCCCCGGCGGCCAGCGCCGCAGCGGATTCCGTTACCCCTTCCAGCGCCATTCGCCAGGTGGCAATAATTCCCCACATTGGTTTACTCCTGTTTAGCAAGCGTGTTGTCCGTTTCGGCGCGGGCGGTGATTTCCGCCGCGCGATACTGCTTATCGACGATGCGCATGAAAGGCAGGTACAGCATCGCGCCAATCAACAGATTAAGCAGTTGCATGATGCTACCGCTGAGATGCCCGGTGACGATAAAACCGCTGATGACCGGCGGCAGGGTCCACGGAATAAAGACCCCGGTAGTCACTGCCACCGCACCGATTTTCATCGCCGCGTACTGCACCGTCACCAGCACCAAAGGCACCAGGTTAAACGGGATCAGCATGATCGGATTCATGATCACCGGCAGACCGAAGAGAATCGGTTCGTTGATATTAAAGATTGAGGCACCTGCGCCGAGGCGGGCGACTTCGCGCATATTTTTGCTGCGGGCGAAAATCAGCATCGCAATCACCAGCGATAGCGTCGCGCC
This sequence comes from Klebsiella sp. RHBSTW-00484, assembly GCF_013705725.1. Taxonomy (NCBI): domain Bacteria; kingdom Pseudomonadati; phylum Pseudomonadota; class Gammaproteobacteria; order Enterobacterales; family Enterobacteriaceae; genus Klebsiella; species Klebsiella sp. RHBSTW-00484. The sequence continues at coordinate 3,154,025 of NZ_CP055481.1, read as the reverse complement.
CGCGCCGCCCATCCAGATCATATCGAAGAACTGTTCGGTAATGATGTGCGGAGGCGTCACACCAGCCTGAATGGCGGCGATGTTATCGGTCTGGTTTTCCATCCACAGCGGACGAATGATGCCGTTAATCATTGAACCGGAGTTGATGCCGACCGACCACAGAATGGTGATGCTGAAGACGGTCATCAGCGCACCAAAATAGGAGGTGCCGTAGTGACGCACCGGCGAGGCGACGACCTCATAAATAAACTGATGGATGGTTACGTAGTGGGTATGCTCAAACCCGATACGAATCGCCAGGATCAGAATCATCACCAGCAGCGCCGGGATCAGCGCGGCGAAAGATTCCTGTACCGCAGGCGGAACGCCTTCCGGCATCTTAATCACCAGTTTCTTACGCTTTAACCAGCAGAAGAGCTCGGTCCACAGAAGCGAACCGATCATGGCGACGAATAATCCTTTGGTACCAATCCATTCCACCGGGATCACCGTGATGCCGCCGTTTTCTGCCACCTTGATAAACGGCGTCAGAATAAGAAAACCTACCAGCGAGAGGATGCCGCAGGAGATACGGTCATCGCCGTAGTGTTCTGCCAGGCGGTAGGCTACCAGGAAGCTGATAAACAGTGACATGGTTGAGAAGACCGCGTTAAACGGGATCTCGATAATCGCGCTCCAGCTGGCACCGAAGGTGCTGGCCATAAATTGCTGATACGCCTGATTGGGGAATGACGAAATCACCAGCAAAATTGAACCGACAATAATAAAAGGCATGAATGAAACGTAGGCGCCGCGGATAGCACCAAGGTGACGCTGCTGGGCGGTTTTCGCCGCCAGAGGCATCAATTTAGCTTCAAGAAATCCCAGAACATTGTTCATTGTGAACTCCGTACAAGATCGACAGGGTGTGTGTGTGTTATCTATGACGGATTATGAGAGAAAGCGGTGGCCTGAAAGGTGAAGCGGTTCACATTGTATTCTCTGCAATAATATATATCTCATATGATTGGTTATGTTTTCTTGTAGGGGAATGAATGGAAATCAAGCTGCACGCCAACGCCACTACCACGCCAAGAACGCGCAAATATCTCCAGGAATCGGATAAAAGTGACCGGGAACTGGCGCAGGAACTGGGGATATCCATCACCACCGTTCGCCGCTGGCGTAACCGCAGCCAGATTTCTGATAATCACACTACGCCGCATTTAATACACAAAGTTCTGAGACAAGAACAAGAGGCATTGATTAACACGCTGCGTGACGTCCTTCGTGCGCCGCTGGACGAGTTGCTGTTTATGGTTAATGAAGGACTGGGGATCGCCATTTCCCGAGCAACGCTGAACCGTTATCTGCATCCGGCGCATAAAGGGCGAAAGAATGCCGCGCCGCAGGGAAAGAAGGCATTAAAGGCTGGGTTACGTGCGGATACGCTGATGCTCCATTACCGCCTGGTGGCGCTCTCAATGGACGACGGCGGCGAGCATCATCTGCTGTGGGCGCAGGAGCCGATTAGCGGCTGGTGCTTTGGCCGCATCTATTGCGGGATTTCGCCCGCGCTGGTTGATAGCTGGCTGGAGCAGGTGCTGGAAGCCTGTCCGGCTAAGATACAATGTCTTGAGACTTACGTACAAAAAGGCTTTCATCCTTCCAGCGCGGGGCTGTTGTGTAGAGCGGTAGCGGCACAAGAGGTTGGGGCGGTGCAGCTGAGTGAAAGATTAGCCGACGTTATCCCGGCACTGGATGAACCCGATGCGACTCTCCAGCGTCTCTGCGCGCTGTGGAACCAGGGGCGGACACAAAAAAAGCTGGGCGATATGACGCCGCAGGCGTTTCTTGAGTCGCTGGGGCAGAGGTAAGTGCTGAGGCTGATGGCAAATTTGTTAGGTATTGTGTGCGCATTTTTGTCGGGTGGCGGCCTGCGCCTTACCCGACCTACGCAAACCGTATACGACTTCGAACCAGTAGCCCGGCTAAGCGCAGCGCGAGCCGGGGCTCTATGCCTGAACTCAACAATACTGCTTTTTTTACTCAAAACAGCAGCGTTGAATTTCCTGAACGCTTTGTTGTGAGATAGCTCAAAAATCCATAATACAACCTGCCTGAATGACCACATACCGTGTCACGATAGATATCCATAGACTTGATGAATATTGATTATTTGGGGAGTGGCATATGACATCACTCGTGCAGCGAACGCAGGTCATCGAAAACTGGTATCGCGAGTCCGATGATTTTTCGACGCTGGTGAATTATCGGGTTCTCAGGGCGGGCCATATCCGGACAAACGGCAATTTCCATATTCAACGTCAGTCGGTTGTCGGGCATGAACTTATATTTTGCCTTAAAGGGCGTGGGGTTATTCGACTGGAAAATAATCTGCATCATGTGCAGGAAGGAAATCTGGCCTGGCTACCGGTACGTTGGCCGCATGAACATTATCCTGATAGCGCTGAACCGTGGGAAATATTATGGCTGAGAATTGATAGCTCAAAATTAAATAATATCATGCAGATTCTTAATGTTCTTCAGGAACCCGTATTTGCCTTCCAGCAACCGGAGAAAGTGACTGAAATTTATTATCAACTGTTCAGTTTAATGAAAAGCCATACTCTGGTTTCAGACGCGCACTGCGATGCGCTGTGCGCAAAACTTATTTTTACCTTGCTGGAGAACCGCAGCCAGGAAACGGAGAAATCCCCGGTTATTACCCATCGCGGCCTGGGGCGGCTTATATATCAGATCCACAGCCACTATAATGACGAGTGGGATATTGAAAAATTTATGCAGTACTGCCAGGTGAGTAAATCGCAGCTATTTCGCCTGTTTCAGGAGACCTTTAATCAAAGCCCGTTAAAATGGCTGAAAAATTATCGTCTGTCTCAGGCCCGGCGGTTATTGGTCGAAACTGATGACACAATTAGCAAAATTGCCGGGCAGGTGGGTTATAACGATCCGCTGCATTTCTCGCGCGACTTTCATCGCGCGGTAGGCGTTTCGCCAAGTGAATTTCGCCGTCAGGAAAAACAGCTTTCGGATGGCGCGTGAATACGAACGGCTTCGCCAGGGAAGCCGTTCGCTGCGATCAGAAGAAGGTTTCCATCTGAATACCAAACGACCACTCTCCACCAGAGGTAAAGCCTTTCTGGCCCAGCGTATCGTTGGGGCTGTAGTTATCCAGCGCCTTATCCCAGTTCATCCAGGTGGCAAAAACGCGCAGTTCCGGACGGGTAAAGAACGGCGAGACATCGTCCGGACGGAAGGTCGGAGCAAAGGTGAGCTTGTAGTAGTTGCCGTGGACCTTCTGGTACTGCTGATAGCCGTTAGGATCGAGATCCATATACTGCCAGGTGGCTTCATAGCCTAGCGCGAAGTTCTGCGTGATATTTTGCATGACGCGACCGTTCAACGTTACCCAGCGATAGTCATCGCCTTTGACGTAGCGATCGCTGCTGTATTGCGCAAGAATTGAAGGTGCGAAATCCCAGTTGCGGGCCAGGTTAACCATGCCATAGCTGGCAAACCGCAGGGTGCTGGCGTCAGAAAGCAGCGCCGGGTCGGTACCGATATTTTTCACCTCCGCGCCCAGCCCTTGCCCCCATGACAGCACGCTGCGTGATTCGCCTTGTGCCATCCCATAGAAGCTATCGCCCTGATAACCGAGCAGTACGGTGTAGCCTTTATTAGCGGCGTTGAAGACTTTATAGCCGCTGAGCGTCTCGCGTTCCTCGTTGTCTTTGGCCTGCATGCCGCTGACGAAAAGCTGTACCGGGCCGAAATAGTTGTTGGCGGTGAGAATGTAGTTCTGCACATCGTTATTCACCACGTCGACATCGCCAAAGCTGCGCCCGATAAAGGAGAAGTTGCTGCGCGTGTTCTCTGACCAGCGAACGTCATAGATGCCGCCGCCGGTGCCGTTGAGCGCCACGAACTTGGAGTCCAGCCACGGAATTTCAAAGTTGTCGCGGTCAACGCGCTTCCCGGCCCATAAGGTGGTGTCTTTGAGCGGCCCGGTGAAACTCGGCAGGGAGGCAATTTCGGCAAACGCCTGGCTGACGTTTAGGGTGCTGGAGTCGGCGGTCCAGTCGTTGTAGCTCTTTTGCTGGTCGGCGATCATGGTCATAAAACGGGTTGTCGCGCCATTATCCAGACGTTGTTTTTTCTCCAGATAGACTTCGACGTAGGTGTCAGGTTCGTTACCCAAACGGCCAATCGCGCCGCCGGTTTGCCCGGCAGGGGTCATAAATGGGCCACCCTGGGTATGGCGAGCGTTGTGGTTGGTCATCATCCCGGCGCGCGCGTAGCCGTGAAGTTCAAAATAACCATTATCGTCCGGGGTGATTTTTTCAATTTTTTGCGTGCGGGTTTCAAGGTCTTCGACTTTTTTCTGCGCCTGGTGCGATCCCTCTTCAGTTTGTTTTAGCTGAGTCGCTAATTGCGCGTTTTTTTGTTCCGCGATAGCTGCGCGGTTTTCCGCCTGCTGGAGCCGCAATTCCAGTTGATTAAGTCGTTGTTCAACGCTGATATTGGACGCAGATAAAGCATAAGGGATCGTCAGTATATTTATCAGACAGAAACCGGGTAGGGTTATAGAGGTAATTTTCATATTATTCTCATAAGTCGCTATCATAAATAAAAAAGACAGGAAACCCTGCGCTTATTAATAAGCGCAGAGAGGTTGTTATTTATCTTTCTACTAATCTAAGTGGTAAACTTCTTCCATCTCGACCCACAGCGTACCTTCCGGCTCACCGTCCAGAGGCATCTGGCATGGGCCAGTTTCTCGCCACCACTGCTGGGTTTTTAAATGTGCGGCCATTTTTTCTTGATCGGCTTCATAGTTATCGCCAACATACTCCAGATAGCTAAATAACAATCCGTTTTTATAATAAATTGAGAAGTTGCGTAGGTTGCACTCTTTAATAATGGCGTTGACTTCCGGCCAGGGATTAGCATGCAGCTCTTTATAATAATCCAGTTTTTCCGGGCGGACTTTAACCACACAGCCGAAGCGGCGAATTTTACTCATCGTTGTCATCCTTATTAATAACGTGGGCACGTTGCAGAATCTGTTTAATATCGACTTTCATCTCTTCCGTTAATGGGGATGCGGGAGGCAGGGAATAAACGGGAATATCCAGACCGGTCAGCTGTAGGGCATATTTCACAGCGTTATAAAACGGCACGTCAATGCTGTAGAGCGGCGGGACCCAGGAAAGAGACTGCTGTAGGGCGACCGCTTCGGCAAAATCCTGACGCTGCCAGGCTGCGAGTATTCCGCAGGTGAGCTGTGGCGCAAAGTTGGCGCTGGCCGGGATACAGCCGTCGCCGCCGAGGATCAGGGTGCCCAGTAGATATTCGTCATAACCGGCGAATACCGCGAAATCCGGGCGCAGCGGTTTGACCGCATGCAGGGTTTCCCGGATATGCGAGAGTGTATCAACGGTATCTTTCAATCCCACGATATTCGGGCAGTTCTGCGCCAGCGTTTTGATAACCGATGGTGGAATTGACTGACCGGTCAGCGCCGGGAAATTATAGAGAATAATCGGCAGCGGCAGAGCGTTAGCAATGGTGGTGAAGTGGCGCAGCAGGTTGCTTTCGCTCAGAGGGTTGTACCAGGGATTGACTACCACGACGCCGTCGGCTCCCGCCAGTCGCGCATGTTCGCCAGCCGCAATCGTCTGCTGAGTCCCACAGCTGGCGATACCGATCAGCACCGGTTTTCTCCCGGCGACCGTGGTAATGCAAAATTCCGTGACTTGCCGCCGCTGGGCATCGGACATATGAGCAAATTCCCCCGCGCTACCGAGGAAGAACAGGCCGTCGACCGGGGAGGCCAGCAGGTGTTCAATTAAGCGCGCTTGTGCGGGTTGATCAAATTCTCCCTGCGCGGTAAATAACGTCGGAACCGGGGGGATCACCCCGCGAAAAATAGGCTGAGTCATTATAATTCTCCTGTCGCGTATTCCTGTACCAGGCGCAGGCGAGGGCCTTCACACTCATCGCTGAGTGTGTTCTCGCCTGCAAACTACGCGTTATTTATTTAACGGATTTAATCGGTAATACAAAAAATGATGATGCGAATACAAACACAATGGCGGCAATAAACAGCGACGAATAATCATTATTAAAGGTCGCCAGCAGCCAGGCGGATAATATTGGGCTGAAAGATTGCGGTAATACGGTCGCAATCGTCAGAATGCCCATGTCTTTACCAGCTTGTTTACCGCCGCCGGGCAATACCTGCGTCATCAGCGCCATATCGATAGAGGTATAAGCGCCATAACCCAGCCCCATGATGGCGGCATAAATATACATCCCGGTAAGCGTTGGCATAAACAGAGGCACACACAAACCGGCGGCCATTAACAGGGTTGAAAGGAAGACAAAGATTTTTCGCCGCTGCAGTTTGTCCGAGAGCACGCCGGAAACCAGGCCGGAGAACAGTAACGTCACCAGGGTGATCACCGAGATAGTGCCGATGGCGTAGTTAGACTCCTCAACGCTTAAGCCAATGAAATCCTGCAAAATATACAGCTGATAGGTTACGACCCCCTGGTAGCCCAGATACATGGCGAAGCGACCAAAGAACGCCCAGCCAAAATCCGGGTACTTACGCGGACTGACCCAGAAGTTTTTGAAGAACGAGCCCCAGCGGAAGGGTTCAACTTCCATGTTTCGGGTAGAGGGTTCGCGGTTGATAAGGACAAAAGCCACGCAGCAGGCGGCAATCGCCAGCGCAAATACCAGGTAGCCCAGTTGCAGGTTCCACGCCAGATAGCCTGCGAGGATAATCCCCACCGTACCGCCGGCAGTCGAGCCCGCGCCGACGAAACCGGAGGCGATACCGCGATTTTCAGGTAAGAACCGGTCGGCGATCACGGTGGCTAATGGACCGTTCATGCAATTAAGCGAGACGGCAGCCATCAACCAGAACACCGCAATACCGGCAATCGTGGTGGTCATTGAAATGCCGAAGATAGCCAGCCCACCGATTAACGCGCCGCCAACGATAAACGGTGAACGACGCCCCCAGGTTGAGCGGCAGCGGTCGGATAACGCCCCGGCAATCGGCTGGGCAAAAATGGTAAACAGCAGCGCTGAGGTCATCACGATCGCCAGGTTATTAGCCTTATTGGCAGGATCGATTTGCGCCACATGGTTGGGGAGAAGAACCGAGATAACCCCGCAATACAGCGCCAGCAGAACAAAGAAATTGGTAAACAGCGAGGCCAGCAGGATATTTTTCTTACGCCCCGTGACTCTGTTGTTATTTTCTGACGATACGCTATCAGGTTTATCGTCAACCTTGCCGACAGGCAATGAATTGATGTTATCGGACATGCTTATTTCCTCATTATTATTCAGTAGGGTGAATTGAAAATAAACGTTATAAACTCCGGTTTTATTTATTTCCCCCTTCTGATTTCGTCAGATATATACGGTGCGCGTTTTCGCCCATGACGGCGTTAATATCCTCCGGCGATAAATGGGCAATCGCCGCCATCACGCATGCTCTCCAGCGCGGGTAGCCACCAGCCAGTTCGACCACCGGCCAGTCGCCGCCGAATAAACAGCGCTGCGGGCCAAATGCCGTTATCGCCTGCTGGATCCACGGCTGAAGCTGCTCCGGCTGCCAGCGTTGCCAGTCGGATTCCGTCGGTAAGCCGGATATTTTGCACGCCAGCAGAGGAAAGGCGGCCAGCGCGATAAATGTCTCCTGCCAGGTCTGCCACTGGTTATCGGCGATAGCAGGTTTCCCCATATGATCCAGCACCACGCGAGCATCAGGTGCGTGTTGATACAGCCACGTCAGTAAATCGTGAAGCGCAATCAGCTGAGAGGCCCTGACGCACATATCCAGCACAAAACCCTCACGAGCGGCAGCCAGTAAACCGTCGCGATAATCGGTGTTGTAAAACAGCTCCAGGGGCTCGTTTTGCAAGGAGCGCCGAATACCCAGCACGCGCGGTAGTTCATGTAAATGACGCAGGTAAGGCACCACGGCATTGCCCGTTTCCAGCGGAGCCCAGGCGACAATACCGACAAGCTCAATGGGGCTGGTTTCCGCCTGCTTGTTTATCCACTCCACCTCCAAAAGCGCCTGCTGCGCAGCGCAGTCGGCCTGAACCACAATCGCGGCATCCGGCGATTGAGCGGCTTTGGCCAGCTGCGCAGGCAAAAAAGGCCGGTTAAGCGCCGGGAGATCGCGCAGCCAGTCGTAGCGCAGCACGCCCGGATCCCAGAGATGCAGATGGCTGTCGAGGATCTTCATTTTTGCGCCTTCCCACCGTTGCCCGGCAGCAGGTCCCAGCCAATATTCAGCACCGGAGCCATTAATTCATCGATTTTCGCGAGCAGCTCCGGATCCAGCGGCTGCGTACACCAGCGGATATTATCCAGCATATTGTCGGCGCTGGCGGTGCCGATCACCGTGGAGGCAATGCCGTTATCCGCCGCGGTGGTGAGGGCAAATTGCAGGGCGACCTGGGCAATATTTACGCCGTGGCTGTCGCACAATGTAGAAACTTTACGGCAGATAGCCTGCACATCCTGATGCGCCGGATGCCAGTCGGGCGCGCCGCCTCGGGTCAACAGCCCCATCGAAAGCGGTGAGGCGTTGAGGACGCCGATACCCGCCTGATTCAAACGTTGCGCTACTGCCCCCAGCCGCCTGTCCTGTAAGGTCCAGGTGCAGTAGGCCATCACGCTATCCACTTTTTGCTCGCAGGCGACGCGCTCCAGCAGCGCCAGGTCGTAGCCGGTAATGCCAACGTGGCGCACGACGCCGCTCTCGCACAGTTCGCGCAGCGTCGGCAATCCTTCATCGAGTAATTGCTGCATGTCGCCATATTCAATGTCGTGACACTGAATCACGTCGATGTAATCACAGCCTAACCGGGTCAGGCTTTCGTCTACGCTGCGTAGGGTAGCCTCGCGGGAGAAATCCCACAGGCTGTCGCCGTAGCGCCCGACCTTCGTCGCCAGGGTATAGCTGTCGCGCGGTACGCCTTTCAGCGCGATGCCCAGCGCGGTTTCCGCTTTGGTTAGCCCGTAATAGGGAGCGACATCGAAATAGTTCACGCCGTGGGCGAGAGCCGTCGCCACGGTTTCGTTGGCCTGCTGTTGCGATACCGGGTGATAGATGCTGCCTAACGAGGCCGCGCCCATCGCCAGCACCGGGACCTGAATCCCCGTGCGTCCAAAAGGTACTGTTTTCATTATTTGTTCCTTATGATTAATCGTTGGCGGACGTCCGTAGGCTCAGGCGCAGCCCCGCGCGTTCGGGCCTGACGTGTGGGCCTTGTGCTATCGTCCAACTGCCATCGTTCTGCTGCTGTTGCAGCGCGTTTTCATCGATGGCGATCCCCAATCCCGGTTCATTGCCCAGCACGATACCGCCGTCTTCGATGCGCTGATCCACGCGTAGTCCGGTGGGGAAGCTGAGGTCCTGAATTTCGCAGCTCAGATGATTGCTTACCGCCGCTGCTGCGTGGGCCACCGGGTTGGCGTTGTAGCCCACCGGACTGACCGGCAGACTAAAGGCCTGCGCCAGGTTGGCCACGCGCAGAAAATGGCTGATGCCCCAGCACATGCCCGCCTGAAGAACATCCACCGCGTTCTCTTTCAGCAGCGGCAGAAACTGCTCGAGGCCGGTGAGGTTCTCCCCGGTGGCGACCGCGCAGCGCACCTGTTGGCGGATCGCGGCGTGTCCGGCGGCATCCCAGCGGCGCACGGGTTCTTCAATCCAGCTCAGATCCAGCGCTTCCTGTAAACGGCTGACGTAGCGCACCGCCTGTTTGGCGCTCATCGACTCGTTAACATCAATCATTACCGCCGGAGAGGGGCTGTTGACGAGATACACCTCGCGCACCGCCAGCAGGCGCTGTAAGTCCTCTTCAACGTCGAGACCGCCTTTGAGCTTAAAGGCGCTGAATCCACGCTCGGCAAAACGCTGATGCAGTGCGGTTAACGCCTCCAGCGACAACGGAAAATCCAGCCCCGAGGCGTATCCGGGAACAAACGGGCTTCTCGCGCCGAGCAGGCGCCAGAGCGGTTCCCCGGCACATTTGGCTTTCAAATCCCACAGCGCCATATCGACCACGCCAATCGCGCCGAAAACGCTGCCCGCATGGCCGCTTTTGAAGACCCAGGCCTGCATCCGGTCGTAGAGCGCAGTGACCGCACGTGGGTCTTCGCCTTCGATAGCTGGGAAAATACGCTCAATATCCGCGTGTCCGCCAACGCCGATACCGCTAATGCCTTCATCGGTTTCGAGGATTAACACTGGAACTTCGGTCACGCCAGAGGTGAGGGATCCGTTGACATCGCCAATCGGGCGTCCCCAGCGATGCCAGGTTTTAATCGTGCGCCAGCCGGTGATTTTCATGCGCCGGACTCCTCTTTCTGCCGCGAGGTGCGTAAATCAATCACCATGCGTCCCTGGATGGTGCCGTTGTCCATCTCGTTGAAAATAGAGTTGATCTCTTCCAGCTTGCGGGTCTGTACTATCGGGCGAACGCGTCCGGCCAGCGCGTGCTGGAAAGCTTCCGCCAGATCCTGACGGGTACCGACCAGGCTGCCGACAATCTGAATACCATCGAGCACGGTTTTGACGATGTTCAGGTCAAGATCGCCCGGCGGGACTGCGACACAAACCACTTTGCCTCCGGCCCTGACGCTATTGACCGCCTGGTGAAAGGCGGCGCGCGCGACGGCGACCACCACGGCGGTATGCGCACCGCCAGCGGTTATCTCCTGAATGCGCGAGGGAACGTCGTCCCGGCTCGGGTTGAGGGTGATTTCTGCGCCGCACTCGCGGGCGAGCTCCAGCTTGTCGTCCTGTAAATCAATAGCGATAACGCGGGCGTTAAAGACGTTGCGGGCAAACTGGATTGCCATATTGCCAAGCCCTCCTGCTCCCCATATCGCCAGCCACTGCCCTGGGCGAACGCCGGAAACGCGAATGGCTTTGTAGGTGGTGACACCAGCGCAGGTGATGCTGCTGGCAACCAGCGGATCGAGGCCGTCCGGGACTTTAACGGCGTAGTTGGCTTTCACGATGCACTGTTCAGCCATCGCGCCATCGACGCTGTATCCGGCGTTTTTCACGCTGCGGCAGAAGGTTTCCCGGCCGCTGACGCAGTATTCGCACACGCCGCAGCCTTCATAAAACCAGGCGATGCTCACCCGGTCGCCGGGCTTCAGACAGGTCACGTCATCGGCGACGGCGCGAACGATGCCGATCCCTTCATGGCCGGGAATGCGTCCCGGCACCGGGCCAAAATCGCCTTGCACGACGTGGAGATCGGTATGGCAGACGCCACAGCACTCAACGTCGACCAGCGCTTCGCCGGAGACTAACGGCCGCACCGGCATCTGGCGAATCTCGACTTGACCGGGATGACTGTGACTCACTACAGCTGCTTTCATCATGACCTCCCGTCAGTTCAGTTGCGGCGTGACGTTATCGTTAATCCGCTGACGTCGGGCGACATAAGCGGGCAGGGGCTGTACACCTGAAGCGTCGGTAAACCAGGCAAAAGGATCGGTGCTGGCGACGAGGGCGAAATTGGCCCACGGTTCGAACGATCCGGAACGGATAATCAGCTTGGCTTTGTGCGCGATGTCGTGGCATAGCGTTTCGTGGCTGGCGGCGAGAAACTCCGCGCCTGAGCCGGTATAGATAGTTTGCACTTCGCGATACAGCTGCGGATGGCAGTCGCGCACTTCGCTGGCAAAATGCACCTCTTCAACGAAAATCTCTTTGCGCAAAACGCGCAGGATGTCACGGACATCAACGGTGCCGGGCCACAGACCAAGATCGATGCGATTCGCGCTGGCGGGAATCGGAAAACCGGCGTCGGTTACCAATACAATATCGGTATGGCCGAGGGTCGCCAGGGCAGCGGCAAGTTCAGGGTGTAAGATTCTATCGGGTCTCATTATTGTTATTCCTCGATCACGGCGTGCGATTGCAAAAAGGCATCGACGTCGGTGCGGTATTTGTAAGAGGGCACGGTTTCCCAGTCAGAACAGCACAGCGCCGCGGTGGCGTTGGCAAACAGGACCGCTTCGCTTATCGGCTGACCTTCGTCCAGCGCCACCGCAAGGGCGGCGTTGAAGCTGTCGCCCGCGCCGTTGCTATCAACCACCTCAACCAGACAAGGGGGAATTTCCTGCGTGGTTTGCGGGCCGAACACGGCGGATCCCGCATCGCCCAGCGTCATCACCACATAACGGCAGCCCGTCTCCAGCAGCATGCTGGCGATTTCCCGGTTGCTACGAGCGTCGTCCGGCGCCAGGCCCAGCGCAACGCGCGCTTCGGTTTCATTGGGGGTGAGGTAGTCGATCGCGCTCAGATCGAGACCGCGGAGATCTCTGGCCGGCGCGGGGTTAAGAATGGTGATTTTATCCAGCGACTTTGCGCGTCTCAGCCCGTAGAGCGCAGTTTCCAGCGGAATTTCCAGCTGAGCCAGCGCCACGCCGCAGCTTTTAATTTGATGCAGGGCGTTATCCACCAGCGCCGGGGTAAAGAGTTTGTTCGCTCCCATATCCACGACGATGACGTTACGGGCTTCTTTATCTTTAATAATCAAGCCAGCGCCGGTCGGCAGCTCGGTGGTCAGGGTGAGACCATCGATATTGATCCCTTCCTCCAGCATCAATTCAACGAATTCGGTACCAAAAGTATCTTTACCCACCACGCCGCTATAGACCACGTCAGCTCCCAGGCGGGCAGCCTGAACCGCCATATCGGAGCCTTTTCCTCCCCAGGTCTGGCGGAAGTCATGCCCGATTAGCGTCTCACCAGCCAGCGGAATGCGCTCGGCGGTCATCACCAGGGCTTTTGCATAACTGCCGAGAATAAATACACTCATCACATACTCCTTAAATTGTGCGGGTGTGGTACCGCCATTTCCGGCGGTACCGTTCGGTTAATAGGCGTTGATGTCGCCGACCAGACCTTTCACCAGCTCGGGTCCGGAACTGGTTCCAACCAGCTCTGCGCCTGCAACGAACATCTCTTTCATCTTCTCCAGAGTGTTCACTTTACCGGATACTTTGACCCGGCAAGGGGCCTGGATATTGGCTTTGAGAAGTTGAACATCTTCTACCGTTGCCGCGCAGCCGCCTTTGCCCCAGCCGCTGGATTGTTTCACCCAATCAATACCTGCTTCATAGGCGTAGCGAGTGGCTTTGATTTTCATCGCCTCTTCGGTGATAAAACCAAATTCCAGCATTGCCTTCACTTTCATTCCCAGGTCGTGGGCGATGTGGGTGACTTCCTTCAGTTCGTTGAAATAGAGGTCATCCATTCCGCCGAGCAAAAAGCCAGGGTTCGGTGGGAAATCAAATTCATCTGCGCCTTCTTTGGCCAGCTCTCTAACCACGGCGATTTTCATTGCCGTCGTGTCGTTGGCCTGAGGAAAGTTCACGGTGGTGGCGACGCGAATGCCGGTTCCTTTCATTACGTCTTTGGCGACGGAGACCCAGCACGGTGCGATCATTGCCGCATCGAACTGATACTCCATGCAGACATTCAGATGCTGAATAAGACCTTCACGGGTTAAGTCCGGGTTGACGTTGGTGAACTGGATGGCCTTTGCGACCTGACGGGGATCATTAAAATCGATCATGTACCACTACTCCTGTTGGCTGAAAAAACATACGTTACGATGTGAATGACATGGGCTTACTGTAAGGAGGTGGCAGAAAAGGCGTGATAGGCAAGAATCCCGACCATATGGACAGAATTTTCAGACGCAGAATTTTGTGAGGGAGTTGGCAAAATTGCGGGTGAACAGTGCAGGAAGCGATTGAGTTTTTGTATTCCGGGTCAGGCCGGAGACTAGGTTGTCAATTATCATGATTAAATGTTATGTTATAACATATATAAATAATCATTATGAAATATGTGACTATTCGCCTTTCTTTTTAAATGATAATGATTATCATCTTTTCTGGGCGGAGAAAGATGAAAAAATTGAGTGTTTCAGCAATCCACTCTGAAGAGAGGAGAAGAGCCTGCTAATGGAGGAGAGTTTGACAACGTGTTGTACGACTGTTGACCCGGTGCTCAGCGTCAATATTGCATCATTACCGCGTCCCGGAGGCGGGGAACTCCTATCCAGCGTCCATTTTGAAGCCAAAAAGGGTGAGTGTCTGGCGGTCATTGGGCCAAACGGCAGCGGTAAAACCTCACTGCTGCGGGCGATCGATCGAGAACTGACCACGCTGAATGGCGACATCCTGCTGTTCGGACGCCCCATAAGCGAACTGTCGCGACAGCAGCGCGCTAAGCAGATTGCGGTGCTCGCGCAGAATGATACCCCCGATATGAGGCTGGCTCTTGAGGATTACGTCGCTCTCGGGCGCATTCCCCACGCCCGCGATATGCCGCATTGTGAACATGAAACCATCGTGACCCGGGCCATTAACGATACAGGATTGCAGAGGTTGCGAAAGCGTTCGCTGTCTGCGCTTTCCGGCGGAGAAAGGCAGCGAGCGGCGCTGGCTCGGGTGTTGGCTCAGTCACCCGCGCTGGTGTTGCTGGATGAGCCAACTAATCATCTGGATCCTCCAGGCCGGGTGGAACTGCTTTCGTTGGTAAAAAGTAAAGGAATCACGGTGGTGGCGGTGCTGCATGATTTATCACTGGTTGAGTCGTTTGCCGATCGCGTTTTGCTTTTGTCGCAAGGGCGTGCGGTGGCCTGGGATATACCGGAGCGGGTACTTGTCTCTGAACAGCTTTATCCCGTTTTCGGCTTGACCTGTTTTACCGTACCGCACCCTGATACGGGTAAGGCGCTGCGTATTTTTGAGGTACCAGGCTATGCCTGATAAATATATGAGGATCGTAATGAATAAGTGGCTTGTGGGTATTATTGCTATTATGTCGGTTACTGCGGTGTGCGCTGCTGATTATCCGGTCACCATTGAGAGTTGCGGGACGCCAGTGACATTCACGCAAGCCCCAAAGAGGGCAGTTATCCATGATCTTAATATGTCTGAAATGGCTTTCGCACTCGGTTTACAGGACCGCATTGTTGGGCTAACCGGTATTAGCGGTTGGTATAAAATGACGGCGGAATTTAAAAAGGCGATGGGATCAATTCCCGAACTGGCCCCTAAATACCCTTCACTGGAAACGTTGCTGGCAGTGAATCCCGATTTCTTTTTCGCAGGCTGGAATTACGGTATGAAAGTGGGCGGCGAGGTGACGCCAACCGTCCTTGATAAATATGGTATTAAGACCTTCGTATTAAGTGAAAGCTGCGTTTTTACTTCTGGCGATAAACGCAAAGCGAGTATGGATCTGCTGTATAACGATGAGCTGACGCTGGGTAAGATTTTCGGCAAGCAGAAAGAAGCGCAGGTGTTAGTCGACGGCTGGAAAAAAACGCTCAGTGCGCTGCCAAAACCGCCGCAGGGTACTCAACCGTTGAAAGTGTTTGTTTATGATTCGGGCGAGGATAAACCTTTCACCAGCGGTCGCTACGCTATGCCAACGGCGATTATCGAAGCTGCCGGAGGTAAAAACGTGATGGACGGGCTGGATATTAGCTGGGGGACGACCTCGTGGGAGAGCGTTGCGACAGCGGAACCGGACTTTATTATTCTCCTGGATTATCAGACCGGAAGCGGGGCGGATACGCTTCGTCATTTCCTCGAAAATCACCCGTTAATGAAGATGACACCGGCGGTGAAGCATCAGCGTTATCTGAAGTTGCAATACGCTGAGTTGACCCCGGGGCCGGCCAATATTAAAGCGGTAGAGAAGCTGGCGCGCGCGATGTACCCGACGGCAAACCAATGACCTTTTCTGCATACCGTTACCATTGGGCAATATGGGGTGCGCTGCTTGTTTTAGCTGGGTTAATGCTGCTCAGCGTTGCCAAAGGCAGCGTACCGTTATCGCTGATTCAGGTACTGGGCGCATTAGGGCTCATGGACGTTCCAGTCTCTGAGATGGTCAGGCGCATTGTGATTGATCTACGCGTCCCGAGAACGCTGCTCGCCGTACTCACGGGAGCTGTTCTGGCGATGGTGGGGGGACTGCTGCAAACCACCACCCGCAACGATCTGGCCGATCCCTTTTTATTCGGTCTTTCCTCCGGCGCATCGGCGGGGGCGGTACTGGTGATCACCCGATTTGGCGAGCGGCTTGGCGCACTAACTCTACCGGTATCGGCGTTTGTCGGCGGGATTTGTTCCGCCGTGGCGGTGATGCTGCTGTTTCATTTTAAAAAACAGCGCGGTGCTGAACATCTGGTTATCTGCGGGCTGGCTATTTCTTTTTTATTTGGTGCGCTGACCAGCTATCTGATCTTCTCCGGCGATCAGCGGGCCGCCAGTTCGGTGCTGTTCTGGTCGCTGGGAGGGCTGGGGTTAGCGCGTTGGGATAATCTGCCTTATGCCATATTTAGTCTGCTGTTTCTCGGCGCTTTTGTCCTGCTACGTTGGCGTTCGCTGGATGGTTTGCTGGCCGGTGAACAGACGGCGCAATCATTAGGCATTAACGTCAGTCGCCTGCGGATGGAGGTTTTCTTCTGCTGCGCGCTGGCCACTTCTTTGCTGGTGGCGTTAACCGGAGTGATTGGTTTTATCGGGTTGATGGTGCCGCATATGTGCCGCTATTTTTCCGGCGTTAAGCATCGGCTTTTGCTCCCTCTATGCGGCCTGTGGGGGGCGGTACTTTTATGCGGCGGCGATATTGTCAGCAGGACGCTGCTGGCCCCGCAGGAGCTGCCGATTGGCATTATCACTGCGGGAATCGGCGGCCTGTTTATTATTATATTGCTGGCCAGAAACAGAACCTAGCGTCATCACAAAAATCAGCATACGCATTCGTCATGCCTGATGATTCCGCTAAAAAGTGAACTTACACTTTCTAAACGAATGGCAAACAAACGTTTAGAAGGTGTACCAACGTTTTACACTCTCTGACGCAGAATATTCATAAGCACGGCTTTATATGTTGATAAATTAACTTTAAGTGATTTAATTTGTTAGTTATCGCTTATTTTTAGAATATTAATCTATATCAACGCACATTTCAGGGAGGTGATGAGAAAAATCCTAAAATCACAAAAGCAATAGTCACTACATACGGGCGTTAAGAATTCAAATAACTTCAACCAGTGATGGATTTTTCTTAAAATTGACCGTCTGGACAATAAAGAATAAATAACTTTATAATTCACCCTCTTCACTCATGGGTATATGCCCATGGAGTGTGCTATGCGCACATCTATAAAGGATTATTGAACTTTCGTGAGGGAAAGGGATGTTAACTATTTTCAGCCCCAACTATTTTTTCAAAAAAGCCATACAACTGAAAATAAATGATATCAAGCCATTCAGGGACGCAAATCTGGTTGATTTGTGTTTAACTAAGTACACATCTCACACCAACGCGCAGTTCCATTTTCTTATCAATAGCTTTGAAATGAAAAAGAATTTTGTCTGCTTCAGAGTCGAAGATAACATTGTCTGTTTGATAAATAAAAAACGCACAGCACATATCGCCAGCATAATTTCCAGAGTGACCGATGGTATTCCCGTCGGGGAGGACGTTAACTTAACGGAGAGAGAGTTTCAGTATATTTTTATTATGAAATTTAATTTACTGGCAAAAGATTACCCCGATCTACTTGGCGTTTCGCCAAAAGTTTATAGTAACTATAAAAGAAAATTAATCGAAAAGTTTGGCTTTAACTCATTTCATTCGCTCTTAGCATTATCTCATTATTTACATGCATCCTCGATGATCGATAAATTTATGCCGTGAAGGCGCTTTCCGCGCCAGTGTGGCCCATTTATTCTGCGATGCTGCTGGAATAGTGAACATCAAAGTGTTGCACAACGGACCTGGCTTCCGTAAATTCATGGATATGAACCTTGTCCGTATATGGAAAATATCATGGATGTGACCGCACTGAAGAAAACCACCCTGACCGAACAGATTATGGAGCAGATAGCCTCGCAGATCACCTCCGGAAAGCTGAAGCCCGGGCAGCGTTTGCCGAATGAACGGGCGATGGGTGAGATGTTCAATGTCACGCGCAGCCGGGTGCGCGAAGCGCTGCGCGCACTGTCGCTGATTGGGCTTATCGAGATAAAACCAGGCGATGGCAGCTATGTTTGTGAGAACAAACCACAGCTGCCTGAAGAGACGATGACCTGGATCTTCCATAAGGAGATTCATAACCTCGATGAAATTTATGCGGCGAGGAAGCTTATAGAAGAAGAGGTTTATCTCACCGCGATAACCGTAGTGACTCACGACGACCATATCCGTTTTCAGGCGATAATTGACCAGATGGCGGAACTGATTTCGCAGGATGGTCAGCCGGAGGCCTATCACCAGTTGCTTGATGAGTACGATCTGCTAATGGGACGCCTGTGCGGCAACCAGATTTATGACAAGTTAATGCAGACTATCGTGATGCTGCGTAAGGAATTTTCGCGCAAATTACTGAATGCCGACGGTGCCATGGCGCACAGCTTTAAGCTGCGACTGAATATTCATGAAGCCTTTGTTCTGCGGGATAAGGTTCAGTTGCGTAAAAATCTCAAGTCGTTCTATCAGTCTTCACGCAAATTCTATGATCGCATCGCGGATAATAAAGATAACTAATATGGCCAAGGTTAAATCTGCTGAAAGATCGTTTCGCCTTCTGGAGCTGATTGCCAGCCACCGCGAGGGGCTAAGTTTCACCGACCTGCAAACCAGCCTCGACATCCCCAGAAGCTCCGCCCACAGCCTGATTCAGGAATTTCTCGATAACGACTATCTGCTGTATATGCCGGATACACGGCTATATCACGCGGGTCTGGCGCTGATAAAAATCGCCGCTAATTGCATTGAGAGCACCGACCTGGTTCGCGATCTGCGGCTGTTGACCGCTTTTTTAAGTAAGCGTCTGGGCAAAACCAGCCACGCGGCGATTCTCGATGGTAAGCAGGTGGTCTATCTGGCAAAAGCATTGGCTCAGGACGATCTCTCACTGATGCGGCATATTGGCAACCATCTCCCGGCGCACTGTACCGCCGTTGGCAAAGTGCTCCTTAGCCAATATCGCGATGAAGAACTTGTGCAGTTGTATGGCGACGCGCCGCTGGAAAAAATGACAGTGGACTCAATAAGTTCGTTACCGGTGTTGCTGGCGGAACTCCGTCAGGTACGCGAGCAGGGTTACGCGATTGAGCAACGCGAGGCCAATGAACGCGCGGCCTGCGTTGCGCTACCTATTTACTCCTCAAATGGCAAAATGGTGGCGGCTTTTAGCGTGACGTTTCTTGCTTACGAATGGGAATCACTGGTGCTGGAGGACATTCTGCCAGTGATGAAAGAGTGCCGGATACTGGCGCAATAGTCGCTGCCCCCCCCCGGGTCGCGGCCGTCTTCAGCCGTCTGCGATCCCGTAGCCCGGGCAAGGCGCATCGCGCCGTCCCCGGGAGGAAGGCCGCAGGGGAGCAGAATTTCCCCGGAAGCGATGCTGCGCATCTGTCCGGGCTACCCGTCTTCAGCCGTCTGCGATCTCGTAGCCCGGGTAAGAGCGCAGGGTGTGATGAAATTACCCCGGATTATGCGCGCCAAGTGGTGGTGCGCCCACGGTGCTGGTGAAGATCTCGCCGTCGATTTTTATCGGACAGCGGGTGGTTTGCAGGGTTTTCCCGCTCTGCAAACGCACTTCCTGTAGCATCTTCAGCGACTGAAAACCTTCGCTGGCAATGAGCTGCTCCCAGTCCATTACCCGTGCGCACCAGATATCCTCCGCTTCCAGAATACTCAACCACTCCTCGCTCTTTTTGTGCCGCAAATGGTCGAGCAAAATTTGCTTGATCTCATCTCGCCGGGTAAACCACTGCTGCGGCTCGTTAAATTCCAGCAGCGCGGTGCAGCCCAGCAAATTTCCCAACCGGGGGATGGGGGCCATCGCCAGCGCAATAAAACCATCGGCGGTGGGATAAATGCCGTAAGGCGCGGAAATATAGGCATTGGCGTTATTGACCGCGCTTCTCGTTGGCGGCTGTCGTCCATCGTTCAGCCAGGTGGTGAGAACTTCAAACTGCAGATCGAGAATAGCGTCCAGCAGGCTCACCTGGACCAGGCATCCCGTGCCGGTTCTCGCCCGCTGTACCAGAGCGGCCATCAGGCCCTGAACCAGATATTCCCCGGCGAAAATATCGCAGACGGACAGCCCAAAAGGAAGCGGCGGTTGATCCCGGTTGCCGTTGAGCCAACACAGACCTGAGAGTGCCTGCACCAGTAAATCCTGACCAGGACGCGAAACCCAAGGGCCGCTGTCGCCGTAGCCGGAAATTTCACCGTATATCAGACCGGGATTGATCTCCCGCAGCGACGCATAGTCCAGGCCGAGCCGCGTTGATACGCCCGGACGGTAATTAAAGATGACCACATCTGCCTGCTCGAGAAGCGGCCGCAGCCTGCTTTTTTGCGCTGCATCTTTGAGATCGACGGTGATGCTTTTTTTATTGCGGTTAATGGCGTGGAATAACGAGCTGTCGCCATCAATTTCCAGTTCGGAAATGTAGAGCTTGCGGCAGATGTCGCCGCCATCGGGATTCTCGATTTTGATTACGCTGGCCCCAAGGTCGGCAAGCCGAAGCGCAGCCGACGGGCCGGAAAGGAACTGGCTGAAATCCAGTACATTAATACCTGACAGTGGTTTCATTTCTCTGCCTCCCGTAAATGAAAATCGGCCTGAATTTGTGCGCTACTTGCGCCTAACGCTGGAGCCGGGCGGGAAGAGGAGGCGCGTGCGCCATTAAAGCGCAGCGGGGATTTCAGCATCGCGATCGTGTTGCCGTCCTCAAGTTTGACATGCTGGATCATATCCAGCGCCTGGAATCCCTCGCTTGCCGTCAGCGTTTGCCAGTCGCAAACTTCAGCGCACCAGTAACCCGCCTCCTCAAGTTGGGTGACCCAAAACGCGGCGCTATCTGTCGCCAGAATCCCAGCAATCACCTGCTTGATCTCATCCCGACGGCTGAACCATTCGTCCGGTTTGCAATATTCGGCGAGCGCGGGAGAACCCAAGATTTCGCCCAACTCAACCACTGAGCCCATAGCGAGCGCGATATAGCCCTGTTGCGTAGGATAAATACCGTAAGGCGCGGCGAGATAAGCATGGGCGTTATTTTCCGCGCTACGACAAGGCGGTTGATGTCCGTCGTTGAGCCAGGTGGTCAGTACTTCGAACTGCATGCTGAGCAGCGACTCCATCAGACTGACCTCAACACGTCCTCCAGGCTGAGTTTTCCCCCGACGAATCAGGCAGGCAAGGATCCCCTCGACCAGATGTGCACCGGCAAGTGAATCGGCGACCGAGAGCGCAAACGGCGTCGGCGGCTGGTCCTGATTGCCGTTGAGCCAGGTGAGCCCCGACATGGCCTGCACCAGCAGATCCTGACCGGGTTTTTTAACCCACGGCCCCTCGGTCCCGTATCCGGTCACGGATGCATAGACCAGACGAGGGTTGAGCGCCTTCACCTGTTCATAGCCAAGACCGATTTTGTCCATCACGCCGGGGCGAAAATTTTCGATAAGAACATCGGCCTGCGCGATCAACTGCTTAACCGCAGCCAGCTCCTGGGGCTCTTTCAGATTTGCCGTGTAGCTCTCTTTACCGCGATTAATAGTATGAAAAAGCAGGCTGTCATTATTAATCCACTGATTATTAAGGCTCAGGTTTCTGCTGGCATCCCCACCCTGAGGACGTTCCACTTTGATGACCCTGGCCCCCATATCCGCCAGGCGCAGCGCAGCGGAAGGCCCGGCCAGAAACTGGCTGAAATCCAGTACCACTAAACCTGTTAAAGGAAGCATAGTTACCCCATTAAGCCGCGTGATTTTTGATAAAGCGCGTTCAGGTGGGCAAAGACAGCAGCGCTGTTGCCACCGTGCATCACATACTCCTGAACCACATCGCCAGCGTGATCCTGAAAGTTCAAAAAGCCGCTGTAGCGCGGACGCTTTGCTGAGCGATCAAGAGTGGGAAGGGTGTCGATGAAGAAATCCAGACTGCGGCGATTCACCTCTTTATCAAGCCAGGCCCCGCGATGGCCCGGCTGACCGCCGTTATCAAAGAAGAGGGTTTTCTGTACCTCTGCCGAGGCGGTATAGCTGGCGTAGGCGAGGGCAGCCTCTTGATGCGGACATTTCGCGGAAATGGCCAGTCCCGTCCCGCCAAGCACGGTTTTCAGCGGCTCGCCGTGCCAGGAGACCACATCGGTCGCCTTCAGCAGGTGGCGAGCATATCCGGCGCGGGAATAATTTGAATAGCCATAGGCGAAGGGGCAGTAGCTCCACTCATCACGGGTCGAAAGCTGTTCGTGAACGGCGATAGGGTCGTAGTCAAAAATCTCTTTTGAACAGTGGCTGGCCAGTTCGCGCAGCGCTTCAAGCGCTTCGATGCCGGTGTCGCGGTGGGTAATGTTTTCCTCGTCAAACCAGGTGCCGCCGCGGGTGGCGCAGAGCATCAGGAAATCCATCAACAAGTTGATCGGGATCCCGGCGTAAATCACTTTGCCGCTGCGGGCAAGGCTGAGTAAGTCTTGCCAGGTTGCTGGCAGGGCGAACTGCCCTTGTTGCAGATGATCGGGCCGATAGACCGCGACAGGCGTGGCCGCATCAATGGCGAGGGCGCTTTGAAAACCGTTAAATAGATAGCTTTCGTGGGAGCCGCCTACCGAATTGGCCGCCTGATCGTCAAGATACGCTTTTGGTAAATGGTTTTGCAGAGGCAAAAGGATCGCTTTCTCCGCGACAAAGCCCGCCCACGGATGGTCAATAACCAGCAGGTCGTAATGCCGCGCCAGTTCATCCAAATCGCCATCGGCGAAGGCCTGCAATGAACGTTTTTCCCATAAAATTTCGATGTCGGGATGCAGTTCGCTAAACCGCTGTGCGGTTGCGACAACGGATGTGAATCCGCGGCTATGACCCCAGGTAATGCCCCTCAACGTCACCATAACAACTCCTTTTTGCAATGAACTTCACATAAAATTGGTACTACCGCACTACCATTGAGTCACAGCTACTGATACTTTTGTAGTCAGATTAGGTGAATTTGTGATCAGCATTGAAAAATAATAATTGAAGTTTTATTTCGATTGACCATTAAAAAAACGAGAGTTAGTTTTCGATTAGTTTTTATTTGTGGTCATTAATTCACATATATGAACAAAACAATGAGGATAATCCTTGAGTAAATAATCTAATTAACAGGAGATGCTCTATGCTAGCGGGATTTTTTGTATTGATGATCGCTTGTATGTTCCAGGGAAGCTTTGGGCTGGGGATGAAAAATTACCGGCCATTTTCCTGGGAAGCCTTTTGGGTGATATTTTCTATTATCGGCATACTGATCATTCCTATTGTCTGGACGTGGATTGAAGTTCCAGGATTTTTAAAATACATCCTGATGACGCCCGGTTGGATTTTAGCTATCGCCGCCGCCTGCGGTTTTCTTTGGGGTATTAGTGCCATCTGGTATGGTAAAGGCATTGATAATATTGGCATGTCGTTAACCGTCGGAATTAATACCGGGGTAGGATGCTCGCTCGGTTCGCTAATTCCGTTATTTATCCTTAACAAAATACCACCTGCTAACTCAATGAGCTGGCTGCTGGCCGGAATGGCGGTGATGCTAATTGGCGTAGGGGTTATCACCAAAGCCGGTATTCTCAAAGATAAAGAGTCAAAGCAGGATGCTTCGCGGGTCAAAAACGATAAATTTGTCAGCGGGCTATTGATGGCGCTGGCCTCGGGATTTGGTACCGCGGCGATGAACGTCGGCTATACCTACGCCAGTCGGGCCAGCGCGCTGGCAGTGGAAGATGGTATTAATCCGGTGAGCGCCAGCCTGATTGCTTACGTCATCGTTTTTGCCTCCGGCGGCTTCATATCCAATATCGGCTATGCGCTGTGGGTATTGAGAAAAAACAACACGTTCAGCGACTTCGCCCGCCCAGGTTCTTCCTTTGCATGGTTTAAAGCATTACTGACAGGAGGGATCTGGTTTGCCGCATTAGGATTATATGCCAAGTCCACAGCGCTGCTGGGCGAGCTGGGGCCGGTCATTGGTTGGATAGCGTTCCTCTCCGGGGCGCTGATTATTTCCAACGCCTGGGGACTCAAAACAGGTGAGTGGCAAGGCTATGAAAAGCCGAAAAAAGTTATGCTGCTGGGTAACGTTATTCTGGTTCTGTCCGTCGTTATCGTTGGATATGCCAACGGATTAGCATAAAGAAGAGGATAAAGAGATGACAACACAACTGAACATGCCGCAAAACAGTAAACCTATCGTCATTATTGGTGCTGGCGGTATTGTCACTGACTCACATTTACCCGCGTATCGCAAAGCCGGATTCCGGGTTCTTGGTCTGTATGACCGGGATTATCAGAAAGCACAAAGCGTGGCTTCGCAGTGGGATATTCCTCATACCTGTCAGACGATTGAGGAGCTGGTATCGCTGGCGGGATCCGAAGACTGCGTATTTGATATCGCCGTACCGGCCTCAGAAATTTTGCCGATTTTACAGAAACTCCCTTCGCAGGCTGGCGTATTGATTCAAAAACCGATGGGCGAATCCATTGAACAGGCGAAAGCTATTCTTGATTGTTGTCATGAGAAAAATATTACCGCTGGTATTAATTTCCAGCTACGTCGCGCCCCCTTTATGATCGCCGCGAAGAAAATGATTGATGAAGGTCTGCTTGGCGATATTCATGACGTTGAAATGCGAGTTATTTGTCAAACACCGTGGAATCTTTGGCAATTTCTTTTTGAGAAAGAACGGATGGAGGTTAATTACCACAGCATACATTATATCGACGCGATTCGTTTCTTCCTTGGCGACCCCCAGTCCGTTTATTGTAAAACCATGAAGCATCCTAAAATGATGGAGCTGGCGCAAACTCGTTCATCGATTATCATGGACTATGGCGATGTTATTCGTGCCAATATTCATACTAACCATGGTCATGATTACTCCCCGGACAAACAGGAATGTTTCTTCAAAATAGAAGGCACTAAAGGGGCTATTAAAATCCAGATTGGGGTTATTTTAAATTATCCGCAGGGCGCTGACGATAAATTTGAATTCATCCTTGATGATGGCAAAGGGTGGCGAACGTTAGCAATTGAAGGGACCTGGTTCCCGGATGCCTTTATTGGTCCGATGGCGGGGCTACAGTGCAAACTTGAGGATCCAAATTATATCTGGCTTAACGACATCAATGACGCCTGGAAAACCATGTGCGTGGTGGAAGCCTGCTACCAGTCAACCGTTAGCGGTGCGACAGCGGTGAAATACTGATTACTACGGGAGGTCTGGCATGTTGCACATTACCGATACGCATCTTCATCTATGGGATCTGTCGCGCTTTCGTCTGCCGTGGCTTAGTGCGGTTCCGGCGTTGAATCATGATGTTAGCTGGCAGGATTATCGCGCGCGGGTTGACCAGGAAAAGTGGTGTATCGACCGGGCGCTGTACGTCGAGGTTGACGTCGCGCCCGAGCAGCGAGATGAGGAAAGCCTATTTCTGCACGAACTCTGTGAAGATCCGGCGAATTTTGTCGAGGGCGGCATTATCTCCCTCGACCTGCAACAGCCAGATGCGGTCTCACGCTGGCTTGACGCCGGTAAGTACCATTCGGCGATCAAAGGTATACGCCACGTTTTGCATGTTGCCAGCCAGCGGCCTGGCGCCTGCCTGACCTCTGATTTTCTCAATAATGTTAATGCGCTGGGTAAAGCAGGGCTCTGCTTTGAGGTCTGCCTGCGCAATGAAGATCTGGCGGATGCGGTGGCGCTGGCTGAACGGACGTCAACGACCCTGGTGCTAAATCATATGGGCAATGTTGATAGCGTCCGGCTGAAGGAGGAGGCAACCTACGCGGCGAACTGGCGGCAACGTTTGCAGGCGTTGGCGCAGCAGCCACACGTCTGGTGCAAAGTCTCCGGGGTCAATATTCCCGTTGATGGCGATATCAGTCTGGTACGTCCGACCGTTGAACAGTGCCTGGAGATCTTTTCCGCCGACAGGATCGTCTTCGCCAGCAACTTCCCGGTTTGCTTACTGAATACCGGACTGATCCCGTGGGTCGATACGCTAATGCGCATTACCGAGGGGCAGGGCCGCGCCTGGCAAGAGAACTTTTTTAGCCACAACGCACACGAACTCTATCGGTTGAGGGAAGCATGACGCGCAGGCGTCTTTAACCGATATCTTTTAGAACATCAGGAGTGACACATGAGTACGAAATTTAGCGGCATTATTCCCCCGGTCCCTACATTGTTTGATGAGCACGAGCAGTTGGATCGTCCGGCGATGTCGCGGCTGATTGACCATCTGCTTGCCAGCGATGTGGATGGACTCTTTTTTCTCGGCAGCGCGGGCGAATTCGCCCATATGTCTGATAGCCTGCGCCTGGAGGTGATGAAGTTTGGCATTGAGTACGTCGCGGGACGTAAACCGGTACTGATTGGCATCTCGCACTCGGGAACCCAGGCGACGATTGAGTTTGGTCGCAAAGCGCTGGAGGCAGGTACCGACGGCGTGGTAGTGATCAACCCGTGGTACAACCCGTTGGCCGATGAATATCTTTTCGAACATTTCCGCTATATCGCCGAACAGCTACCGGTACCGATCATGCTGTATAACTTCCCGGCGCTGACCGGTCAGTCGATCCCTGTTTCCTGCATCCAGCGTCTGGCGGTGGAATGCCCGAATATCGTGGGTCTGAAGGATACCGTTGATACCTTAAATCATATTCGCGAAGTGATTCATGCGGTGAAACCGCTGCGCCCGGATTTTGCTGTGTTCTCCGGATATGATGAATATCTGTTTGGCACCCTGATTTTAGGCGGCGACGGCGCGATCCCCGCCAGTGCTAACTTTGCCCCGGAGCTGACCTGCGGCATTTATCAGCACTGGTGTAACGGGGAGCTGAGCGAAGCGGTCGCGTTGCAGCAGCGGTTGTCCTGGATCCCACCGCTCTACGGCCTGGATGTGCCTTTTTATAACGTCATTAAATACGCATTACAGCTTATCGGCCTTGATGTGCCGGTGAATTCGTTGCGCCCGACCGGACCATTAAGCGAAGAGCGGAAAATTAAAATTCGTGAGGTGCTGAAGCAAAGCGCCATCATCTAATCAGTTTACGAGGGATAATATGAAAGCCATTCAACGTTTTGGCGGTGTTATTCAGGTTAAACCTGAAAAATATGCTTATTATGCGCAACTGCATGCTAATCCCTGGCCTGAAGTGAATGCCATGATTAAAGCCTGTAACATCTCAAACTACTCTATTTATTTTAAAGATGGCTGGCTGTTCAGCTATTACGAATATCACGGCGATGATTATCAAAAAGATATGGCGAAGATGGCCGCAGACCCGGTAACACAGCGTTGGTGGGAAGAGTGCATTCCGTGCCTGACGCCCCTGGAAACCAGGAAGGAAGGGGAGTTGTGGGCATCAATGGAAGAGGTTTATCACCTGGAGTAACCGCCTGAAGAGGTATGAATTATGTTTATTGATAAATATTTCGAAGATTTTTCCCTGTCTGAATGTCGGACAACAACGGGGCGCACCATCACCGAAAGCGATATTGTTATTCACGCCGGGCAGACCGGCGACTTTTATCCCCATCATATGGATGCCGAGTGGTGTAAAACTCAGCCTTTTGGCCAGCGTATTGCCCACGGTACTTTAACCTTTGCCGTCGCGGTTGGCATGACGGCTGGCGTTATTAATTCCAAAGCGATGACCTATGGCTATGAGAAATTACGTTTTCCGCATCCGGTTTTTATTGGCGATACCATTCGGGTCAATATTTCTATTAGTGAAATGAAAGATCACCCGCGTAATGAGAAATACGGCTTTGTGACGGAAAAGCTGGAGGCTTTGAATCAGCGCAACGAGTGCGTCATGGCGACGCAGCATGTGCTGCTGGTTGAAAAACGGAATATTGGCGAATAAAAGTGCGCGCCTGTCCGGACCTACGACTACCGCATAACATGTTGATATTGTGGTGTTGTCGGCCGGACAAGGCGTTAGCCGTCACCCGGCAGAAAGACCTACCCAGTGTACGTTGGTTATTTATTTAATAACATGACCGATCATTTGAATAAAACGCAACTGCTTACCCGTCTCCTCATCTCCCCAGGCCGTATCGGCTGCGGCAAACACATTTTCGCACTTCTGCCACTCCAGCCACGCCTGGCGACCGGAGGTCATGTGGCGACACTGGCTGATGGTCAGATATTGGCTCTTAGACCACACAGAGCGCCAGCGGTCGGTGGTCAGGAGATTCACGCCGCTATCAATAAGAGAACGCATTTCAGGGAGTGCTTCTGCGTTTTGAGTACGCAACCCCGGGATAATGACGGCCACCATGCCGCCATCTTTGATATACGGCGCGATGCATTGATCAATAAAAGAGCGATCGGTGCCGAAGTAGTGCCAGGCGTTAATACTGACAACCGCATCAAAAGCGTCGCGAGCGAAGATCCCGAGCCCTGGGGAGGCGCTGATGTCGAGATTGATGGGCATAATTTTGTTCTCCATGCTAGCGGACGCGAAGCGACGGGCATTATCATCAGCGTTAACCCACAAATCCGCAGCCACAACTTCGACGCCAAATTCGGTTGCCAGATACATTGATGACAGCCCCGTACCACAGCCCAGATCGAGAATACGCATGCCTGGCCAAAGTTCCAGGGATCGGCTGAGTTCCTCTACCAGTCTCAGCACATTCGGCCCCATCATATTCTGATTAAGATAATCTCTCGGGCAATTTTCTGGACTAAATTTATTCATTACTAAAGCCATCCCTTAAAAATACTGTAGCCGACATCCCTTTCACAGAAATACTAAACAAACCTTAAACGGCAGTGGTATAATGCTTTGAAGTTTTGTAAAAAAGATAAAATAAAACAGACAATAAAAATAAGACGAAATCAAATCAGGATAGAAAACTCCGAATATACCTTTTGAAAGCCAATGTGGCGAATTAACTCGTTTATATATAGGATTTTTCCATCTCAAGATATAAACTGCAAATCATTGATTTAATTGAAATTTAACAAAATTAAATGTTTAATTTATCTTATCATTAGAATTTCCTTATGTGAAAATCTGTATTTTGGTTGAACATTCTGTTTTTGCAGGTTGAAAGTATTTTGATTCAGAATAATTACGTGTTGGTAGTGCGATTAATTGACGGACGTCAATTAACAACCACCACTTCTGTCACAGTTATAGCTTTTGGTGTAAAAATCAGGAACTTTTCATTTCAAGTCATCTTGAGAATTATCGCATAATGGATCCGCTCAGAAGGCATCTGAGATTTGATATTCTTTTAATAAATAATAGTTAGGGACGAAATAATATGAAATTAAAATTACTAACAGTGGCCGTCTCTACACTTCTTGCTGCAGGAACTTTGCAGGCAGCTGAAGTGTATAACAAGGACGGAAACAAACTCGACCTCTACGGGAAAGTGACCGGCCTGCATTATTTCTCTAGCGATAAAGATGAAGATGGCGACCAGACCTACGCGCGTCTGGGCTTTAAAGGTGAAACGCAAATCACCGATCAGCTGACCGGCTACGGTCAGTGGGAATATGAATTCAGCGCTAACAATGTTGAAGGCAACAATTCTGGAGACAAAACGCGTCTCGCGTTCGCTGGCCTGAAGTTTGGCGAATATGGTTCTCTGGACTATGGTCGTAACTACGGCGTTGCTTACGACATCGGCGCATGGACCGATATGCTGCCAGAGTTCGGTGGTGATACCTGGACGCAGACGGATGTCTTCGCCACCGGTCGTACCACAGGCGTTGCGACTTACCGTAACAACGGGTTCTTTGGTCTGGTCGACGGCCTGAACATTGCCGCACAGTATCAGGGCAAAGAAGAAGGTCGTGATCTGGCGAAACAACATGGTGATGGTTGGGGTCTGTCTTCAACTTATGAGTACGAAGGATTTGGCGTAGGCGCAGCCTATGCGGCTTCCGACCGTACCGATGCTCAGGTTAAAGCTGGTCGTGATTATCCAAACGCCTACGCTCGTGGTGAAAAAGCGGAAGTGTGGGCTGCTGGTCTGAAGTACGATGCCAACAACATCTACCTGGCGACCACCTATGCTGAAACCCGCAATATGACCAAGTTCGGTAATGGCTATATCGCTAACACCGCGCAAAACTTCGAAGTGGTTGCCCAGTATCAGTTCGATTTCGGCCTGCGTCCGTCCATCGCCTACCTGAAATCAAAAGGTAAAGATTTGGGCCGCAACGGCGACCAGGATCTGGTTGAATACATTGATGTAGGCGCGACTTACTACTTCAATAAAAACATGTCTACCTATGTGGACTACAAAATCAACCTGCTGGATGACAATACGTTCACCAAAGCTGCCAGCATCAGCACCGACAACATCGTTGCTGTAGGTATGACCTACCAGTTCTAAGTCACGCGTTTTACCCTACAATGCCTGCCAGCTAACCCTCCTGGCAGGCATTTTTTTTGGGGGAAACAGGACGATAAAAAACCCGACGCCGTTTCCAGCGCCGGGCAGGGAGAGAAGGGCAATTTAAGGCGCAGTACTGAAAAACTCACCGAATTTCACCGCCAGCCAGCCAACCGGGGTGGTTGCTCCTCCGACGATATTAGTGATTTCAGACATCCCTTCCGGCACCGGAATATTAGAGTTGACCGCTGCTTGGGTGTACTCTTTCGAAATATCCGTCCCGACGTACAAAATGCAGGTTATCACCAGCGTACCGGTAATAAACATGCGGAACATATTGCGTTTACAGAACGGCGTAACCATTGCCAGCAGGAACATCAACGAGGCCAGGTCGACAAACGGTAGCACGCGGTTGCCCGGCAGGATAATTGACAGCACTACCGCCATTGGGATCAACAGCAGCCCGGTCGCCAGCACCGAAGGCTCGCCTATGAGCAGCGCGGTATCCATCCCGATATAGAAATCGCGGTTAGGGAACTTAGCCTTCAGCTTAGCTTCAGCGGCATCGCGAACGATCAGTAAACCCTGAACTAAAATTTCGATCATTTTTGGTAGCAGCAGCATAGCGGCGGAAACTTTAATCGCCAGCGACACCGCAGCTGAAACATCGTATCCGGCAAGGAAGGCCAGCAGCAGTCCCAGCACGAAGCCCAGGGTCAGCGGTTCACCAAAGACGCCGAATTTCTTATTAATACTCTCCGGGTCGAAATTAATTTTATTGATTAGCGGGATCTTATCAATAATATAGTTACAGGCAATACCAAACGGGACATAGGTTATACAGGTAAGATGGGGAAAAGAAATCCCTTTAAGATTATAGTTTTTTTGTAAATATGGCGCGGTTAAATCTGCTGCCAGCAGGGTTAAGACAAATATACCGAAAGTAATACCCACTGAGAGCCAGTAGTTACCGGTTCCGGCATACACTACCGATCCCATAATCAGGAAAATCCAGTAGTTGAATATATCGATATTAACCGTTTTGGTGAGTTTGAGCAGCAGCATGGCAATATTGATAACGATAAAACCGACTACCACCGGCAGCATCAACGGCGAACCCCAGCCGATGGTCGAAGCGGTCGGCCAGCCAGTATCCACCACCGTTAGCTGCAGGCCGATGCGTTCTACCATCGCCTGCGAGGCCGGGCCGATGTTGGTTAACAGCAGACCAATCACCAGGCCAACCCCTTCAAAGCCGATCCCCACGAGCATCCCGGCTTTAAATGCGGTGCCGATTTTTACCCCAAAACAAAGTGCGATAATAAAGAATATTACTGGCATCATTACTGATGCCCCCAGACTAATAATGCTGTTGATAATATCCATAGAGATTCCTTAAACAGGCGGCTGAATTGGGCGCGAGCGAACCCGTGCCCAATGGGCCGTATAAAAATCTTAATCGGTTCTTTTAATACTTAGCCGAGTTTCTTTAATAAGATCTCAGAAAATAACTTTGGCGAATTGCTGAATGCGTCAATCGTGCTACCGGCAATATGCGGCGTTATCGTGACGTTATTCAACGTATAAAACGCGCTATCGTCCGGCAAAGGTTCATCATCAAAAGTATCCAATGCTGCGCCCATAATTTTTCCTGCCTGAAGTGCGGCAATCAGATCCTGTTCGTTGATTAACCCAGAGCGTGCCGTGTTGACAATAATGGCGCTCGGTTTCATTAGCTCAAAATGATGGGCGTTGATCAGGTTTTCGGTTTCCGGCGTCATGCGGGCGTGTAGCGACACGACATCCGCCCGCTGAACCAGTTCGTCCAGCGAGTCCACCTTTTCATAGCAATCGTGCCCGGAGACGTATTTATCATAAAAGATAATCTCGCTTCCGAAACCGCGCAGGAACCCGGCGACCAGCTGGGCGATGTGCCCCAGCCCGACCAGGCCGACCACTTTACCGCCCAGTTCAGGAATGGCCTGGTGGTTAGGGCTGTCTTTGCGCCAGAACTTATCGCGCAGCGCGTCGTGCGAACGAGCGATATTGCGCATTTCTGCCAGGATCATGCCGACGGTAAACTCCGCCACGCTGCGGGCGTTACGCCCCGGTGTGTTCATGACCTCAATTCCGCGCGTATTCGCCACTGCCTGGTTGACGTTTTCAATTCCGCCGCGCAGCACGCCCACATACTTGAGCTTTGGCAGTTTATCGAAAACTGCCGCATTAACCGGGGCGAACTGGGTTATCAGGATCTCAACGTCCTCTGCCCCCTGGAGCAGGGCGGCGGGCAATGCCACCGCTTCAGCGCCTTGTTGCTCAACCTGTAAATTGTCCTCCTGTAGCTTTTCGATTGATTCATGCGACCATTCGCGAACTTCCACCTCGATACCTTTATCTTTAAGCGCTTTCAGACCTGCGTCCATCATCGCTGTATTGATAAAAAGATCAGCAATTGCCAGACATTTCATAATGATTCTCCATAAATTAACGCATCAACATACCGCCGGTGACATCCAGAGTTGCTCCCGTCATATAGCTGGTTTTAGGAGAAACCATGAAGACCCCAATGTCGGCAATTTCCTGCGGCTGGGCCACCCGGCCCACCGGAATACGGCTGACGTAATAGTCAGGGTTTTGTTCAATGTTTTTACGGATCATCGCGGTATCCATGATGCCGACGGCGATGTTGTTGACATTGATTTTTTGTTTTGCCACTTCACGCGCCAGCGAGATAGAAAAGGCCACCAGGCCCGCTTTACTGGCCGCGTAGTGGGCATGGCCTGTGGTTGAGCCGTGGAAGGCCGCCTGGGAAGTAATGTTCAGAATGCTACCCGCCTGATCTTTACTCAGACAGTGATTCACAAACAGCTGGCTTAAGTGGAAGACCGCCTTCAGGTTGACATTCATCACCTTGTCCCAGTCCTGCGGCGTGATTTCGGTGACGTAGCCACTCAGCCAGATCCCGGCGTTGTTAACCAGAATATCGGCATTACCCAATTTCTCGATGCAGGTGGCAAACAGATTCTCCCGGCTTTGCTCATCGGAAAGATCGGTTTTAACCGCAATAATCTCGACGTTGGTGATGCTTTTCACCGTTTCGACCAACTGCTCCGGGCACTCTTCATCACGCATATACGTGAAGCAGATGTTGACTCCCTCTTTGGCCAGCGAGAGGACAAACTCTTTGCCGAGTCCCGTTGCGCCGCCGGTAACGATAGCTGTGCGATGGTGTAAATTCAGATCCATACTTTCCTCACTCAATGCGTGATGTAGTTACTGCAGCTTTTCCACGGAGACTGCATTTCCGATAACAGGTTTTTGTAGAGCTGATACTTATCCTGATAGACCTTGTTGTTGTCCGGATTAGGGGCGACGGTTCGTGAAACGTGAACCATCTCGTTTGAGGCGGCAAAGACATCATCAAACCAGCCAACCATCACTGCTGCGGTCATCGCGGTGCCCAGCGTGCCGTGTTCTTTAACGTCAACAATCTCCAGAGTGGACTGGAAAATGTCGGCAAAGACCTGTAGCCAGACCGGGGAGTTGGTGACGCCGCCCGCAATGCGAATAGTGCGGCTTAAATTTGGGTTGATATTGCGTAAACGCTCGGTGTGATAAAGATGACTGAACGCGACGCCTTCGTAGATTGCACGCAGGAAATGCGCCTTTTTATGGAAACTATTGAGTCCGATAAAACCCGCTGAAGCATCCGGGATGGTGTTGGATCCAAATACAAACGGGAAGAACAGCAAGTGGCTTTCATCGGCGGTGGTTGTAGAGACCAGTTCATTGCACAGCTCATAGACCGATGATCCCTGCGCCGCAGCGGTTGTGCGGTCACCTTCCATAAAGTTATTGATAAACCACTCAAGATTGCTGGCGGAAGTCGGGCTGGCCTCGGTGATTAACCATTTGCCCTCAATCGGGTAGATCGAGGTCATAAACAGATCTTTATCGATAACGGGATGGTCGGTCACGTATTCGTTGATGCTCCAGGTCCCGGTGATGATCGCCAGCTTATCCAGGGTATTGATACCGGAAGCGACGGATGAAGCGGAGATATCAAAGACGCCGCCGGAGACCGGCGTTCCCGCGCATAACCCAGTTAATCGGGCCACTTCATCGGTAATATAGCCGCAGCAATCTGTGGAAAGCTTAATCGGCGGGAGTTTGTCGCGAAGCTCGGCGAGCCCCCACCAGGCCAGCAGCGATGAATCATAATCACGGTCGCGGACGTTGATCAGGTTGGTGCCTGAGATATCGGTGAGTTCGAGGAAGGCGTCACCAGTCAGGTAAAAACGAATCAGATCCTTGACCATAAAAATGTAGCGCGCCTTACTCAGCGTTTCAGGCTCGTGGTCTTTTAGCCAGGCGAGAAGGGCAACGGGCTGCCCGGCCCAGATTGACTGCATGGTTTTTGGCAATATATCGGTCAAGAACGTTGGTTCGCGGTACCACTTTTCAACGTACGCTTTCGCCCGGCTGTCGGTGGAAATAATCCCGTTACGCACCGGCGTACCGGTTTCGTCCACCATATACAACCCGTTGCCGTGGCCGGTCACCGCCACGCCTGTAATCTGGCTGGCGTCAATACCGGACTGGGCAATAGCTTTTTTGATCACTTCAACGTTTGCCGCCCACAGTTCGTTGATATCGCGCTCGGTATGAAATTCCTTTGGCGTTAGCATTTGCGTTGATTTTGAGGCGATGGCCACCACGTTGCCGCTGCGGTCATAAATAGCCGCTTTGGTCACGGTGCCGCCATTATCAATACCCATGACATATTGTTGGTTCATTTTCGTGAACTCCTTATTAGTTACCATAATCCGGGTTCGCTGGTGGTGATACCCTTAAATCCGGCATGGAATATTTTATCGACAAGGTATTTCCGCTTAACAAAGCCTCCGGCGATGAATATCACATCAAAGCCTTTTAAATTCCGGCTAATCAATTCCAGACACTGGCAGGCATATTCAGCAGGTAAGATCTCAATTGCATCCGGCGGGTTATGTTTAACAATATCGATGGACTGATCCAGCGAACGCGAATCGATAAGCAACACCCGAAAGATTGTTAACAACCCCTCTTTTTTGGCAAATCGTAGGGCCGAGAGATTGGACGAAATAACACCATCAACCTTGTAGTAATTTTTTAACAAACTGATCCCCGCCTGGTCTGGCTTAAAACCACCCAGCAACTCCAGATGAATAAGGACTTTCTTGCCACTTTGATGGCATTTGCCAATCAGTGATTGCAAATTTCCGATATTCGCTTCGGATAACAGTACATATTCTGAAGGGCAGGCTAACGCCTGTTCAAAATGTTTGTATTTTCTAACTGACGGTATGATGGTGTTATTTAAAAACATATTAGTATCCGTGTGATTAAGCCATGTAGAGGCTGTATGCATCTTCCGCTGTGGCATTTTCATGGATGATGGCATTCAGACCTGCTACTACTTTTGCGGGCTGTGGGTCCTGGGTAATATTACGGCCCACCGCTACGCCTTTTGCGCCAACCTGCATGCAGTGCTCGACAAACTTGAAGTAGCCATCAATACCGGTTTTTGGCCCACCGAGCGCCAGTACCGGCACGCCGCTTGCTTCAACAATCAGTCGGTCATCCGCGGTACCAGTGAAGCGCGTTTTGATAACATCAGCGCCAAGCTCAACAGCGATGCGCGCCGAGGCGGCGATAATGGCCGGGTTGTTGGAGTCATCGCTGGTGACGGGGTAGCCGTACGGTAGAGATTCAACGATCAGCGGCACATTCCAGCGGTCAGCGGCCTGCGCCAGCTGCATCGCCATGATGTGCGTTTTCTCTTCATTGAATGCACCGGGGAAGGTCATGCAAACCACGCCTTCGGCACCGACTTTCAGTGCATCTTCGATGGAAAAAACCGGAGTCGTATCGGGAACGGTATTATCAAAAATACTCACCGTGCTATCGACGCGTAATACAACGGGAACGCAATTGAAAACCTCGCGGAAATTTTTGAGCATGCCATAAGTAACCAACGCACAATCCAAACCACTCTCCACCAGGGTAGGGAGCTGGTTTATTGTATTATCAATACCATTTGTTTTGGTTGAAAAATAGTAGCCATCCAGTGCCAGAGTGACTGATTTACCATCTTTTGCGAAAATGCGAGAGAGACGACGTTCTTTAGACATTTTTTTACTCCTGAGATAGAAAAACAAAAAAAGCCCTCAGAGACTTTCGTCTCTGAGGGCTTTCGATTCACTTACCCTTTTGATAACCGTTCAGTAATCCAAACCATTATCAATTAAATTTTTTTAGCTTATTGGGAAGGGTTTAAATTCTGTTTAATTTAAATCCATTCTCCTGCTTGATTAAATTACTAACATGCTTACGATATTACTGTCCAACGCTTGTTTAGAAAATGAGAGATTCATCACAATATTTCATTAAGGTTAATCTGAGATGGAATGTGTGACCGAAAATATGGGTTTATTCGGATAACAGGAGGGTTTCGAGCACAAACTGCGCCAGAAATAACAATGTAGCAATAAATGCAAGCCATTTCACCGGACGAAATTTGTGTTGCGGAATTGATGTGTAACGTAGGTATGCGAACCATTTTCTCTTTTTCATTAATGACATCCTGTCCCTAAAAATGATGTCGACTCAGACGACAAATGTACACGTAACCTGATATTAGTGAATCAGACGACAATATCCATAAATAAATTAGAGTGGTTTAGGTTTCATTCAATTACCTCGACACAAATTATATGGCGAAAAATGGTCAGATGACCTGCGTATGAGCCATCTCGCAGGTCATCATCAGCATCCAAATGGATTCACAGCTCGTGATCCCACGGCGGATTCGCTCCTGGCCTTGAGACCGTCACCGCCGCCGCCCGCATACCGAGGTCAACGGCATGACGCACCTGCTCACGTGACAGCGTCACTAGTTTGCTTTTCTCAAGACATTGCGCCTGAGACAGGCTGGCTAAAATCCCGGCATTGACCGTATCTCCGGCACCGACGGTGTCAGCAACGTGCACGCTGACGCCGGGAACATGCAGTTTGAAGTTAGCCGTCCACGCATCAGCACCATCCGCACCACGGGTCACAACGATAAGTTTTGGACCCAACGTCAGCCAGCGGGCAATAACCTCATCTTCGCTTGCGCGCTCGCCAAACCAGGCAAGGTCTTCATCCGACAGTTTGACAATATCCGCCAGCGCTATCATCCGCATCATACGGGCCAGATGCTTCTCCCGGTCCTGGATAAAGATTTCACGGATATTCGGGTCGAGGAACATCACCCGGCGCGGGGCTTCTCTCGCCATCAATGATTCATAAACGCTGCCGCACGGTTCAGCTATCAGGCTGATGCAGCCGAATAAAACGGCGGTAACGTCGTCGCCCAAATTGGGCAGATCGCTTTCTGCCAGCATTCTGCCCGCGCTGTTTTCATCGTAAAAGGTATAGCGTGCCTGTCCGTGTACCAGCCTGACGAAGGCCAGCGTCGTCGGCAGCGGCGCTCGCGTGGAAGGTGAGAAATCAACCCCGGAAGCTTCAAGAGACTGGCGTAGCATATCGCCCATAAAATCATTTGAGAGACCGGAAAACAGGCTCACCGGCATTCCCTGGCGACCCAATGCGATCGCGGTATTAAACGCCGCACCGCCGACGCAGGGAATAAATGCTGAGGCATTCTCACGGGTTCGACAGGGCAGCATATCGATTAAGGCTTCTCCACAGCACAGGATCATTGGTCGTCTCCTTTGCTCACTGATATGTACGGCGGCGTTTCAAGTTGATTGGCAATATGCATCCAGTTATCGGCAAATATTCCGCAGGCAGTTTTGATATCAACCCCAACAGGCAGTTCTGGGCACTCGTTTTCGCCGTTACTTCCCCAGTTGACCCATCCTGACTGACGGCGCTGGACTATCTGGAAAGCGCCGGAGGGTTGAGAAGTCCACCAGATCATTGCCCGACCGCTTGCTGAATCATATTCGACGGTTTTGCTGGCCGGACCGGGAAAAATGGTTTCATCGGGCACGGCGGAAACATCCACAGGCAAATCGGTGAGTATCCACTCTCGTTCATTCAGATCGGCCCTGAGGTGCGCTCTGGCGCGGACTAAGCCAAGTCTTTCACGGATCTCAACTTCATCGAGCACGTTCTCCCAGCGACAGAACATTCGCCAGTAAAGATCCCAGTGGGCAGACGCCATATCGCTAAGTTGTTCGCGGAATTCGGCAAATTTCGGGCTTTGATTCTCTGAGGTAGTGACGGTATGGGCGACCATCGCGACCAGCTCTTCGGCGTAGGGGTCGCCTGCGCGATAGCGGGTGCCGCCGTGAGCGGCGAAGCGATCGAATACCAGCTTTCCGGGGCCACTTTCAAACTCGTCGCCAACGGTAATTTTATTGGTCACCGAGCGTCCGTTAATCACGGTTGAAAAATCATCTACGCAGTAGCGGCGCTGAAACCACGGGGTATTCCAGCTGAATTTCCAGTCAATAGAGAAATGCTTACCGCGTAGTTCCGGCAATAAACCATCGGGAATCGTTCCATGCATTCGATAGTGATGATAGACCGGACCTTCTTCGATCGTTTCAATATCAACGAGGGTATGTTCAGGCGGGTTAATCAGGCCGTTTTCGGGGGTAAAGAACGGGCCGTAAAATCCGCCGATGGCATTATTTCCGGAAGGAAGAAGTTCGATGTTGTCCTCCCGGCGGCGGAAGTGGCGCAGACCCCACTTGGATGAGCCTACCCCCTGAGCGGTTCCCCGGCACATTTCCAGATCAAAGCAGCCGGTATTAAGACGGGCAAAGCAATCTGCCTCTTTACCGTCCAGTTTTTGAATGCCCGTGGCCTCACGGGTTTCGGCATCAGTGCAAGGACGCTCAAGTCGTAAATGAAGCGTGCCGGTAAAGCTGACCGTAGCGATGAACGTTGTACTATTTTCCACCACCGAATGGTTAAGCCGTTGGCAAAGGATCCGCTCTCCCGTTTCGGCAGTGGCCCACCACAACGGTTCTGGCAAAATGTCCGGGATAGTGAACGTAATGGGTTCATGATCCCGAAGGCCGTTGAGCGGGTCTTTTAGCGTAATTTGGTATGTCATGGCCATATACTCCATCAGAATTTAAGCAAGCGAAAACCCGCCGCCTGAGCGGCGGATAAACAAAGCGTCATGGAAAATTAGCGTGGTCGGGCGAGCTCTTTTTTCCGCCAGAAGGTGAACAGCTCCGGATGCTGCTTCAGCCCGTCTATCGCCACGGCGAGTATGATGACGATGCCTTTGATTAAAAGTTGGGTGAAGAAGGGGACGCTCAACAGGATCAGCCCGGTGCTAAGTACGCCAAGGATCACTGAGCCTATCAGGGTGCCGATAATCCGCCCGCGTCCACCGGCAAGGCTGGTGCCCCCCAGGACGACCGCCGCAATCGCGTCCAGTTCATAGCCCGTCCCGGCGGTAGGTTGGGCGGAGATGACCCTCGCGGCAAAGATAATGCCAGCTAAACCTGCGCAAACACCGGCAATCATATAGACGGCGGCAAGAACACGTTTCACCCGTACACCGGCAAGACGAGCAGCCTGAGCGTTGCCGCCGACGGCATAGATATGACGCCCGAATCGGGTACGCTCAAGGATGAACCACGCCAGCAGATAAACCACCAGCATGATAATCACTGGAACAGGGATACCGGCGATATAACCATTTCCCAGTTCGCGGAAGCTGAGACTACTCGAAACAATGGGTTGTCCTTCGGTAATGGTGTAGGCCATACCGCGAAGAAACGTCATCGTGCCGAGGGTTACAATGAAGGGGGCGAGGGCGAGATAAGCGGACAGGACGCCATTGAGCAGCCCGCAGAGAGCGCCAACGCCGACGCCGGCCAGAATCGCCAACGGTGCCGGGATACCGGCCATCGCAGCAACGACCGAGACCACGCCGGAGACGGCGACGATGGAACCGACGGATAAATCAATGCCGCTGGTTAAAATCACGAAGGTCATGCCTGCTGCCAGGATGGCGTTAACGGAAATCGATCTGGCAATATTCAACAAGTTATCGACCCGATTGAAGTTAGGGGCAAAGGTCGACATCAGGATCAGCAGTACCAGCAGAACGATCAGGATCCCCACCCGATCCCACCATTTTGCAAAATCAAACGGCGCGTTGACCGGCAGTTCCGTCACTGGTTTATTGTGGTCCATGGCATTCTCCGGGTTGACTGGTGAAGGTTCCTGTTGCGTGCAGCATCACTTCTTCTTCCGTTGCTGAATGTGAAGGTAACTGGTGAACGATACGGCCAGCGCGCATGACCAGTAGTCGGTCGCTGATCCCAATGGCCTCGGGTAGGTCGGAAGAGATAACCAGAATGGCTTTTCCGGCGCGGGCGAGCTTGTCGATCAGTTCGTATATTTCTCTTTTCGCGCCTATATCGACGCCGCGCGTGGGTTCATCGAGGATCAGCAACCGTGAATCGCGTAGCAGCCAACGCGCCAGCGCCGCTTTTTGTTGGTTGCCGCCGGACAGGGCGCTGACCGGTAGCTCGACTGCATTTTCTCGCAACCGAAGTCTGCGCATCTGTTCGAGAACCGCCGTGCGGATGGATTGACGTTTGACGACGCCGCTGGCGACAAAGTTATCGAGAGAGCTGATATCAATGTTGTGCTCAACCGAGTGCCCCAGGAACAGTCCCTGCGTTTTTCGGTCTTCAGTCACCATCCCAATACCTTCTGCGATGGCGGCGGTAGGGTCTGAAGGATGGATCGCCTTGCCATCAATATGCACGCTACCGTGGGTTCGCGGATCGGCACCGAATAATAGCCGGGCGACTTCGGTGCGCCCGGAACCGACCAGTCCGGACATGCTGACCACTTCTCCGGCCCTGACGTCAAAAGTCACCGGGCCGGTTGCACTACCCGCCAGCTCCCTGACGTCCAGCAGCACATCTCCAGGCGTGCGGGGTTCGTGTTGATACAAGTCGACAATTTGCCTTCCCACCATCATGCGTACGATATCAGTGGTGGAGACGCTGCCCATGGTTTCCGTGCCGATCCAGGTGCCATCGCGGAACACCGTTACCCGATTGGCCAACTGCCATACTTCTTCCATGCGGTGTGAGATATAGACCATCCCGACGCCGTCCTGACGCATCTGTTCAATCAAGCGAAATAATTGCAGCGTTTCCGTTCGCGACAGGGCCGCTGTTGGCTCATCAAGCACGAGCACTTTGGCGTTTTCACTGACGGCACGGGCGATTTCCACCATCTGCTGGCGCCCGATACTGAGCGACCCGAGCGGTGCATGCGGGTCAATATCCGCATTGATGCGATCCAGCTTATGCTTTGCTTCCCGGTACATCCGTCTCCGGTCGAGAATACCGGCAAAGGTCGTAGGCTCCTGACCGAGAAACAGATTTTCCGCCACCGTCATATCCGCAACCGTATTCAGTTCCTGGTGGATAATAGCGATACCTTGCTTGCGGGCATCACGAGGTGTGCGTATATCAATCTCATGCCCATCCTTAAAAATGGCTCCGCTGTCGCGCTGCTCATTTCCGGAAAGAATTTTCATCAGCGTGGATTTACCCGCCCCGTTTTCACCCATCAGGGCGTGAACCTCTCCGGCAAATAAATCAAAACGTACGTTGTTCAGCGCCAGCGTCGCGCCGTAGCGTTTTGAGATCCCCTCAAGCCGGAGCAGGGGTTGTGATGATCTGTCGGTCATTGTCTTTACCCTCCGGGATGAACCCAATATTCATCCCGTTTGTCACGTCTCAGAGTGATGTTTTACCAACCCGGATAGCTACTCACGTTATCGCGCGTGACCAGTACGCTGGGGATTAAAATGGTATGGGAAGGTACGGGTTTATTCGCCACGATATCCTGAGCAAGCGATATGGCCTGGCGGACCATTTCTCCTGGGTTTTGCGTTGCGGTACCGATAAACGGTGAGCCGCTGCGTTTTAGCTCATCAACTGCTTCCGGGCTGCCGTCTACGCCAGTGACTTTGATAGTGCTTGCTTTGCCCGCCTGTTCAACGGCCAGTACGGCGCCCAGAGCAGAGGGATCGTTCATGCCGAAAATACCGGAGACATCCGGGTTGGCGGTGAGCATATCGGTGGTGACCATCAGGCCGGAAGCACGGTCGTTGCGCGATGCCTGCTGACCGACGATTTTGATATCCGGGTATTTTTTAGCGACGTTTTTACACCCTTTAATACGGTCGATAATCGTCTGGATCGGCGTTCCATCAACCAGCAGCACTTTGCCTTTGCCGCCCATCTGGCTGAACAGATATTCACAGGAGGTTTCTCCGGCCTGGATGGCGTTGGTCATGATGGCGGCGTCAGCACCTTTAGCGGGCGTATCGACCGCAATAACGATGATGCCCGCGGCTTTTGCCCTTTGAATTGCGGGCTCAATCCCGGATTCGTCAACCGCAGAGATAATAATGAGATCCATTTTTTGCTGAATAAACGCATCAATCTGGGTGTTCTGATTTGCTAAATCGACCTGCGCGTCTTGTACGTTAATGGAGGCACCGATCTCACCAGCAGCTTGCTTAGCATTTCTCTCCATTGCCGAAAAGAACGGGTTGGACATGTCCTGCACCATTAGTCCAATACGGGCAATTTTTTTGCCCTCCTGCGACGCGGCGCTGGCGGTGGGAGAAAAGCCGGTCATGGTGGCAATGACCGCTGTAACCGCGACAGCCAGCCATGCTTTGCGAAGTTTAGTCATGTTCTGCTCCTGTAATTATCTCGTTGTATGACGGTACGGCCAGGTATGGGGGAACCTCAGAAATAATCCCCTGATGTTGTTTTGTAATATTGGCTGAACGCTCAGCCATTATTTAAATATACCCGTCATACTTCAAGTTGCTTATGTGTTGGCTACACTCGCTCACCCCAGTCACATAGTTATCTATGTTCCCGGGGATTCACTCCCTTGCCGCCTTTAAGCAACTCGAATTATTTAGGGTATAGATGAAAATGCGTCTTTTATTTCTTATTAGTTTTGCTACAGCCGCAGGACTGGCGAACAACCAGTTCGGCGGGCACTCTGAGTTGCGTTGTGGTGTCTCCTTTTCCTTCTTCTTTTATTAATCGGATCAGCATTTCTGCAGCCTGCTTGCCAATTTCTTCACTATTTTCATTCAGTACGGTGAGCGGTGGATTTAGCAGCGGCGCCCAGTCAAATTCGTCATAGCCAATAAGGGCTATATCGTCGGGAATGGCGATTTGCCGTTGCTGAAGCTGTTGAAGCGAACCCAGCAGAATAGGGTTGTTACCGGCAATAAGTACGTCGGGCAACTGCGCCTGGCTATCGAGGTATTGACTCAGTTTTTCAGAAGCTGAATGCGCGTCGTTTTCGGTTTCCAGCACTCGCAGCGTTGCGCCGCAGCATTCTGCCGATTCGCGGATCCCGCGTTCGCGTTCAAAGCGTGTCGTCCAGCGTTCAGGGTAGATAAGCAGCAGCCAGTTTTTATATTCGTGCTGTGCCAGATGTTCCCCGACTAACAGGCTGGCATGATAATTATCGGTGGTCACGCTGGGAAAATTATGATCGCCCCGAGGAGGGGAATCGACAAAAACCACCGGAATATCCCATTTAGCCAGCAGACTCAGGCTCTCCGGATGGAGCGTCACCGTCGAAATGATACCCGCCATTCGGGATTCAATCAGACGGTTAATCATGCGATCTTCCTGGGTCCGATCGTAGATACCGTTTACCGCAATATCCCCAAGAACCACGGTCCATTGCGAAGGTTGCAGCATATGCTGAATCCCGGACATCAGGTTGAGGTAGTAGGAGTTCGAGGCGTGTGCGGTGATAACCGCCACGGAATCCCTGCTGGAACGGCGTAG
Source organism: Klebsiella sp. RHBSTW-00484 (assembly GCF_013705725.1). Taxonomy (NCBI): domain Bacteria; kingdom Pseudomonadati; phylum Pseudomonadota; class Gammaproteobacteria; order Enterobacterales; family Enterobacteriaceae; genus Klebsiella; species Klebsiella sp. RHBSTW-00484. Next base: position 3,109,641 of record NZ_CP055481.1, on the reverse strand, counting down.
CGCCTGGGCTGCACGATTAGGGACATAGCCAAGTTCCCGCGCCACCTTGAGTATCAGTTCCCGGCTGTCATCCGCAACGCCATCTCCGCCGTTTAGCGCACGTGAGACGGTAAACATTGAGAATCCTGTTGCCTCACTGACGTCCCGCATTGTCGCTTTTCGCATTTTCCACTCTCTATCTTTATGAGCATCAACTGGTGATATAAACGATTATTCCATTAACCTAAACGTTTATGATGTAAAACATAAACGTTTAGGTTTGTTAGAACAGTGAGCGGTTTCTCGTTTTGTGAACAAGATGTAATCAAGGTGGTTTGTGAATGAAATTTGATATTTATTGATTTCATGCATGATTGAACGCTCAATCATTTTGTTACTCTTGGCCTATTCGTTCGCAGTCAGACAGGGTAGTCGTGTTGGAAATCTTTTTTTAACCCACTGAAAAGTATTCTCTAAATATTTTTCACATCGCAAAAAATCACGGTCCGTTATAGACGGCTCCGCTTTTGTATGGGTTAAAAAAAAGGTTTACCATGAAAGTCACATGGAACGTCAGTCCTGTGGGCTACCAGCTGATTAGCAAACGCTGCCCCTCATGTCATGGGGCGCAGGATTTCACGCCATCCGGATCCTTCCGGATCAATTCGCAAAAAAAGGTACTGGATGTCTGGAGTATCTATAAGTGCGTGCGCTGTGCCTACACCTGGAATATCAGCCTGTTCTCTCGTTTGCCGATCGGCAAAATCAATCCGCAACTCTATGGGCAACTTGTCGCTAACGCTGAATCTGCCGTTCAGCACTATTCTCACGATCTGCAGGTTCTGCGGCGCAACGGCGCAACGCTATCAGGTTCGCCTGAATTCGTTGTTGAAGAGCGGTGGCAAATCAGCCTTCTTCGCACTTCTCTCGTTAGGGTAAGAGTCAGACTGGAACGTACTTTTCAGGTCAGCTTGCTGGCGGTGCTGCGCAGTCATCTGGGCCTGAGCGGCAACGAAATCCGCAAGCGCCTTGATTCGGGAGATATCGTGGGTATTACGTTGAAGACGTTGAAAGCACGAAGATTAAGGCCAGAAGGATATACGCTTTATATCGCTACGGAAGTTCTCCTGGCGCACAGGCGTATTCCATTGTCTGCAGGAGCTGATCTGAGGAGAAAATAGCCAGTACCCCGGATAGTTATTCTATCCGGGGAGCTGCCTCGCAAAAATTAACTCTGGTTGCCATGAGAGGAAAAATGACCTTGCCTTTATTACTGGGTATTTATACAGTCTCAGCGCGTGTAACAACACGTCAATCGCGTCGATTGCAAGATCGACGCCAGGCAACCCGAACGCCGTCACGGCGAAATCTGTGTCTACAAAGGAGAGAACGATGTCTATGGATACCCGCAAAGAAGTGTTGTTTGTGCTGATCCCAGAGTATGCCGACTGGGAGTTTGCATTATTAGCGCCGGGGTTACGTAGGGGGTTTGGCGTATGGGAACCGCATTACGACGTCAAAATCGTCGCACCGGATGAGGGCCCTGTCACCTCTATCGGTGGTGTTCGCTGCCTGCCGGACTATACCTTCCAGACGATGCCAGAAGATTACGCCGCCCTGGTGTTGGTAGGCGGGCTTAACTGGTGGGGTGAAGAGGCACTGCGAGTGGTGCCTCTGGTCGAACAGGCGCTTGCCCGGCAGTTAGTGGTTGGGGCTATTTGTGATGCATCGGCATTTTTAGGTGCCAACGGTTTTCTCAATGAGGTTGCTCATACATCAAACAGCCTGGCCTATCTCCAGGGCAGAGCGGGGTCAGCCTATCGTGGCGAAGCGCGGTACCAGAACGTCCCTTCCGTGCGTGACGGCAATCTGGTGACTGCCAACGGTGTCGGTTTTGTCGATTTTACCTGCAATATGCTGGCCGCATTAGACGCGGCGCAGGAAAAGGAGATTGCAGCGATGAGAGCGGCGTTTACATCGGGAATGTTTCCTGAAGGTTGATGCGATACAAAGCGCGTCAGAAAGAGGGGCCTGGTTTTGCGTGCTTAGTGCACATCAGCATAATAAACGAACGCCAGCTTATTGCCGTCGGGGTCTCTGACGTAGGCACTATAGAAACCTTCACCGTACTGCGGGCGGTGTCCTGGTGCCCCTTCATCGGTTCCCCCCAGGCTTAGCGCCAGCGCATAAAGCTGCTGAATGTGTTCAACGGAACGCGCATTCAGCGCAACCATCACGCCATTGCCGGTTGTTGCCAGCTGTTGGTTAAACGGCCTGCCAACGCACAGGCCGATGGTGCGGTTTTCGCTGAATGTCCCCCATGACGCGCCTTCATCGCCCCGACCGCTCTGCGGGTGTCCCAGCATTTCCATCAACGGGTCGTAAAAACGGATAGCACGAGGCAGATCGTTGGTGCCAAGCATGATATAGGAAAACATGGAGCCTCCTGGATTTTCGCCTGAGTAACATGTCAATCTAGCAGCAATGGCGGTGACACGAGGCCTGGCGGGCCAAAAGTTCTACATTGATCGTGATTAACCAGCGCGGGCTCTTACCTGTGAATTCCTCAGGCACTATAAGTGGACGATTGATTTTGATTCGATGGTTATGACATTTGAGTAGAAGCAGAGGCGGGAGGGTGCCCTCCCGGCGTCTCAGCTCAGGTCGTGCAAATCTTTACCATTCGGCGGCAGCAGCGAAAGGTCGTGGAAATCGACCTTGAGTCCACTGCGTTGCGGCGTACAGCACATCACGCCGACCTTTGCCGTCCCGGTTGGAAAAGGGCACAGGCGCAGCAGCGGCCAACGGTGACCGTCCGTGGAATATTGCAAACGTAGCGCTTCTCCCTGGCGGGTCAGGCGCAGCCAGAACTCTCGGGGATCTCCTGAATAGTTGCCGGTTGCCCAGTCTGATTTCCCCAGCGTCAGTACGCTGCCGATGGCGGGTGCGCCGTCGTTATACTCAATGCCCGCCTTAAGCCAATGTCGCTCATCCTGCATCAGCATAATCCCCGCCTGGTCATACAGGGTGTCGAAATCAGCGCGTACCCGAACCTGGAAGGTGAAATCGCCGGAGACCTCCGTTGCGTAGATATGCCCGGAAAAGCGCTCAAACCCGTACCAGGTTTCACGCCAGAAGTCAGTTTGCGCGTCGGTTACCACGCTGAGGACGCCATCCTTATCGGCCCATGTTGTCGGTTCGTTCATCCAGTGAAATGCCTGATGCATCATGCCTCCTGTTTCTGCTGAATAAGGGATATAAATAGTTCTGCGGCCTCGGCTGCCTGCTGCGCAAGGCATGCGTCCCACACCTGGCTATCGGCATCACAAAAGCCGTGCTGTGCATTGAACATTCGACAGGACACAGACGACTTTTTCTCAAGTTCATTTTGCATTGTGTGGGGATCGAATGCCGGTTCATCGCTGGCAATAATAACAAGCGTCGGGCAGGGCGGCGCAATGTCACTGTGCTGACGGATCCGTGAGCCATAATGGCAAATAACACCGTCGCAGAGTCCGCTTCTGGCGGCCAGCCAGCCTAACGTTGCACCCACGCTATAGCCGATCACCAGTACCGTGTCATATTTTTCCCTTAGACCGGCTAGCAGGGACTCGACATCCGCCGTATCAAAGCCGACTTTATCGCTAAAGTGGCGGTAGGCTTCATCTTGCTGGTCATAGCGGAAAGGCGCTGAGTGGGGAAAGAGCATTGGGGTATAAACATCGAAACCGCGTCTTTTCCATATATCTGCGGTTCGCTGAATATGCGCATTGATGCCGTAAATTTCATGCAGCAGAACGATGGCTTTATCGCAATCAGGTAACATAAATACGCCTCTGTTGGATAAAAATGAGTTTGTCAGAAATTGAGAACCATCCTGAACTGGGTCAGTGTGTCAGAGCCCGTCAAGATGGTTGCTCGCTTCTGATTGTTTCTTGCCTGTACGCCTACCTTTCCGGCGCAACCGTGCGCGACATTGCAGCAACGATAAGCATCAACACGGTGATAAAAATAAACGCATAGGTCAATGAGCTAAGATGCGCGACATAACCAATCAACGCAGGTCCCGCCAGTACACCAAGATACCCCATGGTGGTAATCGCAGGAACGGCTACGGATTGTGGCATGACCTGCTGACGCCCCACGGCGGAGAACATCGCCGGGACAATATTGGCACAGCCTGCGCCGACCAGCACGTAGCCAAGCAGCGACAGCGACCAGGCGGGGACAAACGTCACCAGGCAAAAACCGATGGCGGCCAGAATGGAACCACCAAATACCACCGGTACAAAGCCGAGGCGAGTGATAAGGCGGTCGCCGCTCAGGCGGACTGCGGTCATCGCTATGGCAAAGAAGGCAAAACCCAGCCCGCCCAGGTTTTCCGGCATGCCGCGAACTTCGGTGAGAAAGACGGCGCTCCAGTCGAGCACCGTGCCTTCGGCCAGAAAGACCGCAAAGCAGATTATGCCGATCAACAACACGATGCCGCGCGGGATAGCAAATGCAGTCCCGCTGGACGGGTTGGCCCACGGTAAAAGACCTTTGGTACAGATGAGTAACAGCCCGGTGACGATCAGTGCAACAGTTATGGTGGCGGAGAGAACGGCAAGTCCGGCGGTCAGCAGGAGAGTCATCACCCCTGCGCCGGCAATTCCCCCGACGCTGTACATCCCATGAAAGCCGGACATTAATGGTTTGTTTGCCTGGCGTTCGACGATAATCGCCTGAATATTCATGGCGCAGTCGGTCACGCCGACGCCCACACCAAATATCAGCAGGACAAAACCGAGCAGCCGGGCATCGCTAATGATGGCCAGTAAAGGCATGGACACGATAACGATAGCCACTGACGACACAATCACCCGACGACAACCGTAGCGACTGGTCAGTATGCCGGTCAGCGGCATGGCAATAAGCGCGCCCATACCCAGACACAGCAGCAGGGTACCGAGCATGGCGTCGTTAACTGCCGTGTTGCTTTTGGCGAATGGCACGATCACCGCCCAGGTTGCGGTGGCAAAGCCTGAAATGAAAAACGCGATACGTGTTGCCAGGGACTGGCTGGCATTTGGAGCAGAAGCGTGCATTGATGTTCCTTGTCGTAAGATCGTAAGGCTTCCCTGTACTCAGTTGGCATCACGCCGATACCTTCAGAGAGGACTAATCATTCAGGTGCTCAATATTGCTCGAATGGTGTTTTCAGGGTGGTTTTGTTGCTCGATTTTGCAATATTAGCGCAAGAGCAGCAAGCGTTGATTAGCTGAATGCACTGGTCACGATGTCCGTAGTATCACAGTCTGATGCATGCTAAACGGGTATTATCATAATAACTGTGAATACTCTGAGCATGACTCCTGCGGTAACTCACAGTAAAGGAACATCTTGCTTATTTTTCAGGGAGAAATTCATGTTCGATCATACCGGCATCACCGTGACTCATTTTGAACGTAGTAAAGTTTTCTATACCTCGGCGCTCTCGGCCCTGGGCCTCGGGATCAGTAAAGCTCCACCGGGCGAGCGGGTGGGGTTTGGCAATTTACAAAAGACCGGGCTGGAGCTGGCGGCGGAAACCTTCTGGATAACCGTCGGGATCCCTTATGTACCCCGAACCCATATTGCCTTTCGTGCGTATTCGGAAGAAGAGGTCGTGGCGTTTTATCACGCCGCTCTGAAAGCAGGTGGCCGTGACAACGGTTTGCCCGGTCTACGGCCCCAGTACGGCGCCGGCTACTATGCTGCATACGTTCTCGACCCCGATGGCTACAATATCGAAGCCGTTTATCGATACTAATGCGTCTGGAACTCTGGTCGCGCCAAATGGATATACAAGTTGTGAATCGGGATAAATTACTTCAGCTACTTAATAATCTGCATATCGATTATCGCTATATTGAACATCCGGCAATGAACAGCGTCAGCGATCGAGAGCGCTATGCGGTGAAGCTTCCTGCGCAACTGCTTAAAAATATGCTCTTAAAAAACAACAGCGGACGCCATTTCTATCTTTATATTCTCGATGGTGAGAAGAGGGCCGATCTGAAGGCGTTAGCCAGAGAAATTGGTGACTCCCGTCTCTCCCTGGCAACGCCTGGCGAGCTAAAGCAGCTTTTGGGACTGGAGCCGGGCGAGGTCACTCCCTTTGCGCTGCTAAACGATCCGGCTCAGAAAATTAAGGTGCTGATTGATGCCTCGGTTGATGAACAGGGACCATTAGGTTTTCACCCACTGGTGAATACCGCCACAGTGTGCATTTCACTCAGCGCGCTCCATCAATTTTTACACTACTGTACGCATGCATCTCAGCAGGTCGGCGATGTTGCCGGTCACTGCGGCTAACCGCAATGACCGGTATTTTTAATACACAAACGTTGCGTGATGCTGATCAGACGGTTGCAGCTTTCAGGCGGGCAGCAAAGGCTTTCAGCTCTGTCAGCATGGCATCACGATCGTCAACATGTTGCTCAATGATCTTCACAATAGCAGAACCAGAAATCGCTCCGGCGGCGCCCGCTTCTAATGCATCCGTAACCTGGTCCGGGGTTGAAATTCCGAATCCCTGTAGCGCCGGGACAGCCTGGTATTCTTTAAGCTTCGCCACCAGATGTTGCAATGGCACTGCGCCACGATTTTCCGCACCGGTTACGCCCGCTCGCGACAGCAGATAGGTGTAACCGCGACCGTGCGCGGCAATCTGGCGCAGTAGCTCATCGTCAGCGTTGGGCGGACAGATAAAAATAGGCGCAATGTTGTGGCGCATTGCCGCCTGGCGGAACGGGGTTGATTCTTCGAACGGGACGTCCGCGACCAGTACCGAATCGACGCCGACGCGGGCGCAATCGGCATAAAATGTATCGATCCCTCGGTTATAGACCAGATTGGCGTACATCAGCAGGCCGATGGGGATAGTCGGATATTTCGCGCGGATAGCCGCCAGCATCTCGAAGCAGCAGGCAGGGGTGACGCCTGACGCAAAAGCACGCAGAGCGGCGTTTTGAATGGTCGGGCCGTCAGCCAGCGGGTCGGAGAACGGGATACCCAGCTCCAGCGCATCAGCACCTCCGGCAACCAGCGCGTCAATAATTTGCAGCGATAGCCCCGGTTGCGGATCGCCCAACATGACAAAAGGAACAAATGCGCCTTCTCCACGGTTTTCCAACTGCGTAAACAAATCGTTATAGCGTTCCATCACATTTCTCCTCGCGCTTGCAGAATGTCGTGTACGGTAAAGATGTCCTTATCGCCGCGACCGGAAAGATTCACCACCAGCAACTGCTTTTTGTCCGGATTTTCGCGCATCATCCTCAAGGCATGAGCCAGCGCATGGGATGACTCAAGTGCCGGAATAATCCCTTCAGCGCGGCTCAGGGTTTTAAATGCTGCCAGCGCTTCATCGTCGGTCACAGAGACGTATTCTGCGCGACCAATGCTGTTCAGATAAGCATGTTGTGGCCCGACTGATGGGAAATCGAGGCCAGCGGAAATAGAACAGGACTCTTTGATCTGGCCGTCATCAGTCTGCATCATGGGCGACTTCATGCCGAAGTAAATGCCGGTGCGACCGTGTTTTAACGGTGCTCCGTGCTCGCCGCTCTCAATGCCATGTCCCGCAGGTTCAACGCCAATCAGCCCGACCTGAGGGGTATCGATAAAGTCCGCAAACATGCCGATGGCGTTGGAGCCGCCGCCCACGCAGGCGATAACGGCATCCGGCAGGCGTCCCTCTTTTTCCTGTATCTGTACGGGTCTTCCCTTGTTGTGGTGGCTAAAGGCATGATAATGGCGTATTAATTCGCCAGAGGTCACCACCATGGACGAAAAGTCCCTCTATGCTCATATCCTCAACCTGTCTGCTCCGTGGCAGGTAACGTCTCTTTCTCTCGATGAAAATGCGGGGTCTGTTACCGTTACTGTCGGGATCGCTGAAAATACTCAGTTGACCTGTCCGGCCTGCGGGAAATCCTGTCCTGCTCACGATCACCGGCATCGCAAATGGCGTCATCTCGATACCTGCCAGTTTTCAACGATAGTCGAAGCCGATGTCCCCCGCATTATGTGCCCGGAACATGGTTGCCTGACGCTGCCAGTTCCGTGGGCGGGACCCGGCAGCCGGTATACGTTGTTGTTCGAATCCTTCGTGCTCTCATGGCTGAAAATCAGTACCGTTGATGCTGTCAGGAAACAACTGAAACTCAGCTGGAATGCCGTCGATAACATCATGCAGCGTGCGGTAAAGCGAGGACTGGCGCGCCGACGGTTGCCCCAGTCTGCGCGTCACCTCTGTGTGGATGAGGTGAGCTTCAAAAAGGGTTATCAGTATGTCACCGTTATCTCGGATACGCAGGGACAAGCGCTTGAGCTAAGGGATGATCGTGGTGTTGAGAGTCTTGCCGGTTATCTCCGAAACCTGGGTGACCGCCAGCTCGAATCCATCAAAACCTTGTCGATGGATATGAACCCGGCCTATATCAGCGCGGCCCGGATCCACTTACCCAACGCAGTAGAAAAAATCGCCTTCGATCACTTCCATGTAGCCAAAATGCTCTGTGCCGTGGTGGATAAAACACGGCAGTCAGAGATGAAAACGATCCCGTTGCAGGCCCGAAAACGTGCACATCGCTCCCGCTATCTGTGGCTGTACGGCCGTCATAAGCGTCATGGTCGAATAGCAGAAAGACTGGAGGCAGCGCAGATGGTCCTGCCTGATACCAGCCGTTGCTGGGCAATGAAAGAGCTGGCGCGGGAACTCTGGAACCGTCGGTATGACGAGCACAGCAGACGCCTGTGGCAGGAATGGATAGCGATGGCAAAAGATGTTGGCGTCCCGCTGCTGAGTAGTGCCGCCAGAACGTTACGTAAACGGCTGTACGGTATCCTGAATGCGATGAAGCATCGGGTATCAAACGGCAATGCAGAATCGCTGAACAGCAAGATCAGACTGCTGCGGATCAAGTCGAGGGGATACCGGAACAAGGAGCGGTTCAAAGTAGCTGTGATGTTCCATTACGGCAGGTTAAACATGGACTTCTGAGTCTCCCACCATGATCGGGGAAGACCCATCTGTACCCAGGTCTCTTCGCCGATCATGCGCTGGAATTCACGCACGATGGTTGGAAAAGGATGCGGCCCCGCGGCGGTGCCGAGCATGAAGTGGGCGGTTTCATAGCTTCCGGACCAGTCGCGCAGAGCCTCGTTCGACGCATCTTTCAGGGTGGATGAACCGCTGTGAACGGGGATCACTTCCGCACCCATCAGGCGCATACGGAAGACGTTAGGCGACTGGCGTTCAATATCTTTCGCGCCCATATAAATGCGGCATTTCAGGCACAACAGGGCACTGGCCAGGGCCGATGCTACGCCGTGCTGTCCGGCACCAGTTTCGGCGATAATCTCCGTTTTGCCCATGCGTTTTGCCAGCAGCGCCTGGCCAAGAACCTGATTGGTCTTATGCGCGCCGCCGTGCAGCAGGTCTTCTCGTTTGAGGTACAACGTTGTGCGGGTTCCTTGCGTAAGATTGCGGCATTTTGTTAGCGCCGTTGGACGACCGGCATAATTTTTCAGGAGATGGGTAAATTCAGCCTGAAAGAGCGGATCTTCGCGTGCGCTGACAAACGCCGCTTCCAGCTGGCGTAGCGCCGGGATCAAAACCTGCGGAACGTACATACCACCGAATTCGCCAAAGTAGGGGTTAAGTAATGTGCTCATTATTGCTCCTTAATATATGCGCAGTACCTGAGTCGGGTTCCATCTCTCCCGGTGAGGACTCTGCACGTGAAGTGAAATCGGGTACTACGCAGCGGTCGCGGGCTGTTTTCCTGCGCCGCATACGTAAAATCTGGACAAAAAAAAGCCCGCTTATTGGCGGGCCGGGTATCGGTGTGCAAACTGCAGACGTGACGATACTGCCCGTTAACGGGAAGTGCGCCACCAGCTGTGCAGAGTCATCATGATCACGCGTTGCATTTTTCGATACCTGGAAAAAAGAATTTGTACTAGTAAACTAGTTCTAGAGGTCAATGTCAACTTTGGAATTATTGATACCAAGAATCGAACATTGCGATTTTTCTCGTCAGCGCAAACGTGAAACAGCACATTGCTTCAATGCATCAAGTCGAGGTACCGTGGTTTTTTCAGCTGATTTTCTACCACGTTAGCGAGACCGTATGAATTTGAACCGTGCCGATATGGCCGATCTTATCTATTTTTGCGCCATCGCACGCCATCACAGTTTTAGCAAGGCAGCCATCGAGCTTGGCGTCAGCGCCTCGACGCTCAGCCACGCCCTGAAGGGGTTTGAGGCGCGACTGGGCGTACGTTTGCTGAACCGCACCACCAAAAGCGTCACTCTGACGGCGGCGGGTGAGAGCCTGGCCCGCGCGGTGAGCGAACCGGTAGCCACGATCGATGCGGCGATCGAGCAGCTTAATCAGTTCCGCGACTCACCCGCAGGACGCATTCGTCTTAACGTCGCCGTTGAAGCCGCCACGCTGCTTCTGGCTCCCATTTTGCCGATTTTTGCCGAGCGCTATCCCGACATTGAACTGGATATTGCCGCCAGCAACCGCATTATTGATGTGACGGAAGAGCGTTTTGATGCCGGGATCCGCTACGGCGGAACAGTACCTGAGGATATGGTGGCCCAGCGCCTCTCCGCCGATGTTCGCTGGGTTGTCGCAGCGTCTCCGACCTATCTCGCGCGGTTTGGAGAACCTCAGCATCCAGACGATCTGCATCACCATCGCTGTGTTAGCAACCGGCTGGGGAATAATCGTATTTATAAATGGGAGTTTGAGCGCGGTGAGGAGCAGCTCACCATAAAGGTCCCCCCTTTGCTGACGGTCGATCAGGCGGAAACCGGGGTGGTGGCGATATTGCAGGGATTCGGTTTGATGTATCTCCCGGAACCGCTTATTTCTCAGCACGTTAGCGAAGGGCGTTTGCGCCTGGTCCTCACCGACTGGGCTTCTTCCGGGCCGGGGTTCTATATCTATTACTCCAGCCGTCATCAGCTTCCCGCAGGGCTGCGCTTATTAATTGATCTTGTCAGAGAGTTAAAACCGCTGGGCCTGTAGCCTGATTGATGAAAATTACTCACAACCCCATTCGATAAGCGGGGCTGGCTCCTTCGCAATGCGCGCCTTACCCTTGAGGCAAAAGAGAAGGAGACCTCAATGAAATTACAACACCGCAGTATCCCCGGACTATTTTGCTTTTTGGCCGCAGTCATCTTTTTTATCGGATCTTTCAGTACCCACGCGGCCGCCGAGACAAAAACCCTGGTGATTGTTTCTCACCCTTATCCGGAACAATCGGTCATGACCAAAGGTCTTGAGACCGCAGCGCAAAGCGTACCCGGCGTGACCGTGCGCAATCTGGAGACGCTTTACGGTTATGACACGCGAAAAATCAATGCCGATGAAGAGCGACGCCTTATGCGTGAACACTCGCGCATTGTTTTCATTTTCCCCACTCACTGGTTCAACATTACGCCGATGATGAAAGCCTGGATGAACGATACCTGGGGCAGCGTGGGACCAGGGTCGTGGCAGGGTAAGGAAATGCTGATTGTGACCACCGCAGCGGGAGGCGACACGACCTACGGCGAGTCCGGTCGAATTGGCGTCAGCCTTGCCGACGTATTTATGCCGATGAAGGCCAGCGCCCTGCATACTGGAATGACCTGGCTTCCACCGCTGGTGTTTCAGAGCGCCACTCGCAGCCAGTTGCCTGAGTATCAGCGCCAGCTAGTGGAAAGACTCTCAAATTAATTTGCCCACAAGGAGTTGACCATGAAAGGTTTTATTGCCGTTGCTGCGATGTCACTTATTTTGGGCAACCTTGCCTGTGCTGAAGAAAAAAGAGGTACCAGTATGACTCCATTTACTCCATCCGTATTGTCGACTACGGATATCCAGTCGGTCTCCCCGGCGCTTGCACGTTTTGGCAATGAAGTCCTGGCTGAGGATCTCTGGAAGAGAAATGAACTCTCGCTGCGCGACCGGAGCATCGTGACCATCGCTATTCTGATTGCCCGCAATCAGCCCGCTGAGCTGAAGCATTACGTTGAAATCGCCCTCGATAACGAGGTCACTCCGGCTGAAGTCTCAGAGGTGATTACTCACCTTGCGTTTTATTCCGGCTGGCCAAACGCCATGTCCGCCATCGCCGTGACGAAAGATATTTTTGCCGCTCGTGGTATTAGTCACGAGCAGCTGGCGGCGGCCTCACCGGCGCTGCTTCCCCTCAATCAGGAGGTTGAAAACCAGCGTTCGGCCACGGTAGAAAAGAACGTCGGCCCCATTTCCCCAGGGCTTGTAAAGTTCACCACCGATCCGCTTTTCCTTGACCTGTGGCAGAGACCGGGGCTGAAGCCGCGCGATCGCAGCCTGGTGACGGTGAGTGCGCTGATTGCTGCCGGGCAAAGTGCGCAGATTGGCTATCATCTTAATCGGGCGATGGACAACGGTCTTACGGCGCAAGAGGCCGGGGAGATAGTGACTCACGCGGCGTTCTATGCGGGATGGCCCAATGCGTTTTCCGCCGCGCCGGTGGTTGGCGAAGTGCTGCGTGCTCGCGGTCTGGTCGGGTGAGACTATGTTTAAAACTCTCAGCACCGCGCTATTTATCTTTGCCGCGCTGACGGGTGTCGCATCGGCTAACGGGCAGGAGAACAGGGTGAAAATTCAGTTTGTTTTTAACGGGGTGAAAGTGGTTGGCTCTCTGGAGGAGAGCACCGTCGCACGCGAGTTTTTGGCGCAGTTACCCTTGACGGTGAAGCTTGAGGATTACGGCTCAACCGAGAAAATCGCCTGGCTACCGGCGAAGTTGCGCCAGGCAGACGTCCGGGAATCGATAACGCCGAAGCGGGGTGATATCGCGTATTACGCGCCTTGGGGAAATCTGGCTATTTTTCGTGAAGATTACCGCCATTCACCGGGTTTAATAAAGCTGGGAAGGGTGGAGCAAGGGCTTACCTCACTTAACCTGTCAGGTGCTGAAGTGGTGACTATCACGTGCGATGAGGAGCCATAAACTTCTCCTGGGAGGCAGCCCGTTAGCCGGGCTGCCTTATCTGTTAAGTCAGGCGAGTAAATTCGCAGGATTGTCTATGCAGAGTTTCTTAATGGTGTCCTGATCAACACCGCGAGTGGCCAGATAGCCCATGAAGACATTAGGCACAAAGCCCCAGCCGTTCCCTCCATTTTTAGCCCACATCTGTTTTAAGAAAACGTCATGGCTTAATACCAATTGGTTCCCATAACCCAACTCGATAAGCCGACTAACGGCATCGGCCGTTTCCTGAACGCCCGGAGCGATACCTTCTTTAGGAAAGGTGATATCGAGTCCTATCATGTCAAACTCCAGCCAGACGCCCCGATCCAGCATCCGCCGCTGATAATCAAGATCCTTCCCTGACGGGTCCGAATGGGCGAGTGACACTTTCTCCGGGGATGCCCCCATCTCATTGATGACAATGTCCAGCACTTCATCGCCGCGCCTCAGCCAACCGGGCATATGGATGTTGATGGATACCCCCGGATTGTTAATCTGCGCAAGAGATGCCGCGCGCAGGCTGTTTTTCTCTGCGTCCGTAAACTCCGGCGATACGCCAATTTCGCCAATCATGCCTGCCCGAACATCGGTATCCGCTATTCCATGGTTCAACTCTCTGTCGATGATGTCTGCCAGCGTATCGACCTGCTGGTGCAACCTGTCTCCTTCAAATTTTTCAAGGTAGGGGCCAGAGGAGGCAACGATGTTGATTCCGGTCCGGATGGCGACTTCCCGCAGTGATAAAGGATCGCGACCAATCGATTCCGACCCGGTGGCATCAACAATGGTTTTCCCGCCGAACGCCATAAAGCTTTTAATCTCCTCAATGACATCCTCAATGTCTTTGCGGCTCATGTTATCCGCGCAGCAGTAGGGATCGTGTTTCAATGCCCACTGCTTCTGCGCGCAAACGCAGGAGTCCACCATCTGCTCAGACCAGGCGTAAAAGGGTTTATCCACCACAGAAGACAGGTCATTAAAGAGATGCTCATGAGGCAGGGTGAGACCCATATCTTCTTTCTTAACTGGGCCTGTCACGGTTTGAATGTAGCCTTTCATGATTGAGCCTCCGCTTTAGCCAGTCGCGCGGCTTTAAAGTCAGGGATGGTGGTGACAATGGCACCAACAAGCGCGAAAACCGTGCCGACGAGGGTGACAAAATAAACAGTATTGCCCAGAGCAGGAACGAGCACGTCAATCAGTATCGACCCTAACAACTGTCCGGCAGTGGATGCGACGCCGAGCATCAACAAGCCAAGTCCGCGAACCAGAATCGCCATGAGCCCGATTGACATCAGCCCCAGAGGTCCACCGAGATACATCCACCAGGTATCAGGCAACTGGAAACTCACATGTCCAAGGGCGATGCGAATAAGCAGGGCGGTACCCAGAACCGTGAAGCCGACGATAAAATTCCAGGTGATAGAAACCAACATCGACCCCGTCGCTTGCGCAACGTTGGCATTGCCTGCCGGCTGCCATCCGGCCAGCAAGCCTGCCATAAACGGCAGAATGGCCAGAAGGATGAATGATGTGGATCGCCATTGGGGAGAAACAACAAATATCGTGGCGACAACCGCGAAAATAGCGCCGATAACCCGGTACGAGGTGAAATATTTCTTCTCACTAACGCCGATGCCAAAGCGGTCACACAGTAATCCGGAAAGAATGAGCGCTGAAATCAATGCCGTCTGGAATGTCGCGACGCCCAGAGCGCTGGCGGAGGCCCCTTCAGAGAACACCACCATGGCACCACACAGACCAGCAAACCAATTCCACAGCGGTATTTTTTTCTGCTTTATTAGTGAAGGAATAGAAGCAAACTGTTGTCTGGTCTCTTTTTTAGCCATGATGATGAAAAACATCACCACAAGGCCGCTGGCAAATGAAATAACCGCGCAGGCATTGCCGTCATTGAGCCAGTGACCCAGCTCGCCGTTTACCGCTGATTGCATAGGTGACAGCGTACCAGCCAGAATTGTTGCCAGCATCAGTAATGGAACGGAGTATTTACGTTGGTTCATATATCCATCCTGTATCTTGATATGTCAGGCGGTGGGCCCGAAGATAATGTCTTCGAACCCGATATTTTAGTTTTTGGATATATAGCGAAGAATGTTTACCCAAAGACTGGTGTAGTATTTCCAGTTCATAAATTCATGACTTCCCCAGTGTGGCGAGCAATCACTCATAAAGCAGGCGGTTTTACCTTTTTCAAAATTGCCATAAACAAGGAGAGGGTCGTTGTCTATAGTCAGTGCAACGGTCGCGTTGTCCTTCGATTCCACCTTGTTATAACCGAGGAAAACGGGCCAATTTGTAAATTCATTGACTGTTTCATGCCCACTTTCAACAGGACTGGCGTATACCCCCGAAGGTTTCTCAACGCGATCATCGCCATCAAACATAATGACCGGAAGAACATCAGCAAGAACGGTATTCTTATAGTTGGCTTTGGCCTCAATACCCATAAAAGAGAGGTAGCCGCCAATCATTAATAAACCGCCACCATGGCAAACATATTCTTTTATCATATCCAGAGCATCAGGTTTGATTTTGGACTGATAGAATGTATCGTTTTGCAAAAGGAAGGTATTGCTGCCAATATCACTAATAACAATGGCATCATATTTATCCAGCTCTGCCGAATCTTCTGGAAAGGCAATCTGCACCTGGTGAGCTGGCATGTAAGTGATAGATACCTCGGCATCGCGTAAACATTTTAATAAATATGTTGCACCTTCTTCATATTTACTTGAAGTAAAGCTGTCATATCCCTTTGAATGGATCATGTGAATATGCCATGATTCACCAATAAAAAGAATATTTAAAGGTTTGTTGATAGCATTCATAATAGATTCCTTATTTTTTCTTTTCTGAAAAAGTTTGGTGATACTGAGTGGTATTAATTCGATGAAGCACGGCCTGGTTATCAGGCATGTCTGATGCGTTTGGTGTTTCCACCGCCAGTGAAGCAAATGCTGAGGCATAAATCAGCGCATTTTCCAGAGACCGCCCTCTGGCCAGTTCTGCAGCCAGAGCACCATTAAATGCATCGCCGGCACCTGCGGTATTCCTCACAACCGCAGGAAATGCAGGGGAGAAAATGAATCTTCTTCCGTCAAAGGCCATCGAGCCTTTTTTACCCAGAGTAATCACCACATTTTTTACTCCGCGGCGATGAATCTCTTGTGCCGCGTCCATGGCCGATGCGCTATCAGTGACAGCGATGCCGGTCAGTAATCCAGCCTCTGTCTCATTGGGCGTCAGGTAATCCAGTCCATCCAGAAACTGATTAATACAGGGATTGTAGGGAGCAGGGTTGATAATCACCGGAACATTAGCGTCATGGGCGATATGGATTGTATTTGTTAGCGCGTCCGGATTTGTCTCCAGTTGTAAAAGAACGATATTTGAATCAATAATTGCGTTTTTTTGCAGCAATACCTCATCAGCTGTAATCGTCATATTGGCGCCAGGGAATATCGCGATCATATTCTCGCCCGTGGTTTCATCAACATAAATCGTGGCGGTGCCAGTTTGTACGTCGCCAGACTTGTAAATAACGGGTTTTTTGATTAATGAAGCGTTAATAAATGAACTGGCATATTCGCTAAAATGATCGGAGCCAATTTTGGTTATGAAGCTAACATTTGCATCCGCATAGCTGGCGGCCAGCGCCTGATTACATCCTTTGCCGCCCGCAGAGAATATGAGTTTATCGGAAAGCAGCGACTCTCCAGCATTAGGAAGTCTTGGAAGATAACTGATGATGTCAACATTAAACGATCCAAGTACGCATACATTGTTTTTCATGACAGGAGGGCCTCGTTTTACCACGCCGTATGAATCTCCTGATTCAAGGACGTGGATAATTTCATTTCTGGTGACACAATCAAGCGTATTTATGTCTATATACGCGCCACCATGACAGCGATTAACAAAACCTTTTTTGCAAAGCTCATTGAGATCGGATCTGACTGTTTCTTTCGTAACATTCAAATAATCCGCAAGCGCTGAGACACGAACAAAACCTTCGATGCTGATAAATTTCATTATTATATGATGGCGCTGTTTTTTCATACCTCACCTCACTGAATACAAATGTAATATTTCTGTATTTTGGCGGTGTGATAGTAGCCATAAACTTGTGGGTAAAACCAAAAAAAAGCAAAAATTGAGTAAGGAATGCTGTGTTTATGTCTGCAGATATAGCCAGTGTTGGGTCGTTAGTTAGTGATGTTGGCTAATTCGATAATATGTTTTGTGGTTGTAAAAATATTTCCTTATTGAGCTTATTCTTATTGGCGAAATGGATTCATTATCACGTAACACGACACTCATCCCGATCAAGCATCTGGTGCCTTCAAACGCACAATGAAATGCGAACGCCCCGCATCGCCAAAAATCATCTACACTTTTTCAGCCAAACCATTTTCATACCCACGAGACGTGATAGCCACCAGACAGAACATTCACCCCTTATACCCGACTCACTGCAGGCGTCAGCCAGCAGCCTTGTTTTCTCATTAGAGGAGTTTGTAGCATGGCATTTGTGACAACCAAAGACGGCGTTAATATTTTCTATAAAGACTGGGGTTCCAGAGATGCGCAGCCCATTGTATTTCACCATGGCTGGCCGTTAAGCGCGGATGATTGGGATAACCAGATGCTGTTTTTCCTGGCGGAAGGCTTCCGGGTGATTGCTATTGACCGGCGCGGTCACGGTCGCTCAGACCAGGTGAGTGAAGGTCATGATATGGATCATTACGCCGCGGACGCTTCGGCTGTGGCGGAACATCTGGATCTGCATAACGCCGTGCATATCGGGCATTCTACCGGCGGCGGGCAGGTTGCGCGCTATGTTGCACAGTATGGCCAACCGCAGGGACGCGTCGCTAAAGCGGTGCTTATCAGTTCGGTTCCGCCATTGATGGTCAAAACGGACAACAATCCAGGCGGGACACCTGTTGAAGTTTTTGATGGTTTTCGCCAGGCGCTGGCTGCTAACCGCGCGCAGTTTTATCTCGACGTCGCTTCCGGGCCTTTTTATGGCTTTAACCGCGATGGCGCAGAAGTGTCGCAAGGCACCATTCAGAACTGGTGGCGGCAGGGTATGATTGGCAGTGCGAAGGCACACTATGAGGGGATTAAGGCGTTTTCTGAAACCGATCAGACCGAGGATTTAAAAGCCATTACGCTACCGGTACTGGTTATGCAGGGGGATGATGATCAGGTTGTTCCCTATCAGAACGCGGCGATATTGCAGGATAAACTCCTGTCTGATAGCCAGCTAAAAATTTACCCCGGCTACCCGCACGGTATGCATACCACCCATGCTGATGTGATTAACGCCGATCTGCTGGCGTTTATCCGTTCGTAGCCGGAAGTTGAGAGAAGAAAGGCCGCTATCTGGCGGCCTTAATCGAAGCGTCAGGCCTGATTCAGGCTCTCATGCTGGAGGATTTTCAGTAACTCATCCTTCAACAGAAGTTTTTCTTTCTTCATATGAACAAGCTCAAGACTGTATCCTTTGCCGTCAGCTCCTTCTATCCGGGAAATATCGTGATCGAGCGCGTTATGTTTTTCGAATAGCGATTGAAAGCGTGAGTGCGAGGTTTTCAATCGAGAAATCAACTCTCTGTGTTCTGGAAACATGTACCTTCCTTGTTGATAGAAAAACGTGTGTACGAAGACACACACGTTTAGATTAACCACAGCAATGAAATGGTAATGAGAACGGTGTCGCGTTTATGTTACAGGCAGAGGAATTTCAGGCGCTGGGGAGGGGGGGCGTAACTAAGAGCCTATCCCATTAGGCTCTTAGCCGCTGGTGGGGTTTTAGTAATTAAATGGAATCCGCCAGACGGTCGACAACAACTCGTCCACTATTATCAAACTGCGTTATGCGGTAATTCACACAATACGAACGACGGGTAGTAAACTGATTAAATAAGGCCACACGGCCTTTTTTGTCGCCGTTGCTATTGATAATGATCCATTCAGTGACATCCGTTGCGTTTATCATATCGTCGCTTGCGCATTGTTGTTCAACCAGGCGATCTTCTTTTTCTACCAACAAAAAATCTCGTAACATTTACTTATCTCCGCTCATCATTGTTTTTAACAATACTCCTTTTATCGATTCATTCAATTAAACATTTTAATCAATTAACGTAATTATTAGCCTGAAACTTACCGTCTTGCTTGAGTGCGCATTTGTTTGTTTTTACAAGGGAAATAATTAATTCATGACGCAAAGGGGCAGATTTAATTCCATTAGAATAACTTTCTCTTTGATAAAATCGTATGTGACAACGTCACATACTCTGAAATGCAAAAAACGTATTCAAGTGATAAGTGGGCACGCTCGACGGGTTAAAACGTGAACATCAGACCTGGCTCACAGATAAGAATTTTGTATTACTGATGCGAACTTGATCACTTGACTGGACAAGTGGCGCTCACCTATGTTGAAAGCACCTTCTTATCCGTTCCGGGGAGCAAGAAACATGGGCATCATTCGTACCTTAAACGGCGACATTGCCGCTAATCAACTGGGCGTGACCTACAGCCACGATCATATCTACTGTATTCCGCCTTATTGGGCAGAACGTCAGGATGACGACCTTTTGCTGGATGACCCGCAGGCTTCCGAGCGTGAATTAAGTGATTTCCGTCTTGCTGGTGGCAACGCTATCTACGACGCCACCGCCCCGGATTATGGTCGCCATGCGGCAACCGTCGCCGAAATGGCCCAGCGTCAGCAACTGCACATTATCGCCACCGCCGGTTTTAACAAAGGCTTTCTGTGGAGCAGCCTGCGTCCAGGCTCTTCACAAAGCTTTGCTGACTGGATTGCCAACTCAGAAATTGATGAACTGGTTGAGCACGTCTGCCACGAGGTCACCGAGGGGATCGAAGGAACCCCGCATCGGGCCGGGGTGGTGAAGTGTGGTACGGGATATAACACGATTTCTCCGTTAGAGAGAAAAACCATGGAAGTCATTGTCCGCGCCCAGCAACGCACTGGCGCGCCGATGCACAGCCATACGGAAATGGGGACGATGGGATTAGAACAGGCGCAGATATTTACCCGTCTGGGGCTGGATCTTTCCCGCTTATGTTTCGCTCATATGGATCGCAACCCCGATCCCTGGCTACACCGTCAGATCGCCAACACCGGGGCGTTTCTCTCTTTTGACGGTATCAGCCGCATCAAATATTACCCTGAACATATCCGCACCCAGGCCATTCTGGCGCTGTGCCAGCAAGGTTATCAAAAGCAAATCCTCATCGGCGGCGATTTTGCCCGCAAATCGATGAGCGCGCATTACGGCAAAGGGGGATTGGGGCTGAAGTTTATCCTCAGCGACTGGCGGCCAAGATTCGTCGAAGAGGCGCGGGAGGCCGGGTTTGACGGCGAAGCGTTACTGCATGATTTCTTTGTCGAAAATCCGGCGCGTTACTTCGCTTTTGGTTAAGGAGAGGTGCAATGAAACTGCACCATTTAAATGAACGTGAAGCCCGGCTCGCACTGCAGAAGGCGCAGATTACCTTGCTACCGCTGGGTGCGGTCGAGCCACACGGCGATCACCTACCGCTGGATACCGACAACCTGCTGGCCGAGCGCTTTTGCGCGCTGCTCGATGAACAGTTAGGCGAGTGCGCGCTGAGCCTGCCCGTTATTTCTTACAGCCAGGTGTGGTCGCTGCGCGGGCATGCGGGCGCGATTGATATCGGCAATGAACAACTGACGTCGATGCTGGTGTCGCTGGCGGAGAATATGGCCAGCTACGGCATTACCACCACGGCGGTGATCAACGCACATTACGGCAATTTTGACGCTATTAAAGCGGCTTCCCGCCAGCTAAAGGAGAAAGACATCACGCTGCTCAGCTACAGCTGGGCAGGTATGGAGCAGGAGGTGCAAAAGCGGCAAACCTCGGCGGTGGCTTATCCCGGCTATATGCATGCCGATGAGGTCGAAACCTCGCTGATGCTGGCGCTGGCCCCGGAGTTCGTCACCATGGCTAACGCCCGTGAGCACTATCCGGTATTTCCACAGAATTTCCGCTATCAACCGATACGCTGGACCGAGTTTTCTGATTACGCCGTGCTGGGTGACCCCACCAGGGCCTGCGAAGAGAAAGGCCGTGCCTTCGTTCAGCAGGCGCTGGAGACTACCCTGGCCTCTATTCGCCATCACTTAACGCAAGGAGCCGCCGATGATCGAAAGTCAGTCGATAAAGGTTGATTGCCCGGCCAGCAGCCCGGAGGAGGCGATCCGCGAAGCGGGGAACGCGCTCTGTCGCGCGGGAGCCTGTAGCCCGCAATACGTTCAGGCCATGGTTGATAGCTACCGTGAGCTTGGCCCCTATTTTGTCATTGCGCCAGGGCTGGCGCTGCCTCACGCCCGCCCCGAACAGGGGGCCATTAAGGCGCAAATCAGCCTAATCAGGTTGCGCGAGCCGCTGGCGTTTGGTCATGTGGAAAACGACCCGGTGCAGGTGGTGCTGGGGCTTTCGGCAACCAGCAGCGATGCGCATATCCATCTTATCCAGCATATCGTCACCGTGCTGAGCGATGATCATAACCTGCATACCCTGATGCATTCTCACGATCCTGAACAACTTTATCAGCTGTTAGCCAGCGCGTCGTAGGCTGCTCGCAGCGTTTGTAGCTTAATTAACACGGAGTGAATAGCGATGAAAATTCTGACAGTCTGTGGTTTAGGTATGGGCTCAAGCCTGATTTTAAAAATGAACGTCGAAACGGTGTTAAAACAGCACGGTATTCAGGCCTCCGTTGAACATATGGATGTTTCTTCAGCCGCATCGGCCAATGCCGATGTAGTGATCACCAACGCCGAGCTGGTGGACAATCTAAAACATCTATCCTGCCCGGTGGTGGTGGTGAATAACTATATCGACAACGCTGAAATAATCCGGGCATTGACGCAGGCCAATATTCTGAAACCGGGAGCGTCGTCATGAGTGAATTTCTTGGCGTTCTGCGCTGGATAACGATCAATATTTTTGGTGAGGCGTCGATTTTAATTGGCCTGATTGTGTTGCTGGGCCTGGTGCTGCAAAAGAAACCGCTCGCTGATATTGTTTCCGGCACCCTGAAAGGGATTCTGGGCTTTCTGATCATCGGCGCGGGAGCCGGGATTATCGTTTCCGCTTTACTGATATTTCAGCCTATCTGGACCGAGGTATTCGGCCTCAGTTCGATGAACCTGACCAATATTATCGGTCAGGCGCGTTTTAGCGAGCGCTACGGCAGCAGCGTGACGATCGCCATCGCCGGGGGATTCGCCATCAACCTGCTGCTGGCCCGGCTCACGCGCTTTAAATATATCTATCTCACCGGGCACATGATGTTCTGGACCACAATGATTTTTGCCGGGGTAATGGTGAACACCGAACCCGGTATTTCAGCGGTGCAGTTAACGCTAATGCTGACGGTGATTATGGGCCTGTACTGGACGTTACAACCCGCGCTGGTCCAGCCCTGGGTACGCAAAATTACTGGTAACGACAACGTGGCGCTGGGGCATACTTCGGCCTCGGTGGCTCTGCTTGGGGCGCTGTTTGGACAGCTATTTGCGCGTAATAAAATTAGTTCTGAGGATATCAAAGTCCCGAAAAAACTCGGTTTTCTTCGTGACTCCAACGTAGTGACCGCATTAACGATGTCGCTGCTGTTCTTTATCGGCACCTTTATTCTGCAAATAAAAGGCACGGCGAAGGCGGCTGAAATTCTCGCGCAATCGGGGGATCTGAGCTTTTATATTTACGCGCTCAAACAGTCGCTGATGTTTACCGGCGGCATCGCCGTGGTGCTGCTTGGCGTGCGCATGTTTATTGGTGAAATGGTACCGGCGTTTAACGGCATTGGTTCGCGGCTGGTTCCTGGCGCAAAACCGGCGCTGGATTGCCCGATTCTGTTTAACTTTGCGCCAAACGCGGTGGTGTTAGGCTTTGTCGGCGCGTTTGTTGGTTCGCTGCTGTGGTTGACCCTGATTGGCCGCTACACCGGCTACGTGTTTATTCCCAGTATGATTGTGATTTTCTTCCACGCCGGAACGGCAGGCGTTTTCGGCAATATTACCGGCGGCTATAAAGGTGCGCTACTGGCGGGATTTATCACCTCGACGGTGGTCGCGTGGGGGCAATATTTCTGCGTGACTGGTTTTATCAACAACACCATTCCCGATACCGCATTGTGGGCCGGCGACAGCGATATGTTTGTTCTTGCGCCGCTTATTCACCTTTTGACCAGCATGCTGATGTTCTGACGGGGAGAAAATAGATGAGCGATGCATTGAAGCAGTATTACAGCCAAATCCGCCAGAAGCTGGCTTTTCTCGAACAACGCCCAGATGAGCTACTGCAGGCGGCGGAAATGATGGCGCAGAGCATCCTGGCACAGCGCAATATCTTTGTTTTCGGGGCCAGCCACGCCGGAATTCTGGCGGAAGAGATGAGTTATCGGGCAGGCGGTCTGGCCATTATCAATCCGCTTTTCACTCCCGCACTGATGCTTAACGTCAGGCCATTAACCCTGACCAGCGCGGTGGAGAATGTGGAAAATCTGGGGCGAGTGCTGGTTGAGCAGTCGCCGCTGCGGGCGGGTGATACGCTGTTGATTCACTCAGTCTCCGGGCGAAACGCGATTACGATTGATGTCGCGCTGGCGGCGAAATCCTGTGGGGCAAAGGTTATTGCTATTACCAGCCTCGCAACGGCGGCGCGGGTGACATCACGCCACTCCAGCGGCAAGCTGCTGGTCGATATTGCCGACATTACCATCGATAACCACTGCGAGTACGGCGATGCGTCCGTTAGCCTGCCGGGCCTGGCGCAAAAAGCCGCGCCGTTATCCACCATTATGGGCGCGACGATTGCCAACAGTCTGGTACTGCGCATTTGCGAAATCATGCTGGAAAATGAGTGCACGCCGCCCATTCTCGCCAGCGCAAACATAGACGGTAATCAGGCGATAAATCAGGATATACTGAGCACATACAGGAGCCAGATACACTACCTCTGAGTGGAGCACAAGTATGTTTGAGTCGGATGGACTCCCTCTCTATTTAAGGATAAAAGACGTTATCCTGCAGCGGATCCTCTCTTTTACCTATGACGATAAACTCCCGGGTGAGCTGCTGCTCGCCGGGGAATTCAAGGTCGCGCGCGGCACCATTAAACAGGCGATAGATTCGCTGGCAAGCATAGGCATGGTGTATCGGGAGCAGGGTAAAGGGACCTTTATTAACCGCGATGCGTTGCAGAAATACTACACCGACCTCCCGGATGTACTGACCACCTTTGATGCGCCAGGTGTCGTCGAAGTGGACGTGCTGTCGCTAATTTCGACCATGGCAGATAAGGACGTGGCGGAGCAGATGGGGCTAGATTTAGGCAGCCAGCTGATGCGCCTGGAGCGGCTGTTGGTGCAGGGGGAAAAACCGGTCGGCCACGTTCTGACCTGGCTAAATGGGCGGATTTATAACGATCTCAGCCACGTCGACGGCAGCCGGTCGCTGTATAAGCAGCTGCGGGAAACCTTCGGCTACTCGCCAGCCAACGCCACGGAGCGCTATACGCCGGTTTGCTGCGATACCCGCACGGCGGGATTGTTAAATATTGAGCCGGGGCGCCCGCTGTTTCGCATTGAGCGAGTCGCCCGCGATCTGGATGACGTGGTGCTTGAATACAGCGTCACGCATACCCTTGATGCCAGCCTGTCGCTACAGATCGCCACCAGCCAGAGCAGCGTGAGCCAACAGTGGAACTGTATGATTGATAAGGGGCGTTAATCCGCCTCCCAGGCGAGAATATCGCCTGGCTGACACTCCAGCGCCTGGCAGATTTTTGCCAGCGTATCAAAACGAATACCTTTCACCTTTCCCGATTTGAGCAGCGACAGGTTCTGCTCGGTGATCCCGACATAAGCCGCCAGCGCCCTGGACGTCATTTTTCTCTCCACCAGCATTTTGTCCAGATTAACCACCACTGCCATAGTCAGATGAACTCCTTATTCTCATTTTCCGCTCTGATCCCTTCGAGCATGGAGTGAAACGTCACAAATAACAAGCCGCCCGTCAGCAGCACAAAATCGCTAAGCAAAAGAATGATCTGGGCATAGGGATGCGGCCAGAAATAAACCAGCGGGACCAGAAAGCGAAACAGCGGCAGCAAAACGCCCATTCCCAACATCGCCAGCGCTATAATAGCCGACTCGTGAGTCAGGATCGTCGGTTGCAAACCTCGGGATCATCCCCTGGCTTCCTGCAATTTTTCCGGCCATTGTTACCTTTGCCAAAAATCTCTTTACGCCATAGTGTACAAATTCTTCTTTTTCATGGAGGTTGGAATGTTAAAAGTCATCGCCGAAGATTTTATAAAACCTGAGGATATTGAGGCTGTTATGCCTTTGTACCGCGAGTTAATAGCGTCCACTAAAAAGGAACCTCTTTGCATCGCTTATGATCTGTATATTGATGAAAAAGATCCGGGTCATTTCATTTTTATCGAAGAGTGGCCGGATCGGGCGGCGCTTGACCGGCATTGTGCAAGTGAACATTTCAGGCGACTTGTGCCGTTAATAGATCACCATAAGTGTAAAGATGCTCAATACATACTGATGAGTTGCCAGGTACGCGAGGTGAGTTCGTGAAATTAAGAAGGAACGGTTCTTAGTCGCCAAAGTTGTCCGCTTAACCGTGGTGGCGTAATATACGATACATATATAAATCGTTACGGTACGTATAAATGGGTATTGTGAAAATTTCTGACCTGCTGCATGACGACATCCGTGATGCCAGCAAGGCGATGTCGCGTTCGGTCAACGCGCAGGCGGAGTACTGGATCCGCCTTGGGATGATGAGCGAGCTTTATCCTGAGCTTAACCATCAGCAAATTAAACTGATGATGCTGAAGTCCGGCTCCGATCGTTTGCTGGAGGTGATCAATGCTATCAATTCCCATTAAAACCACCGACGAACTCGCCCGCCAGCGCCACGCAGGCGAACTGCTGGCCTCGGTATTTGATATGCTGGATACCTTTATTCAGCCTGGCGTCACCACCATGGCCATCAACAATCGGGTTGAGGATTTCATCGTCAACGAGCTGCATTCGCGCCCGGCCAGTAAGGGGCAGTATGATTTCCCCTACGTGCTAAATACGTCGATCAATGACGTGGTTTGCCACGGTATGCCGAAGGAAACGGAACATCTGAAATCCGGCATGATTGTTAACGTCGACATTACGCTGGAAAAAGGTGGGCTGATTGCCGACTCCAGCAAGATGTACCTGATTGGTGATGTTTCACCACTGGCTCGTCGGCTGGTGAAGAAAACCTATGAAGCGATGTGGAAGGGCATTAAGGTCGTTAAACCGGGCGCGACCTTGGGCGACATCGGCCATGCGATCCAGTCCTATGTTGAAAGCAACGGCTACAGCGTGGTTAGAGAGTACTGCGGACACGGCGTCGGTATAGAGATGCACGAAGATCCTCAGGTGTTGCACTACGGCAAACCCGGTACCGGTGCCGTACTTAAAGAAGGGATGGTGTTTACCATTGAACCGATGGTGAATCAGGGCGATAGCCGGATAAAAAACAAAAAAGACGGCTGGACGGTGGTCACTCGCGATAAAAAACTTTCGGCGCAGTGGGAGCATACCATTGCCGTTACTGCACAGGGGTTTGAGGTATTGACGCTGCGTAAAGGTGAAGCGATCCCGGACTAAGCCAGACAACAGGTTTCAATCCCACCGACTGAAACCTGTTTAACTCCCGCCAGTGGCGACTACATCGCCGTCTCTTTACGTCCCATATAGCGCTCTTTCCACAATGCACCGGCTACGCCGATATCGAGGAACGGGGAGGGCGGCATAAAGTTTGCCTGCCCCAGCGACTGCATGGCCGCGATCAGCGGGTTATCCTGCCCCAGAGCCATGTCGGCGAGCAGCGTCCCGGCGATGGTTTGTTTTGACACCCCGGCACCGTTACAGCCTCCGGCGCTCCACACCTGCGGCGCAAGTCGCCCCCAGACCGGCGCACCGTTGCGGGTGACGCTAATAGTCCCGGACCACGTCCTTTCCAGCGGTACATCTCGCAGTTCCGGGTAGGCATTGTGGAATAACGCCAGATGCTGCCGCGCGGCGTTGGCAGTTTGTCCCGCAGTGATGACGCCCCGCAGCGCCGGATCGACATGCTGGCGGATCAGAAAACGATGATCTCGGGTATAGCGCAGCGTGGCTCCGGCGATGGCATTCACCGGCGTCAGCCCCCAGCTTTCCATTGCGGGCAGACGCTGGCGCTGTTCAGCCGTAAGCGGGGCGGTGATGCTGGCATAGGTCGCCATTGACGCCTGGCGACTTATCACGGGAGAGAGCTCACGAGAAAGCGCATTAGTCGCCAGCATAATCTGCCTGGCCTGAATCGTCCCCTGTAGGGTTGTCACCCTGATGCCGCCGTTTTCGTTGTGAATAGCCAGCGCTGGCGTCTGATGGTAAACCGTGACGTTTTCCGGGAGATGGCGCGCGAGGCCCGCAATCAGTTTCGCCGGGTTCACCAGAATACAGCTGGGGGTATAGATACCTTTACTGTAGATCCGGGTTCCCAGCTTCTGATACAGCTCTTCGCTATTCAACAGGCTGTAGGGTTCCTGCATAAGCTGAAGATTATCAACGTACTCCTGCATAATGGCTTCGCTGGATGGGTCAATCTGGCAGTGATATTTGCCAACGTTTTCCCACTCGCACTCAATCTGCTGTGCGGTCACCGTTTCTTCTAACAGGCGGATCCCTTCCTGGAGCAGGGCGCGATAGTCCTGCGCTTTTTTCAACTCGGCGGTAGAGCTACCGATATTATGCGGCAGGCCAATAACAAACCCTGAATTTCGGGCAGAGGAACTGGTCGCCGCAGATTCGGCGTCAATAAGCACAATGTTCAGCTGCGGGTTGAGGCTGGCCAGCCTGCGGGCAAAACTCACACCAGCATAGCCGGAGCCGATGACGACCCAATCAGCGTTGATGTCTCCGCTCAACTGCGGTTGTATTTGGCGGTCAATCTCATTAAGCGGCCATCCCACCTGATTTTGATTGAAAGGGATTGATGCAAATTTCACGGTGATTCTCCCTGGGGTAAAGACACCTGTCTGGCAGATGTGAATAAGCTCGCCGGACTTCGCTTTGTTGGTCTGGATATCGAGTCGGCAAGTACAACTTCGTGGCCAGGTCATTCCCTGAATGAACAGCATGTTGAATGATAATTACCTGGACAACAATTCAGCAGAATAACAAGGAATATCAAAAATAACACTCCTTCTTATAAGGGTATAAATTCATCTCCTGCCTGCCACTCTTTCAGTGCGGGTATGGGAGGTTCATGCTACCTTCTGGGATATTCCCCGCACACCGCCTCTTTACTGCTCTAAGGATGACCTCATCGCGGGCATTGAAGATAAGTTTAAGCCAAATGAATATTCTGAAAATGAGTGAGTCTGTTAGACCTCAGGCAGATGAATAGATAGAATAACGTACGGTAAGTGACCAATCCCCTTTATTTTTGTGTATATACTTAAGCCACCTGCTCAAGTAGAACATAAAAGGACAGTTTTCTGACTCGTGTAGTCTGAAAGACGAAGGAGTGCTGAATCGATTTTCATGCCAATATTTGGTAAAAAAAGAACATGATTTTACATAATTGAAACACGATAACTCATTGTTAATAAAATAAATAAATTTATCTATTGGTTCTCTCTTTGCGCATTGTTAATTTTTTTCAATATATAAACAATAGAATAAGCAGATGTAATCAATTTATGGATAAACATCAGCACTTTATCATTTACCTTACATAAGAAAAGATAATGTTTCATAGATAGAAGAATCCCTAAATTTATCTAGTTTTAAATTGTTACATTACCCACCATACTTTTGGGGGGGAAATATGAATTATATTTTCGAAGATACAATACGATTCGATGCTTTAGATCGCTCTCTGACCCATCTCGAAACAAAAGACAATATCTCATTAGCTACGTCGGTCAGCGTCTTACTTGAGTACTTCATTAAAAATCAAGGGGCGGTTATCGCCAGAGATACGCTGCTGGATGATATTTTTAAAAAAAACGAGCTAGTGGATAGCGACAGTAACCTCAGTCAAAATATCTCAATGCTGAGAAAAGGATTCCGCGATCTGGGAGTGGATAAAGATATTCTGGTGACTAAACCCAGGATAGGGCTTCTGCTGCCTGAAGACGTGAAAGTCACATCAACGACTCGCCAGGAGAGTCAGCCTTTACCTGTGGTAAAAGGGCTGAAGTCTTGCATAAAGCCATTCTACATAATGTGGTCTTTGCTGCTAATACCGCTATTTTTTGGTTTATTCAATTTACAGTCATTGCGTCAATTAGGCACGTTGCCATTGAGTGCTGCGGAGACTATCGCTGGCTGTAAAGTACAGGTGCTCAGTAAAAGTGAAGAGGCGAAGCAGCGTATTGCGGCGCTCATTCAAGCGGAATCATTTCAGTGTGATGAACAAGATGTTTTTTATTATCTTGAGAATGATTCAGTAGACATTTTATTCGAGTCTTTAGTTCATTGCCGTTCTTCTGCAAGCGCCGGTGATGTATGTAAAAACTATCTCTTCAGGGGGGAGCATGATAAATAATAAAATGTTCAAGCCTATCGTCGCCGTGACTGTGGTTCTGGCAATATTGCTTGTGGCTATGGCATTTTTTAACAACGATAGCGACAAATACTCCTGTAGCGGCCAGCAGAAGATCCATATGAAACCCGGCGAGTACATGGACCTGTGGGTAAAAATTAACATTCAAAAACAGAAAGCCAGCATGATAGTCAAAGGTTTCTACCATCATGCGGATGGGTCGCAGAAAAAGATATATCAGCAAGGAAACTACCAATATAACCATTTTTATAACGAGCTTTTTGAGGCAAAACTGCAGTCAGTCCAGCGAATGTTCAAGGATCAGTCACCTGAGCCATTGAGCAACTATATTTTCGGTATCGAACCGGGTGAGTCCCGTAATTTCAGGGCCAGGAAAGTTCGCGATGGGTTGATGATGTTTGGCTCTGAATATGTCTGGTTCTATGCATGCAAGATGGATGCATATGAATCGCCACGGGTTTAACAGACACCTTAGAGTCATTTAAGATGGCTTAAAGAGAGGTGCCCATGAGCGGTAAGCGTTATCCCGAAGAGTTTAAAACTGAAGCAGTCAAACAGGTTGTTGATCGCGGTTATTCTGTTGCCAGCGTTGCAACACGTCTCGATATCACCACCCACAGCCTTTACGCCTGGATAAAGAAGTACGGTCCGGATTCTTCCACAAATAAAGAACAGTCAGATGCTCAGGCCGAGATCCGCCGTCTCCAGAAAGAGCTGAAGCGGGTTACCGACGAACGGGACATATTAAAAAAAGCCGCGGCGTACTTCGCAAAGCTGTCCGACTGAGGTACGCCTTTATCCGTGACAACACCTGTTGCTGGCCTGTTCGCCTGCTCTGTCGGGTGCTGGATGTTCATCCCAGTGGTTTTTACGCCTGGCTTCAGCAGCCGCATTCACAACGCCATCAGGCAGACCTGAGACTGACAGGACAGATTAAACAGTTCTGGCTGGAATCGGGATGCGTCTATGGTTATCGCAAAATCCATCTGGATCTGCGTGACAGCGGGCAACAGTGCGGAGTGAACAGGGTCTGGCGACTGATGAAACGTGTCGGGATAAAGGCTCAGGTCGGATACCGGAGCCCGCGGGCACGTAAAGGCGAGGCCAGTATCGTGTCGCCCAACAGGCTCCAGCGACAGTTCAATCCGGATGCTCCGGATGAGCGTTGGGTAACGGACATAACCTACATCAGGACCCACGAAGGCTGGCTGTATCTTGCCGTGGTTGTTGATCTGTTCTCACGCAAAATTATCGGCTGGTCCATGCAATCCCGGATGACAAAGGACATTGTCCTGAACGCACTGCTGATGGCTGTATGGCGGCGTAATCCCCAAAAACAGGTGCTGGTTCATTCGGATCAGGGCAGTCAGTACACAAGCCATGAGTGGCAGTCGTTCCTGAAATCACACGGCCTGGAAGGCAGCATGAGCCGTCGCGGTAACTGCCATGATAATGCGGTTGCAGAAAGCTTTTTCCAGTTGTTGAAACGCGAACGGATAAAGAAAAAGATCTACGGAACGCGGGAAGAAGCCCGCAGTGATATTTTTGATTACATCGAAATGTTTTATAACAGTAAGCGTCGGCATGGTTCTAGCGAACAGATGTCACCGACAGAATATGAAAACCAGTATTATCAACGGCTCGGAAGTGTCTAGATTATCCGTGGCGATTCACGGTGAACATCCCGGCGTCATGTATAGCCATAGAAAACTCCTCATCAGGAAAAGTGAGTCGTTGACCAGACATACAGGTTTGAAAACTATAGCCTGGACATTCAATGAGCCACAAATAGACATTAGCATTGAGCCTCTACAGCCTCTGTCTAGCCAATGTTGAAATGTCGTGCTGAAAACAAAGCTGACCTGACGTCAGTGGAGAGTCTGGACAATGCCTTTTTAAGGTTGAGTCAGGCTTTGGAGGAAGAACGTGGTTGCCAGGTTTTCTCGGCTATCATCAGTTTACGTACGGTCTCTTTTGAAATCCGGACACCGTATTCTGTGATCAGAATTCGCCAGATGGCTGACGGATTCATACCCCGGCCGCGTGAGCGAATAAGCTGCAGTGCCTGATCTCTGATGGTGGTGTTTAACTGATGATTGCCGGGCTTTCCACGGCGCCGGCTGACCAGACCGGCTGGCCCCAGCTCGCGATAGCGCTTAATCAGGCGGGAGCACTGACGACGGGTGAGCTCCATGGACTCTGCCACTTCTGCCAGCGTGATTTCCCGCGCCATATAGGCTTCAATCAAATCCAGGCGTAGCGCTTCGTGAAGTGTCAGGAGCACTGGTTTGTTGTCGTCCATTTTTCTCTCATCTGTCGGCCATATCAGATCCGCAGGTGAGGGAAGGGCTCATCGCTTCAGGCTGGGGATAAAATCCTGCGGACTGGCCAGCACCGGGTTGATCGCCCTGAGCTCTTCCAGTGCACGCTCCTGAGCGCGCCTGCGGGGCATTTTTGTACTGCGCATTCGCTTTCCTTCAGCCTCCAGCTCGTCCTGTTTCTGCTGTGCCAGCCTCAGAACGGCACCCAGTCGTTTGTTATCAACAACCGCCCCCTGATCAACGCAGGTCAGTTTATCGAAAATCTTATAACCCAGTGGCCGGTGCTGATGCCGGAAAGTAATGCTTCCGTCAGGGTAATCATAAACGGTAATTTTTTCACCTGCTATGCGCGTATTTTGTTCGGTGGGTTCAATGATATACATGACTTTATCATACTGAAAAGTCAGTGCTTTCGATAAGGTCCGTAGCTCCTGCCAGGCGAAGATATCATTCAGCTCCAGTGGACTCTGTGTGACCGCACGGTGCAGATCTTTAGGGTATTTTGCCGGCCGGGAGAAACGACGGTTAAAATCAGACATGAAATGTTCAATCCACTGATTGGCTTCAGCAACCGAGCTGATGTTCTGCAGGCGCATCTCTTTAATCAGTCGATCCTGGAGCGTTTTATTTACCCGTTCCACGCGACCTTTTGCCTGGCTGCTGTTGGCACAAATCAATTCGATCGCCAGTTCCCGGAGAGCCCGTCCGAACTGGGTTGTGCCGGTACGTCGGCTTTCGGGTCCGCTGACCCTGAACACCGCATGCTTGTCGCTGTAAAATGCGACAGGTTTACCATGTTTATCAATGTATTGCCGGGTAGCCATCATGTAGTCAAACGCGTTTTCTGAATCACAGAATCGCAGGTGCATCAGGCGACCTGTGGCGTCATCCATGAAGACCAGAAGACAGCATTTTGGGGCTCTTCCTTCGAACCAGTCATGGTGAGAGCCATCGATCTGAACCAGTTCGCCGAAACAGTCGCGACGATAGCGCGGCTGGTAAACCCGGGTTCGCCGGCGGGAATGAGGACGCCAGAGACCGTCGGCTGTCATCCAGTTACGGATGGTTTCAACAGAGAGATATATATGATGGCGTTCAGCCAGTTTTTCGGTTGCGAGCGTTGGGCCAAAATCTGAATAGTGGCACCGGATCAAATCCAGGGCTTTACAGCGTGTTTCTTCATCGATCCGGTTGTTTGCAGGACGTCCACGGCGGGAAGATGCAAATGCGGTTGCGCCATCTGTCCGGTACAGACGCACAAGACGCTGCACCTGACGAACACTGAGCTTAAGTATGTCTGCTGCGTCGCGCTGAAGCAAAGCCCGGTCAAATACTCGCTGAATGATGCCAAGCCGGTAAAGTTCTTTGTCTGTCATAGTCACCAACATAAGATCGCGGTCCTGTGCTGAGCAAAATGAAGGCTTAGCGTACACGACGCGTGTGAATTGTGCTGAGACGACAATAACGCTTTGTGCTGACAGCCTCTGTCAAGGCTCAATTGAAATGTCCGTTATCCAGCTCAATTAAAATGACCACTTTGATCTCTCATTCTCTTTACTGATAGACTTTCCTCCGACTGAAACAACAGGATGATTGAGCCCATGCTTCGATACGAGTTAACGCCGAACAATGCAGGTTTTATACTGTGGGGAGATTCAGAAGCCCTGAATGAATTACATGAACTCATTCATTACATCGTGGATGAAAGCCCACTGATTAAAGTTAAAGACGGATTTATGTTATCCCTTGCCTATGATATTCGTAAAGCACGGGAAGGTAATCGTCGTGTTGAGCAACATCAGTATGATCAACATGATACATATAAGCTTTATGGTGTTGAGCTTTTATGGCCTCTGGTCCTGGTACAGTCCTCAATACTCAGAAACTCAATGGGTTATATTCAGACAGACAAAAACCAGCTGTCTGTCATGTATGCCTTTGAATACCTGATAGAATCAGCATTAACAGAGTCTGAGAGAACAACGTCGAATGATATTATGCTAACAGTAAAATATGCATCAGACTCTGATTTTAATTTCATTGAGGATAATATTGACAGCAGGTGCTGCTATTTTATCAGCCTATCTCCGGAGCAAAGAAAAAAGCAGTTAATCAGTATTGTTCGTTCTTTTCATTCATTATGGGGTAAGTATGCCCGTGAAAAGCAGGACATAAAGATGCTGAACGAAATGAATAATACATCATGGGTCTGGCCGGACAATATCAACTGGTGAGCAACCACTGTCCGGCCAGTGAGTACCATCAGCGGGCTCTTTTACCAAAAATGTCCTCTGAACGTGACTGAAGCTGTTTGAGTGCTTCGAGCATGTCATCATTATCCAGTGAGCGCTGGGATTTCTTCCCTTCCTGCTTTGGCCGTCGTCGGGAAGGGCCATCTCCAGCGGGAATTGACTGAGAGCGCGTGTTATCCCGCTTGCTCTGCACCAGACTGATAAACTCCAGGGTTCGGCCAAGACGCTTGTTATCGACAATCGCGCCCTGGTCGATTTCTGACAGTCGGTCGTAGGTAGAGTAGGGAAGTAGCGTACCGTTCAGGCGCAGCTCTTTTCTGCCATCAGGATAGTGATACACATCGATATATTTACCTATTGCACGGCGACTCAGTTCGCTGTCTTCAATCAGGTACAACATTTTATCATATTGTATCGTCAACGATTTTGAGACTTTACGTTTTTCACGAACAGTGAAAATAAGCCCCAGGTCCTCATCATGTTCTACAGCACGGTGTACGTCAAAATCATGTCGCGGTACTTTGCCAAAACGGCGGTTATAGTCAGCCATATAGGCCTCAGCGAAGTCATTTGCAGCCTCCATTGAACAAATGCCCTGTAACCGCAGCTCTTTGACCAGACGATCCTGTAAAGTGAGGTGAGCTCGTTCTACACGCCCTTTGGCGGGACTGGTTTCTGCACAGATAGTCTGGATGTTCAGTTCATGCATGGCTCGCCCAAACTGAGTATGCCCGTCTCCGCCTGTGGCGTGTTTATTGTTAACACGAAAAACACCGGCTTTATCGCTGTACAGTGCCAGCGGTTTACCATGCTTATCGATATAGCGCCGCGTGGCTTCGAAGTAAGAAAACGTGGACTCCGATTTAACAAACAACAGTTCCATCAGTTTGCTGGTTGCATCATCAACATAGACCAGCGCGGTGCAGGCCGGGCCACGGCCTTCAAACCAGTCGTGATCACAGCCATCTATTTGTATCAGCTCACCAGTACACGGACGCCGGTACCGTGGTTGAGGGATCCTTGCGGCACGTTGTTTACGGGGAACCCATAAGCCAGCCCGCACCATGATGCGCCGGACAGTTTCTTTGCCAAGAAACAGTCCGTGGAGTTCTTCGAGCTTTTCACGCGCCAGAGTCGGACCGAAATCAGCATAACGCGTCTTGATCAGTTCCAGAGCCTGATCTGCGAGCCCGGGTGGCAACTGGCGGTTACCACGCATGCCACATCGTCTGCTGGCCATACCAAGCGGTCCGCCTTCACGGTAACGGGCAAGAAGTCTGCGGCATTGCCTGTCGCTGATACCGAGGTGCTCGGCCGCACGGCGCGTTGTGATGCGACGTTCAATGACGTCCTGTATAATCTTGATCCGGTTGATCTCTTTCAAAGTAAACACTCCTGAGCTTTCTGCGCTCATGATATGCCTCCCGGTAGTTTAAACGGACCAGTGAAGCTTACCATAGCGCGGACATCTGAATTGAGCCACAGGCGGACATTACTATTGAGCCATTACAGCCTCTGTCAAGGCTCAATTGAAATGTCCGTTATCCAGCTCAATTAAAATGACCACTTTGATCTCTCATTCTCTTTACTGATAGACTTTCCTCCGACTGAAACAACAGGATGATTGAGCCCATGCTTCGATACGAGTTAACGCCGAACAATGCAGGTTTTATACTGTGGGGAGATTCAGAAGCCCTGAATGAATTACATGAACTCATTCATTACATCGTGGATGAAAGCCCACTGATTAAAGTTAAAGACGGATTTATGTTATCCCTTGCCTATGATATTCGTAAAGCACGGGAAGGTAATCGTCGTGTTGAGCAACATCAGTATGATCAACATGATACATATAAGCTTTATGGTGTTGAGCTTTTATGGCCTCTGGTCCTGGTACAGTCCTCAATACTCAGAAACTCAATGGGTTATATTCAGACAGACAAAAACCAGCTGTCTGTCATGTATGCCTTTGAATACCTGATAGAATCAGCATTAACAGAGTCTGAGAGAACAACGTCGAATGATATTATGCTAACAGTAAAATATGCATCAGACTCTGATTTTAATTTCATTGAGGATAATATTGACAGCAGGTGCTGCTATTTTATCAGCCTATCTCCGGAGCAAAGAAAAAAGCAGTTAATCAGTATTGTTCGTTCTTTTCATTCATTATGGGGTAAGTATGCCCGTGAAAAGCAGGACATAAAGATGCTGAACGAAATGAATAATACATCATGGGTCTGGCCGGACAATATCAACTGGTGAGCAACCACTGTCCGGCCAGTGAGTACCATCAGCGGGCTCTTTTACCAAAAATGTCCTCTGAACGTGACTGAAGCTGTTTGAGTGCTTCGAGCATGTCATCATTATCCAGTGAGCGCTGGGATTTCTTCCCTTCCTGCTTTGGCCGTCGTCGGGAAGGGCCATCTCCAGCGGGAATTGACTGAGAGCGCGTGTTATCCCGCTTGCTCTGCACCAGACTGATAAACTCCAGGGTTCGGCCAAGACGCTTGTTATCGACAATCGCGCCCTGGTCGATTTCTGACAGTCGGTCGTAGGTAGAGTAGGGAAGTAGCGTACCGTTCAGGCGCAGCTCTTTTCTGCCATCAGGATAGTGATACACATCGATATATTTACCTATTGCACGGCGACTCAGTTCGCTGTCTTCAATCAGGTACAACATTTTATCATATTGTATCGTCAACGATTTTGAGACTTTACGTTTTTCACGAACAGTGAAAATAAGCCCCAGGTCCTCATCATGTTCTACAGCACGGTGTACGTCAAAATCATGTCGCGGTACTTTGCCAAAACGGCGGTTATAGTCAGCCATATAGGCCTCAGCGAAGTCATTTGCAGCCTCCATTGAACAAATGCCCTGTAACCGCAGCTCTTTGACCAGACGATCCTGTAAAGTGAGGTGAGCTCGTTCTACACGCCCTTTGGCGGGACTGGTTTCTGCACAGATAGTCTGGATGTTCAGTTCATGCATGGCTCGCCCAAACTGAGTATGCCCGTCTCCGCCTGTGGCGTGTTTATTGTTAACACGAAAAACACCGGCTTTATCGCTGTACAGTGCCAGCGGTTTACCATGCTTATCGATATAGCGCCGCGTGGCTTCGAAGTAAGAAAACGTGGACTCCGATTTAACAAACAACAGTTCCATCAGTTTGCTGGTTGCATCATCAACATAGACCAGCGCGGTGCAGGCCGGGCCACGGCCTTCAAACCAGTCGTGATCACAGCCATCTATTTGTATCAGCTCACCAGTACACGGACGCCGGTACCGTGGTTGAGGGATCCTTGCGGCACGTTGTTTACGGGGAACCCATAAGCCAGCCCGCACCATGATGCGCCGGACAGTTTCTTTGCCAAGAAACAGTCCGTGGAGTTCTTCGAGCTTTTCACGCGCCAGAGTCGGACCGAAATCAGCATAACGCGTCTTGATCAGTTCCAGAGCCTGATCTGCGAGCCCGGGTGGCAACTGGCGGTTACCACGCATGCCACATCGTCTGCTGGCCATACCAAGCGGTCCGCCTTCACGGTAACGGGCAAGAAGTCTGCGGCATTGCCTGTCGCTGATACCGAGGTGCTCGGCCGCACGGCGCGTTGTGATGCGACGTTCAATGACGTCCTGTATAATCTTGATCCGGTTGATCTCTTTCAAAGTAAACACTCCTGAGCTTTCTGCGCTCATGATATGCCTCCCGGTAGTTTAAACGGACCAGTGAAGCTTACCATAGCGCGGACATCTGAATTGAGCCACAGGCGGACATTACTATTGAGCCATTACAGCCTCAGTGCGCATAATGTATATTATGTTAAATAGCCATCATGATTCACTGGAGCAGCCACAGAAATCAGCATGTTGTGAATTTTGAGCTACCTCCCTTTTATTGCATTAGGTCTGTCGTACATTTACTTCACTTCATTCCGAACTGACACAGCGTGTGTCGCAACTCGCCCATAGCTCTTTTATCCCGTCTAAATAAAACATAGATGTCTATAAGGAAGTCGATATGAAATTCAGCAACGTAAGGCTATTAGTCAAAGATTACCGCAAATGTTTTAACTTCTACACCCAGCAACTTGGTTTGGAAGCGGTCTGGGATATTGAAGATTGCTATGCCAGCTTCAAAGTAGCTGAAGGAATAGAAGGCTTCGCCCTATTTACATCCGACCTGATGGCACCGGTTATTGGAAACACCGAAAAAGCACACCCTATAGGATATCGAGAAAAATCAATGATATCTTTCGAGGTAAATAACGTCGATGAAAGCTATCAGGCATTCTTAGCAAAAGGGATTAAATTCATTAACAAGCCAATGGATATGCCCGAATGGGGTATGCGTGTAGTTCATCTGTACGATCCGGAGGAAAACTTGATTGAGTTATTTACTCCGCTTGCTATAACAGATTAATACATAAAATAAAGACGCGTACTTCAATCAACGTCAAACGCAGCGTCAGGAAACCCTAACCACTCTCAAAACGTGTAGTTAGGGTTTCAAGATGCCGGAAAACGATATAAAACCCAAATACTCCAATATGGCATCGATCAGGCAAGTACTATTTCGACGGTAGCCGCCCTGGCTCTTGTCCCGGTCATTGCGGAAACATAGCGACTGCTGGCGTATTTTGTTAGATAGGCCTGGTCTATTTTGTTCTGAAGCACAGGATCTGATGTCATCACGAATATGACGTCAAACTCCTGCCCAATAGCCCG
This sequence comes from Klebsiella sp. RHBSTW-00484, assembly GCF_013705725.1. Lineage (NCBI taxonomy): Bacteria > Pseudomonadati > Pseudomonadota > Gammaproteobacteria > Enterobacterales > Enterobacteriaceae > Klebsiella > Klebsiella sp. RHBSTW-00484. Next base: position 3,070,605 of record NZ_CP055481.1, on the reverse strand, counting down.
TATCTTACCAGCCTGTTGGTCCAGCGCTGCCTGATACCATTTAGAACCCGTGCCACTATAGGCACGCACGAAAAGGCGGTTATCTACCCTCACCTCCCAAATCCATGTTGGCGTACCGGTGGTCATCATATCAGGATGAAACGGGGCGATTTTGAGATCATCAGCCGCATCAATTTTTGCTAACAGGTCAAAGTTCCAGGACATCTACCTTTCCTCTTTTAAACAACGTTGTGAGTACGTGAAATATAACTTCATTCACTAATCATCACTCTTTTATCCGCGGCAATTTCATGCTCAATTGCGGATATTTGATTTTGACCGAAAATAATTTTCGCAGTGTTATGATAGATAAAATTTTGCATATTTAGACCTTGATGACCTGGCTGCGCTGGGTCTGTTATTACTTATTTATTAAGATTCTTATTAAAGAATGCTGCGATGTCGTTGAACGGAATTTTATCCATCCGATCATACAAATCAACATGTGTAGCATCTTTGACAATCAAAAGCTCTTTTGGCTGATTTGCCGCTTCATAGGCCGTTTTGGAGAAATAAAGCGAGTGTGCTTTTTCACCATGGATAAACAGGACCGGACGTGGAGAAATTTCCTTAATATAGGTCATCAGTGGGAAATTCATAAAGGAGATCGGGGTTGTTACCGACCATGAATTTCCTGAGTTTACCGCACGCGGGTGGTATCCACGCTTTGTCATATAGTAGTCCGCATATTCCACGAGGAACTGCGCTTCACCGCCTTTCAGTTTGTTGTAAGGGGGTTGATAGGCAGGTTCACCGTTTGCCGCATCGTCCCAGCGCTGAAGACTCAGCTTCTCAAGCGCCTGCTCGCGTTGCTCCGGGGTTACGCTGTCATTGTAGCCTTTGGACATAACCCGGCTCATGTCATACATGGTGCTCGCAACAACGGCTTTGACGCGTTTATCAACTGCAACGGCGTTCAGTGCAATACCACCCATGCCACAAATACCGATGACACCGATGCGCTCACGATCGACATAAGGTTGCAATCCAATGAAATCGACCGCGGCCATAAAGTCCTCGGTATTAATATCAGGAGAGGCAATATTGCGTGGTTCCCCACTGCTTTCCCCGGTGTAAGACGGATCAAAAGCCAGCGTCACGAATCCGCGCTCGGCTAAATAGCTGCGCCTAATACCGCTACACTTTTGCCTGACCATGTTTTCCTCCGGGGAATGGGCTGGCGGTTTCCATAAAATGGCGGACCTTTTTCAGTAACTGCCACATTGAGCGGCACTGATGATTACGGGTTATCGTGTCATGAAGTGCCTGCCATAGCCGTTCCACATGATTCACCCACGGCGAGTAAACCGGCTGGTAAATTACCCTGAACTTGGGATTTGCTTTCAACCAGCGCTGTGTTTCGCGGCTTTTATGGATAATGTAGTTATCAACGATCAGCGTGATTGTTTTCGCCCGCCGGTAAGTGGCTTTCAGGTGCTTCAGCAGAGCGATAAACAGCGCTGAACTTTTGCTGTTGCCGCCCACGTAGCTGACTTTACCCGTGCCACTGTGCAGTGCGCCGGCCAGATAGTATTTTTCGTTCTGCCCCGGCGTCACTACCCGTTTCTGCTGTCCGCGCAACTGCCAGTCCGCACCGATTTTAGGATTAAGGTGGATATCCACTTCATCTTCATAAAATACCGGATGCTCTGCGCTGCATTCATCCAGCGCTTTGTGGATTACCGCCATCTTTTCATCTTTATGTGGGTCACGGATACGCAGAGTTGGCGCGGCCCTGCGCCATACAAGCCCCGCAGATGGCAACCAGCGGCGAACGGTTCCTGCATGTAACTGGCAACCGGTTATCTCATTGATTTTTATTGCCAGTAATTCGGTGCTCCAGCGTGAACGTTGATAACCAAAATCGCCGGGAGAATGCTTTATCAGCTCACGTAACAGGGTGCAGATATGTTCAAAAGGCCAGCGTCGGGAGCGCCCTGCGGGTAAGGATTTCAGGCCTTCAATACCTGAGTGCGTAAACCAGTTAATCCAGCGACCAACGGATGAACGAGCACAACAGAGAGTTCTGGCAACATCGCTGACCCGTTCACCCCGATGAAGCATCAGCATGGCCGTGAGTCTGCGGGCATGATTTTTATCGCGCGTTTTATGAATAGCTTTCTGCATCAGGCGTCGTTCGCCACGGGGTATTGGTGCTATGATCGGCATCGCTCAGTCCGGTTGGTGGTTTTGGTTGGTTTGGCGATTGATCAGATCGCACAATCCGGGCTGAGTTCCCTTTCAGTGATCTACTATTCCGCGCATCTATTTAGCGTTTGAGCGTAAAGGCCAGAGGCCTGCTCTTTTACCGCACCGAAAGGCCCCGAAAGAACAATAGCAGCAAGTTTCTTGTTGCCGCGATCTTTAGGAAGATACACATCTGCGGCTAGCGTCATGCCGTAACGGTTTTTAAACGTCACTTTTTGATGCTCCACTTTGTCACTCCTTGAGAAGGTTTTATCCCACGTCTGAACCAGACGTACCGAAGGGTCTGATGTGCCGGACACAGGCTGGGCGAGCGCAGATTCTGTAGAAATCATGGACAGTGCTCCCGCGAGGAGTGCGCTATTGAAAAAGCGCTTTGAAGATTTTATTGTCATGATATTGAAACCTTTCATTCGTTGATAAAGGGGCTGTTTTCAAACGGTATACATGATTCATTCAGACACAACATCGGCGTATATATACCGGGCCAGAGTCTGATTTGAGTATTGCTATTTTGGGTGCCCCTGAAGAAATGTGTTATTAAAATACTCTTTGTTTTTTGCCTGATCCTATGAACCTGCAGTGAAAGCGTTTATTTCTATTTTTCTGGCTGGTAAGTTAACATCGCAGAGATAGCGCAAAATTGAGGCATACAAAATGATTTCAGACAGATCGGTTGGGGATTTACTCAGGATGCTCACCCAGGATATCGCGCAACGCACGCCTGGTACCGGAGATTTCCCCACTGCTATCGAAGGACTGGAATTATTCCGACGAGATGAGCCTGCTTCTCCGGTCAGTTGCCCGGTCCCTCCCAGCGTGGTTCTGGTGACCGATGGCGCGAAGACCATGTGGGTTGGCGGTGAACCCTACGAATATGATGCGGAAAAGTTTCTGGTAACGTCTCTCGATCTGCCCGCCAGTTCAGAAGTACTTAAAGCATCGTCATCACGGCCGTGCGTCGGTATAGCCTATAAACTCGACCAACGCGTATTAATGGAGTTAATTGCTCAGGGAGGTCTGCCACCAGTCAAAAAAAGAAACGTGGGGACAGGTGTTGGAATCGGAACGGTGACGGATGTTCTGCTGGAGCCTTTCTGCCGTCTGCTTGCATTGCTTGACGAGCCCGGAGCCATCCCGGTTCTCGGCCCACTTATTCAGCGGGAAATACATTACCGCCTGTTGATGAGTGACCAGACCGATCATCTTAGACAAATTGCAGCCGTAGACGGACATGGTTACCGCATCGGCAGAGCCATTGACTGGTTGAAGACCAATATAGCATCGCCTTTGCGTATCGAGGAGCTGGCGAGTCGGGTGCAGATGAGCACGCCCTCTTTTCATCACCATTTCAGGCAACTTGCGGGAATGAGTCCACTCCGTTACCAGAAATGGCTGCGCCTTAATGAGGCAAGACGACTGATGCTGAATGAGCATTATGATGTCACCACGGCGGCATTTGCTGTCGGTTATGAAAGCTTATCCCATTTCAGTCGTGAATATACGAGGATGTTTGAGGTGTCGCCTAAAAGGGATATCACTGTTCTGAGAAAGTCTGCCAGTAAGCTTTAATATTCCACCGAATACTGTTAATCCGGTCTTTGTATTAATATGGCGGTTTTTCAGGGGAACAAGGAAAAAGTTTCCTATGGCATAAGCACCGTTAGTCCATTGAGTGGCATCAAAGATTTGATTGAATAAATCGAACTTTACCGGGCAAGTAAGTTAGCAGGGTTCGCCCTGCTCCCTCAAGCCTACAACGAGATACCGGAAAACGACATAAAACCTAGCGACATCAACCCGGCGGTAATAAATACGCTGCCTAATCCGCGTAATGCTTTAGGGAAGGTGCGAATAAGCGGGGAAATTCTTCTCGGCTGACTCAGTCATTTCATTTCTTCATGTTTGAGCCGATTTTTTCTCCCGTAAATGCCTTGAATCAGCCTATTTAGACCGTTTCTTCGCCATTTAAGGCGTTATCCCCAGTTTTTAGTGAGATCTCTCCCACTGACGTATCATTTGGTCCGCCCGAAACAGGTTGGCCAGCGTGAATAACATCGCCAGTTGGTTATCGTTTTTCAGCAACCCCTTGTATCTGGCTTTCACGAAGCCGAACTGTCGCTTGATGATGCGAAATGGGTGCTCCACCCTGGCACGGATGCTGGCTTTCATGTATTCGATGTTGATGGCCGTTTTGTTCTTGCGTGGATGCTGTTTCAAGGTTCTTACCTTGCCGGGGCGCTCGGCGATCAGCCAGTCCACATCCACCTCGGCCAGCTCCTCGCGCTGTGGCGCCCCTTGGTAGCCGGCATCGGCTGAGACAAATTGCTCCTCTCCATGCAGCAGATTACCCAGCTGATTGAGGTCATGCTCGTTGGCCGCGGTGGTGACTAGGCTGTGGGTCAGGCCACTCTTGGCATCGACACCAATGTGGGCCTTCATGCCAAAGTGCCACTGATTGCCTTTCTTGGTCTGATGCATCTCCGGATCGCGTTGCTGCTCTTTGTTCTTGGTCGAGCTGGGTGCCTCAATGATGGTGGCATCGACCAAGGTGCCTTGAGTCATCATGACGCCTGCTTCGGCCAGCCAGCGATTGATGGTCTTGAACAATTGGCGGGCCAGTTGATGCTGCTCCAGCAGGTGGCGGAAATTCATGATGGTGGTGCGGTCCGGCAAGGCGCTATCCAGGGATAACCGGGCAAACAGACGCATGGAGGCGATTTCGTACAGAGCATCTTCCATCGCGCCATCGCTCAGGTTGTACCAATGCTGCATGCAGTGAATGCGTAGCATGGTTTCCAGCGGATAAGGTCGCCGGCCATTACCAGCCTTGGGGTAAAACGGCTCGATGACTTCCACCATGTTTTGCCATGGCAGAATCTGCTCCATGCGGGACAAGAAAATCTCTTTTCTGGTCTGACGGCGCTTACTGCTGAATTCACTGTCGGCGAAGGTAAGTTGATGACTCATGATGAACCCTGTTCCATGGCTCCAGATGACAAACATGATCTCATATCAGGGACTTGTTCGCACCTTCCTTAGGCATATTCGCGTACTTAAGTTTTTCGCGGATCCCGGCCAATGCCACAATCGCCAGCATCCAGCCGATACCGCATCCGGTGCCGTAGGTCAGCGACTCAAGGAAAGTGTATTCACGCTGGACCATAAAAATCGTCGCGCCAAAAATGGCGCAGTGAATGGTCAGCAGCGGCAGAAACGGACCAAGGGCATGGTTTAACGCATGGAAGTATTTGTCGATAACCATTTCCAGAATCTGCACCAATGCAGCGAGAACGCCGATAAAAGTGATGAAATCGAGAAAGCTCAGGTCAACCCCGTCGATCAGGGCATTCTCTTTTAAAAGATAATTGTAAATGAGGTTGTTAATGGGCGTTGCTATCGCCAGCAAGGCCGTCACCGTCAATCCGAGACGAAAAGCTACATCAATTTTTTTCGAAATAGCCAGAAAGGTACACATACCAAGGAAAAAATTGAGCGCCATATTTTCGACGAACACCGCGCGGATAAAAATATTCAGGTGAGTTTCGAACAAGACAACCTCCATGTTGTTGAGTTATTTCTTAATAGTGCCAAATTTTCAGCCAAAACAGGAAATTAAAACTCGGTTTTGCCGAGTTGATCACCTTTTAATTTCCTGTGTTTTGGTAGGAACAGAAGTCACTCATTCTCTTTCTTGCTTAGCGAAACGAGCGTGAAAGCATCTGAATGTACTCATTAACCGGTACCGGTTTCGAGAAGTAGTATCCCTGATAGATAGCGATCCCCATATCCTTAAGCACCTCAAGCTGGCCCTTATCCTCAACACCTTCCGCAATGACCTGGCAGTTAAATTTCTTCGCCAGATTGACCATGTTCTTGACCACCAGCGCAGAGGCATTATTGGTCACAATGTTAAAAGTAAACACCTTATCAATTTTGATAATTTCAGGGTTAAACTGCTGAATGTAATTGTAATTAGCGTGCCCGGTACCGAAATCATCCAGTGAAAACTGTACGCCCATTTTTCTGAGCCGATCCGTCACTGCCGACGTTTGCAAGGTATTTTCAATCGATTCCCGTTCAGTAATTTCCAGCACAAGGCGTGCCTGCAAGTCTTTCAGTTGCTGAATAAACGTCTGGCATAGCGCGACAATCTCGTCGTCCTGGAAGTTTACCGAGCTGGTGTTAAAACAGATAAACAGCCCTTTTGGGATCATTGACTGCTGGCGGCGAAACTGGCGAATGACCTCAGCGAAACAAATCGCCGTGATCTCTTTGATCAACCCGGTCTGCTCTGCGACAGAAATAAACTTATCCGGCGCAATAAACCCCAATTTTGGGTGCTCCCAACGCACCAGCACTTCCCCGCCAACCACCCTTCCCGTCTCATCGCTGACGATGGGCTGAATATACGGTTTGAGCTGTTTAAGTTCGATCGCTTGTCTGAGCTGATACTCAATCGTATTGCGGTAGCGCAGATAATTCCTGAATAAAAACGTGAGCAACAAGGAGGCCAGGATAATCGCGATCAACGTATGTTGCTCATAGCGAATAAACACCCTCACCCCGGATGCCCAGGCACGATCGGCAATGACCGAGAAGTTAAACTGCTCTGACTTTAAGCTAACGGGGGCTTTGATATCTGGCGTGGCGATGACTTCCCCCTTACGCGTCATCACCCGATCGCCGACCTTTAGATACAAATGCGAGTCGCCATCAAGAACGGTCAGAATATTGTATAAATAATAACCATCAACACCGACAAGAACCGTATTTCCTTTATCATCCTGTTCGCTATACACCATCAATGGATGCATAGGCGTGATTTCATTACCGCTGAATAATTGCAGAGCACCTTGCGTATATTGAGTCCGATCGAATTGAAACTTCCGTCCCCCAAATACCGAGGTGCAGTATATTTCATTATTCTTACCAAAATTCACCGTCCGCACATCAGGAATGGTGGCAACCAGGGTGCGCAACTCTGCCAGGACATTCTCATCACAGTTTTTCCCCATAAAAGGTTCGGCCATATTAGCGGCCTGTTCCGCTTGTGAAACCGTGACATCGAGACTGGCTATCGCCTGCTGGAGCCGCGAATGGATATCCTTATCGACTTTTTTTTGCATTTGCCAGTAGCAAAGTCCCGTACCCAGGCTCAGTACCGTAATCAGAAATAAGAATATCCACAGATGGCGGCGTAAAGATGAATATTTCATTGTGTTAACCCAGTTCGACTCACCATGAAAGACTGGTGGTCAATTGTTTGGTCAAATTTTAACAAACCCTGTTTAAACTTGCCCTGAACCAATCAAGTTTTAATGCATATCAATGATATACCATGGCAAACAGTTACGTGATGCGAGGAAAAATTTATCGCTCTACGACTCACGCATCTACGCGGCGACACATGCAGCTAAACTATTGACTTAATATCGAATAATACGAAAATGACCCTTTTGTACGACGACCAGAAAAGCTGGCAAATATGATGATCCGCTCTCGTAGCTCTCTTTTGACTAAATTGAAAATATCCGGTGTAGTGATAGCCGCCGCTCTGTTACTGGCTCACTGTACCAGTAAGCCACCTGTTTCTCTGGTCACCCCGATACCGCCCGTAGCGAAGCAGCCAACGTTGCCCAAAAGCCATGAGCCGGTGCGCGGCGTCTGGTTAACGACCGTATCGCGCCTCGACTGGCCGCCGCTGGAATCCGTTAACGGCGGCATCGACGCCAGTCGCCGCATTCGTCTGCAGCAGGAAGCGCTGATCGCCAAGCTGGATAATCTGAAAAATCTCGGGATCAATACCGTGTTCTTCCAGGTGAAACCGGACGGCACCGCGCTCTGGCCATCAAAGATTTTGCCGTGGTCCGACATGCTGACCGGGAAAATTGGTCAGGATCCTGGCTACGATCCGCTGAAGTTTATGCTCGATGAAGCGCATAAGCGTGGAATGCGCGTTCATGCGTGGTTTAACCCTTATCGTGTCTCCGTCAATACCCGTCCTAAAACCGTGACCGAGCTTAACAGCACGCTTTCGCAGGTTCCCGCCAGCGTATATATCCTGCACCCGGAATGGATCCGCACCTCCGGAGACCGCTTTGTCCTTGACCCGGGCATTCCGCAAGCGCGTGACTGGATAACCAGTATTGTTGCTGAAGTCGTTGAACGCTATCCGGTTGACGGCGTACAGTTCGATGATTATTTCTACACTGAATCGCCGGGATCGGCGCTTAACGACAACCGGACATTCCAACAGTATGGCCAGGGTTTTGCCTCGAAGGCAGACTGGCGGCGGCACAATACCCAACTGCTGATTGAACAGGTCTCCCGCACCATCAAACAGCTTAATCCCGACGTGGAATTCGGCGTCAGTCCGGCGGGCGTCTGGCGCAATCTGTCGCACGATCCGGCGGGTTCCAACACCCGAGGCGCTGCGGCCTACGATGAGTCTTATGCCGATACCCGTCTGTGGGTTCAGAAGGGTTGGCTGGATTATATCGCCCCGCAAATTTACTGGCCCTTCGCTCGCGACGCGGCTCGCTACGATGTACTGGCAAAGTGGTGGGCTGACGTGGTGAAGCCCACCAATACCCGTCTGTACATCGGCGTAGCGCTCTACAAAGTAGGCGAACCGTCAAAGAACGAGCCCGACTGGATGGTCAGCGGCGGCGTGCCTGAACTGAAAAAGCAGCTTGATCTGAATGAATCAATGCCGCAAATTCAGGGCACGATTTTGTTCAGAGAGAACTATCTGAATCAACCACAAACCCAGCAAGCCGTTAACTACCTGAAAAGCCGTTGGGGCGGTTGATTGCGTCACCTGACAGGCTAGATGCCTGATACCACAACCATCGCTGGAGGTTTTATGTTCAAGAAATCGCTCATTGCTCTGTCTCTGTTTTGCGCGCTATCGCCCGCTGCTTTTGCGGGCAATAGCGAAAGTGAACAGTTAAACAAAAAGAACGTTATTGAGTTTTATAACAAAGCGTTAAACGACAAAGATTTTGCTGCCGCGAAGCCCTACCTCGGCGATCGTTACATTCAGCACAACCCGATGGCGAAAGATGGCGAGGAGGGTTTTCAGCAGTTTATCGCTTTCCTGAAGAACAAATATCCCGACTCGCACAGCGAAATTAAGCAGGCGTTTGTCGACGGGGATCACGTGATCCTGCACGTCGAGGTTACCGGGCGCGAACCGGGCGTCACGCGCGCAATCATCGATATTTTCCGCGTCGACGAGCAGCATAAAATCATCGAACACTGGGATGTCACCCAAACCGTTCCAGAAAAGACCGCCAGCGGCAATAGCATGTTTTGACCCACCAGCCAGCGGAGCACCTCTCGTTGGCCTTCTCTCTTCCCTTAGCCTCGTTGATCGTATTGAGGACTTGTTTAAACAATTTATTTACCTTACTGTAAAGTAAATAAATAAGCGGGGAGAAAATGATGTTCAGCGGCAAAAAATGGGCAAAGCTGTTTTTTTTCATTGGATTATCACTTTTTCCATGTTTGCTAAGCGCCTCGTTGCTGAAACCAGTTCCCAGCGAGGCGCATCTACTGGAGGCGTGCTCACCCGAACAGGATCCGGCAGAGGCTAAACTTTGCCGCACCCTCTTCATCTATGAATATGCGCAGAAACGGCAACACGATCTGCGCGTTCTGTTACAACAGAATATTTTCAGCATCCAGACCTACGACTATCTCTGGAGTGAATATCAGCGCACGAAGTCATGCATTGAAATCCATCGATATCTCGTTGCCAAAGCCTGCGATGTGCTGAACTGCCCGGCGCCTTTTCAAGGGCAACGCCCCGACTCCAGTCTTATTGAACCGCCGCCTATTTTCGCCCTGCAAGAACCCATTAACTGATCCGAGGTGATCGCGATGCTGGCCCGCTTTTTTATCTTCCGACCCGTTTTCGCCGCCGTCATCGCCATTTGTATTATGGCCGCCGGAACCCTTGCGCTATTGACGCTTCCCGTCGAACAATACCCGGATATTGCCCCGCCGGGCGTCAATGTCACGGCGAACTATCCTGGAGCCTCCGCTGAAACCGTCGAGGACAGCGTCACGCAAGTTCTTGAACAGCAGATTAAAGGCATTGATGGCCTGCTTTACTTCTCCTCCAGCAGCAGCTCAGCCGGACAGTCGCGGATCAGCCTCAGTTTTGATCAACATATCAATCCCGATATGGCGCAGGTCCAGGTGCAGAATGCCGTCAATCAGGCGATGACTCGTTTACCGCAGGAGGTTCAACAGCAAGGGATCACGGTGACAAAATCGCAGGGTGACAGCCTGATGGTGGTCGCGCTGTATGATGAAAGTCATCAGTTAACCAGTATTGATATCAGCGACTTTCTTATCAGCACTCTTCAGGAGCCACTCAGCCGGGTTGATGGCGTCGGAGAGACGACCGTTTTTGGCGCGCAGTATGCCATGCGCATCTGGTTAAATCCGCTGCAACTCACCAGCTATAACCTGATGCCTTCCGATGTACAGGCCGCCGTTGAAGCGCAGAATACGCAGGTTACCAGCGGGGAAATCGGTTCACTTCCGACGCTAAATGGGCAGTATCTGAATGCGACGGTAACGACCCAATCACGCCTTGAGCGTCCACAACAATTTGAAAACATCATTCTGCGCACCAACAGCGACGGCTCCGTGGTCTATTTGCGCGACGTTGCGCACGTTGAGATTGGCGCTGAAAACTATCAGAACCAAACGACGCTTAACGGTTTCCCTGCCGCCGGGATCTCCATTCAGTTAGCATCCGGCGCCAACGCGCTGGAAACAGCGGAGAAAGTCCGGACAGAGGTAGAGCGTTTAACGCCGCGCTTCCCGCAAGGCGTTATCGCCGCTTACCCGCGAGACAGCACGCCATTTGTGACGGTCTCGATCGAAAGCGTGGTGCATACGCTGATTGAAGCGATTCTTTTTGTGGTGGCCGTGATGTATCTCTTTCTCCAGAGCTGGCGGGCGACGCTGATCCCAACGCTCACGGTTCCGGTTGTCCTGTTGGGGACCTTCGGCATTCTTAGCCTGTTGGGCTACAACATCAACACCCTGACGCTATTTGCAATGGTTCTGGCGATCGGCTTGCTGGTTGATGATGCGATCGTAGTAGTGGAGAACGTAGAGCGCTTAATGACGGAGGAAGAACTCACGCCGCTGGAGGCGACTCTGCGCTCCATGCAGGAGATAACCGGCGCGATCATCGGTATCGCGTTAGTTCTTTCCGCCGTTTTTATTCCGATGGCATTCTTTGGCGGATCTGTGGGGATTATTTATCGCCAGTTCACCGTGACCATTGTCTCCGCAATGGCGCTCTCTGCGCTGGTCGCCTTGACTCTGACGCCAACGCTGTGCGCCCATCTGCTACGGCCCGGGCACGTTAAAAAAGGGATATTTTTCACCTGTTTCAATCGTGGCGTTGAGTTAAGCCAGAATCGCTACCTTGCTCTGCTTCGGCAAATATCCGGTCGCCCTTTTCGCTTTGTGCTGCTGGCTTTGATGCTGTCGCTATTGATGCTCTGGCAATATCAGAAGCTCGCGACAGGGTTTCTCCCCGAGGAAGATCAGGGCGCGGTGATGGTTCAGTTTACCCTCCCTTCGGGCTCACCGATGTCGATGACCGAAGAGGTAGGTGCTGAGATTACGCGCTATTTTATGACCGAGGAGGCGAACAACCTGAATGTTATCTTTATGGTGACCGGGAGAAATAACGCCGGCAGCGGGCAAAATGTGGGGATGGCTTTTGCCGAATTAAAACACTGGGATGACCGTCCCGGCGCGTTCAATAGCGCACAGGCCATTATCTCGCGGGCAAACCAGCACTTTAATCAAACGTCCCGGATTGCCACCATCAGCATCACATCTCCGCCTACGGTTCGCGGCCTTGGGCAATCCAGCGGTTTTGAACTGTGGTTGCAGGATAGCGCGGGAAATGGCTATCGCGCCCTTACCGAAGCGCAAACCGCTCTGCTTAACGCGGCCAGAGAAAATCCTAAGCTGAACGCCGTGCGAATCAACAGCCTCGAAGAAAAAGCCCAGCTACAGGTGGATGTCGACCGACAAAAAGCGCTGGCGCAAAGTCTGGATCAGGTCGATATCAACAGTACGCTCTCCGCGGCCTGGGGTGGGGTTTACATCAATGACTTTATCGATCGCGGGCGCGTTAAACGCGTCTATATGCAGGGTGATGCGCAGTGGCGTTCAGCGCCAGAACACTTATCCGCCTGGTTTGTGCGCGGTAGCAGCGGCAATATGGCCTCTTTCGACAGTTTCGCCTCATCGCGCTGGACCACCGGGCCGCAGATGTTGCAGCGCTTTAATGGTTTATCCGCCGTTCAGTTTCAGGGCGGCGCGGCCCCGGGCCTCAGTTCTGGCAAGGCAATGACGGAGATAAGCGGACTGGCGGGCGCTCTTGACGGCTTCGACATACAATGGAGCGGCCTCTCCTTTCAGGAACAGGCATCATCCACGCAAACGTTATGGGTGTATCTGGCGTCGCTGGCATTCGTGTTTTTATGCCTGGCTGCGCTGTATGAAAGCTGGTCTATCCCGATCGCCGTGATGCTGATCATCCCTCTTGGTATTTTGGGGGCCGTGGGCGCATCAAGGCTGGTCGGGTTCGAAAACGACATCTACTTTCAGGTCGGCATGCTGACCACCATGGGCCTTTCCGCCAAAAATGCGATCCTCATCGTGGAGTTCGCCCTGACGCAGTTCCGACAAGGAAAAACGCTGGCTGAAGCGGCCCTGGAAGGTGCGCGATTGCGATTGCGCCCTATCGTCATGACTTCACTCGCATTTGTTGTCGGCGTTATCCCTCTGGTACTCTCTACCGGTGCAGGCGCTTCCAGCCAAAAAGAGATAGGGACTGCGGTGATCGGCGGTATGCTCACCGGGACCCTGCTGACGTTGCTTTTCGTCCCACTATTTTTCTTGCTGGTTCAGCAAGGGATCGTGCAACTGAAAAGACGCAAACCGTAAGGATTGAATCGATGGCGAATCAACGCGGGCGACCAATGAAAGCCCGCCCCCGCATTTTACAAACTGCCCGCGAACTGTTTCTTCAGCATGGGCTTGATGTATCTCTGGACACTATCGCCGCCGAAGCGGGAACTTCGCGACCGACGCTGTACAGCCATTTCCCCGGCGGAAAAGACGCGCTGCTGCTGGAAACGTTTGAGTTTCTCAATGATAAAATGCAGCCGCCTTTGCGCCAGCTCTTACAGGAAAGTCAGCAGGATCTCCCGGCGCTGCTGCGCGGTTTCGCGAAAGTCGTACAGCAACACTTTTATACGCCGGAAAATATCCATTTTCAGCGGTTACTGATCCAGGTTCTGGTGCAGAAACCTGAGCTGTACCTCACTCTCGAACAAAGACCTTCAGGTCGCGTATTACAGGCGTTAAGCGAAATACTGACTCAAAAACGCGACCAGGGCCTGCTGAATATGAGCGACCCGAACCTCCAGGCTACCGCGTTTCTCGGCGCAATTATGGGCTATCTGCTCCCGGGAGCGTTAATTGCGCAAAAAGCGGTGGAGCCAGAGAAGCTGGACCAGCTTGCGGAGTGTGCGATTAGCGTCTTTCTCTCGGCCTGGGAATATAAACCGTAAATTTTTTTCATCTAAGCGCAACTTTTCTGCCTGCTCCTGCGAATTGAATAACTGAGTTGACCAAAACCCAGATTGTCCATCCATCGCAGGAGCTGATAATGAAATCAATAAAAACCCTCGTGTCTACCCTGGCCCTCGCCGCCGTCATCGCGTTACCTGCATTCAGCGCCAGCGCGGCGCTGCCAGCAGGAGCTAAAGCCCCTGACTTCGAGCTGCAGGGTGCGCTGGCCGGTAAATCGCTGACATTCTCACTTAAAGACGCGTTGCAAAAAGGTCCCGTGGTGCTCTACTTTTTCCCGGCGGCCTTTAGCGCAGGCTGTACCATCGAAGCGCATGATTTTGCTGAAGCCACCGATGATTTCAACAAAATGGGCGCGACGGTCGTTGGTGTCACCGCAGGCAACACCGATCAGGTGAGCGATTTCTCCAAACTAGAGTGTCGGGATAAATTCACCGTGGCAGCCGACCCAGGTGCCAAAGTCGCGGCGCAGTATCAAACGCTGATGGAGATGAAAGGCAAAACGCTTTCCGACCGTACCTCTTACGTGATTGCGCCAGATGGCAACATCTTACTGAGTTACACTGATAGAAACCCGGAAACGCATATTGAGAAAACCCTGGCTGCCGTTAAGCAGTACGACGCATCTCACCCGCAAACCCACTAAGCACAGAGGCCAGCGATGTTAACTGCCATGCTGGCCGCCTTTATTGGCGGCATCATCCTCAACTTTATGCCCTGCGTATTTCCGGTCGTCTCGCTGAAAGCGCTGGGTTTGCTGCGTCACTCAGATAATGCCGCCAGCGCACGGCGCGAAGGACTCGCATTTTTGCTCGGAGTGGTAATAACCATGATGGCGCTGGCAGGCATTCTGCTGGCGGTGCGAGCCGGTGGTACTGCGGTTGGCTGGGGTTTTCAGTTGCAATCACCGCTGGTTATCGCCCTACTGTCGTTGATTATTCTGTCCGCGGCGCTCAATTTGCTTGGCGTATTTGAAGTGGGCTTAGCCGCGCAGCGCGTCGGGGCGCTGAATATTAACCGAGGCGAATTTATACGTTCCGCGCTGACTGGCGCATTGGCTATAGTCGTCGCAACGCCCTGCGCCGCCCCCTTTATGGCCAGCGCCATTGGCTACGCTTTAGTGCAGCCGCCTGCGGTGGCACTGACGGTCTTTCTGGCCCTGGCGCTGGGTTTCGCGGCACCGTTTACTCTCATCTCACTGTTCCCGGCGCTGGCAAAAGTGTTGCCGCGTCCCGGCGTCTGGATGGATATTCTTAAGCGCGTGCTGGCGTTTCCGATGTTCGGCGCTTACGCCTGGCTGGTCTGGGTGCTAGCACAGCAGGCCGGAAGCAGCGCGCTGGCGGCATTACTTGCGGCCTCCGTCGTGCTAAGTTTTGCCGCGTGGCTGTACGGCATCGCCCAGCAGCGTCGTTTTCACGGTAAAGGTCACAAGGTGCTGTTTACGGTCACCGCGGTTCTGGTGGCTGCGGTTATTGTCCCGCTTCCGGGGGTCATGAAAGCCGAAGGCACGTCGCCCGCCGAGGCTCAAACTGCCGACGTGACCGCGCAGAAGTGGACGCCGCAAACCGTCGCGCAACAGCGAGGACAGGGAAAACCCATTTTCGTTAACTTTACCGCCTCCTGGTGTATCACCTGCCAGGTCAATGAAAAAACGTCGCTCTCTACCCAGGCAGTTAAAGAGGCGCTGGCAAAAACCGGGACCCTGTATATGGTGGCTGACTCCACAAAATTTAACCCCGATGTCGATGACGCGCTCAACCAGTTCGGCCAGGGCGGCCTGCCGTTATACGTGGTTTATCCGGCGGACGGTAGCCCACCGAAGGTGCTGCCGCAGGTTCTTACCCCTGGCATTGTGGTCAACGCACTTAATCAGGCTGCCGGTAAAAAAGCGTCATAGCACAAGGCGGATTATGCAAACAAACGATAGCGCGCGTGAAAGCTGGCCCGCGCTAATGGAACGGGCGCAGGCGGGCGACAGGCTCGCCTACACCCGGCTGTTAAAAGCGCTGGTGCCGGTGATCCGTTCGCAAATACGTAAACAAATCAGCGATGATACGCTAGTCGAGGATGTGATTCAGGATGTCCTGCTGACGGTACATCGGGTTCGCCATACCTACGATCCGGCATTTCCCTTTCTGCCCTGGCTGATGGCGATTATCTCAGCGCGCGTGATTGATGCGCTACGGCGGCGCGGTCGTCATCAGCACTGGGAAATTAACGAAGAGACTCTGCCGGACGTTCCCTCCACGCCGCCTGGGCAAAATCAGGATACCCAGGAGGAGCTGGCGGATTATTTGCGCCAGCTACCCGATCGCCAGCGTGAAATCGTCGAACACGTGCATCTGCGAGAAATGAGCCTGACAGAAGCCGCCGAGCATAACAATCTAAGCGTTGCGGCGGTGAAGTCGCTACTGCATCGGGCGCTGAAGAATCTGCGCCGTTTTGGAGCCCATCATGACCGATCATAATGTGTTGATTGAAAAACTCAGCCGCGAGATGCAGCCGATAAAGCGTCCGTGGCCAACAGACAAACGGGTCTTCGGCTGGCTGGTAGTGGCGCTGCCCTGCGCTATCGCTGTAAGTTACTTGCTACCGCGAGGGTTAACCGATTGGTCACAGCCGGGGGCCATATGGGCTGTCGCGCAGCTACTGTTGGCCTTTTTGCTCGGGACGCTGGCCATCCGCAGCGCTTTCACTATGAGTATTGCCGGGCGGCAGGCGCTAAGTTGGAAAGCATTGCTGCCCATCGGGTTGATGTGGCTCGGGTTAAGCCTGCGCAGTATTCCCGGTGATACGCCAGTGATGCACGATAACGACAGCATTAGCTGCTTTACCTTTCTGCTGGCAGTAAGTTCGCCGATGATAGTACTGATGATTGCCAGCCTGCGGCGCACCCGCGCGCTCAACCCGGTACGCAGCCTGGCGATGGCGGGATTGGGGATCGCCAGCCTGGCGGTGAGCCTGCTGGCCTTTTGTCACCCGGTACATCTGCACGCCCTGGATTTCGTGATGCACCTGGCCGCCATAGTAGCAATTATGGCGCTGACGATTCTGGTCGGTAGGCGTTGGGTGAGCGTTGGCGAGTGATTATTGATTTGTACGACAAATATCATTGTGTGATCTTCATCACCCTTCAGCATGCGCGACGGGGGTAAGTTGACAGGGTCATTCATTGAAAAAAGAGAAGCTTATGAACGCAGTAAAATCACTAAAAGCAGACTGGGCGATTATTACGGTGATGATTGTTGTCGCGGTCGTGATGTATGGCTACTTAATTCCTAAGTACTGGTAATCTACGTTATACCTGTGTTGAACCGCCCATCTGTTCGGGCGGCTCACAGAATTATGCCTACTGCTGCTGGTTATTTAACGTCTTAATCAAAAACGGCACCGAATCGCGCAATGACGGGTTTACCGTACCGCTATGATCCAGTCCTTCGTAGATATGCACATCCGCTTGCGTTCCCGCGCTTATCACCGCATCAGCAAAACGTTTTTGCATCGCCGTTGGCACATTCACATCAACGCTACCCATGCCAATAAATACCGGATGATCGATTTTTAACGTTGGATAGAGCATCGTGCCTACGCTGGCGCTGAGCAGCGAATCGATACCCGGCTTGAGAGAATTGCCGGCATTAAGCCCTGCCTTCATCACTTCATCGTTTAATGGCGTAATACACAGGTTGGTCGCCTCTTTAAGCAGCGGCAGCGCTTTCGCCTGGAAATAGTCGGCGGGATTTAGCTGCGGATTAGCATCGGCGGCTGAAAGATAGATATAGAAGATATAGGGAATTTTCGGATCGCCACCAATCTGGACTTTGCCACCCGCAGGCGGAAGAATGTCAGCAGCGGTGGTCCCTTTTTCAAAATAAGGCGTACCGGTCAATACCGTTGCGCGAATATTCAGCTCTGGTGCATATTCAGGCTGATATCCCGCACTGGCGAACGCCGCATGCGCGCCCTGGGACTGCCCTACCAGAATAAGCTCATTCTTAAGCGGAAATTGTTTCAGGGCCGCGCGAACGCCATCCAGAATACTCCACGCTTCACCGCGAGCATTAAGATAATGGTGTAAACCCGAAGAACCCAGTCCGGCATAATCCGGGGCAACCACCGCATAGCCTAACGACAGCCACGTATTCAAATACTGCTTGTCGCGATCGCTACGCGGGTTTAACGAAGGTGCACAGTGATTAGCAACGCCAACGGTGCCGTGGGCCCAGACCACCACCGGCCATCCGCCTGTCGGGGTTTCGCCGAACGGAATAAATACGGCGGCGGTATCTTCGCGCACGGTTTTGCCATCAACGCCGCTATGGGAAGGATAATGCAGGAGATACTGTTTCGCGGCTTCGCTTAATCCGTGCTCTTCACTGAGTGGAGAAATCACATCCGCAATAACCGGTAGAGAGCTCATCGAAAGAAGCAGTAGCGCTGAGGTTGCAGTGAGAAATTTCTTCGAGATTGAATACGTCATGACATCCTGTTCCTGTCTTTGTGATGCACTTATTGTAGACCCTTACACTTGAATATCAGGTCAATGAAGCTAACACTTCTCAATCAGATGCAATTGAACTATGTTACGCCCCGCTTTTTTAGCCGCATATAACGCTTTATCAACGCGATTAAACAACTGGTCTATCTCTTCGCCATGCTGATGTTCCGCAACGCCAATACTGACCGTGACAGGTACCAGCAGGTCTGGCGTCTGATGTTCGCTGACGGCATAGCGAATTTTCTCCGCCATCTCCAGCGCCGTTTCCAGCGATGCATTTTGCAGGAACAGTAAAAACTCCTCACCGCCCCAACGATAAATTTTATCGTCGACGCCCCCGGCAGCGGCCAGGAGAGCGGAAATTGCCAGCAGAACTTCATCACCCTTCTGGTGCCCGTGATCGTCATTGATCAGCTTGAAATGGTCGATATCCACCAGTAACAGGCAAAATCCTTCCGGTTTAAACGAAGGCGACTCCACGACGCGGTAAAATTCGCGACGATTAAGCAGTCCGGTGAGCGAGTCGTGCGAGGCAGAGAACTCCAGCTCTTTCTTTAAATGCACCTCTTCGGTGATGTCATGAATGATGCACAGCATCAGGCGCACGTTGTATAAAATCACCGGCCCGGCGTAGGTCTGGACATGGCGTATCGACCCATCGGAAAGTATGTGGGTAAAATTAAGCGGTTTATGCCCCCCGGGTAAACTCACCACGTTATGCATAATCGGCAGGACGTCGCGACCGAGGGTATTTATCTGCCAGGTATGCCTGGTGCGAATTTCTTCAGAGGTATAGTTATAAAAGCGCAGCGCCGCAATATTAGCATCTACAATGCGCCCATCTTTATTAGGGTCTATTAATAGCATCGGTGCCGAGTTAGTCATAAAAAAGCGGGCAAAGAAACCATTATTACGCCGTTGATAAGAACGAGAGGCTGTATTAACCGATCTATTCTGCGGTAGCAGTTTTACCGCCTCAAAGAGAATTAAGACTCCCTGCTCCTCTGAGTTAATCAGGGTCGTTTTACAGCTGATAGAGGCCAGTCCCTCAGCGGTTTCAATGGTCCATATTTCATAAACTTCGGTAATATTCTGCAAGTAGCGCAAATAGTGCTGTAGCGCGGTTTCCGGGCAGGTTGAGAAGGTCCCTTTTCGCATTTGAGCGAGGGTCATATTGCCGCACAGCGTCTTAGATGCCTGGTTGGCGAAGATGATATTTTCATTGAAAGGATGGACTACCCAAACGGGGGTGCTTAATAAGTCAAAAATAACAAGTTCTTTTAATAGCATACAAACCTCCGCCCTTCCAAACCTTCCACTTCAACAACCACATCATATGAGCAGGTAATGCATTGAGCGTAAAATTAACAATAATTAATATATTTTTGAACGTATTGCCGGAAGATTGCCAAGTATAGTCCGTTTTGCCAAACAAAAGACTGTTTGCGATTGCAGGATGGCATTTCATTTGAAATAAAAATGAGATTTTTCTTAATTTCAAGAGGATAAGCAAGGAACACGGATCTGATAGTATCTTTTTAAGAAGAAATATGCATTAAAACCATGTCGTGTCAGCTCTCTTTTCCTGAAACCAGAGTCCCTTCGCTTTTTATCGTTCCAAATAATGATAGATTTTTATCATTAACGGATAAGGAGTGACATTTATGTCTGCGAAGAAAGTGACCATGACCGACATTGCCAGAGATGCCAGAGTCGGCATTGCGACGGTGGACAGAGTGCTTAACAAGCGTACCCCGGTCAAAGAAAGTACAGAACGCAAAGTGCTTGAATCCGCGCGCCGCTTAGGGTTTGCCCTGGAGCAATCGCACTATCGGCTGGCCGCCGGTCAGTCGGCAGTTCCTCTCAGAATGGGATTTATCCTGCTTCAGCAATCGCACTCTTTTTATTCTCAGCTGGCGCAAGCGCTCGAACTGGCGGCGATGCCCTGGCATGCCCCAAATCAGGCTCCCGTTTTTCTACATTATGATATTAATGCTATCGATGAAATGGTCGCTGGTATCTCTCGCCTGAGCGATGAAGTTGATGTCATTGGCATTGTGGCGCTGGATAACCCGCTTATCCGCCACGCCGTCGCCCTGGCCGCCGATAAAGGCGTGCGCGTATTAACCCTGCTCTCCGACATGGCCGTCGCGCAACGCAGCGGCTACATCGGCCTCGATAATCAGAAAGCAGGCCGCACTGCTGGCTGGGCGGTTGACCGGCTGTGCCACAGCGAAGGGGAAATCGGCATTATCGTCGGCGATAACCGGTTTATCTGTCAGGAAAACTGTGAAATTAGCTTCCGTTCTTACCTGCGCGAACACGGTAAAGGCAATTGGGTGCTGGAGCCGGTACGCTGCCATGAAAGGACTGATATTGCCCATCAGGTAACGGACAAAATGTTGCAACAATACCCTTCACTGACGGCGATTTACGCGCCCTGCGGCGGCGTTGAGGGTATCATCGCCGCGCTACATGCCCATCAGCGTCAGCATCAGGTCACGCTGATTTGCCATGGTCCCGTGGAGAACGGCGAGCTGGCGTTAATCGACGGCACTATTGATTTGATGATTGCGCATCGGCTGAGCGAGTTTGCCGCCGCGACAATACGCGAGTTTGTGCAGGCAACCAGCCAGTCGCAGGCGACGTTTACCTCCGCGCTACAACCTTTCGATCTGCTCACCAAAGAAAATCTCTGATTTCCTGCGTTACCCGCAACGCGCGCACTTTCTCTGCGCGCCTTCTCGCGCCTGAGATTGATAAAAAACCATCAATTTAACTATCAAAATAAATCTTGAATCACATCAAGGAATTTAAATTTCATCATTGTTGATTTTGAAATATTCATTCAATACTGGTCATGTTTTCTCCTCAATCTGCAAAGGAATCCATCATGACCATACATATTGCCAATGCGCCATGTAGTTGGGGCGTCGATGATCCCAAAAACCCCTATCTGCCACCCTGGTCACAGGTGCTGCAGGAAGCGGCGACCGCGGGCTACAAGAGTATCGAACTGGGGCCATGGAGCTACCTGCCGACTCAGGCTGATGAACTTAGCGCCGCGCTGAGCAAACACGGGCTTTCGCTGGTTGCCGGTACGATCTTTGACGATCTGGTCAGCGAAGAGAACTTCCCGAACATTGTCGAACTGACGCACAACCTCTGCCGCAATCTGTCGCAGGTTCCAACGGCGGAAAAAACGCCCGGAAACTCGTTCCAGCCGCCCTACCTGGTGATCATTGATTTCGGTAATCCGCAACGGGCCAAATACGCCGGACGCAGCGACCTGGCACCACGGCTTTCCCCCACCGACTGGAAGCGGATGATTAGCCACATTGTCACCATCAGCAAACTGGCGTGGCAGGAGTACGGCGTTCGTCCGGTTATCCACCCTCACGCGGGCGGTTGTATCGAATTTGCCGATGAAATAGACCTGCTGGCAACGCAGATCCCGCACGACGTTGCCGGGCTATGCCTTGATACCGGTCATCTCTACTACTCGGGTATGGACCCGATTAGTTGGTTGGATCGCCACTTTGACCGGCTCGACTACCTGCACTTTAAAGATGTCGACCCGGAAGTGTTCGATAGCGTGATTTCCCGCGGTATCGACTTCTTCGCCGCCTGCGCGGAAGGTGTGATGTGCCCGCTTGGCAGCGGCGCTATTGATTATCCGGCGGTTCACGCGTTTCTGGATAAGCGCGGCTATCAGGGCTGGATAACCATCGAACAGGAACGTGACCCGCGCAACGTCGAAGGCAGTTTGCAGGCGGTCACGGAAAGCCTGCGCTACCTGCGCTCCGTCGGATTTTAATCAGGAGATAACCACATGATTAACGGTACAAAACCTGTAGGCCGGTCGTTACGCTGGGGTATGGTTGGCGGCGGCGGAAGCAGCCAGATTGGTTATATTCACCGCTCTGCGGCGCTGCGCGACGGTGCGTTTACCCTGCTGGCAGGCGCATTCGATATTGATGCCCAGCGCGGGCGAGAATTTGGTCAGCAGTTGGGGGTGAGCGCTGAACGTTGCTATCCCGACTATAAAACCCTGTTTCGTGAAGAAGCGGCGCGAGAAGACGGCATTGAAGCTGTTTCCATCGCTACGCCGAACAACACTCATTACGAGATTTGCCGGGCGGCGCTGGAAGCCGGGCTGCATGTAGTCTGCGAAAAACCGCTGTGCTTTACTGGCGAAGAGGCCGATGCGCTGGTGGCGCTTAGCGAAAAACAGCACAAAATCATTGGCGTCACCTATGGCTACGCCGGGCATCAGCTGATTTTGCAGGCCCGAAAGATGATTGAACAAGGGCTACTGGGCGAGATCCGTATCGTCAATATGCAGTTCGCACACGGTTTCCACAATCAGCCTGTAGAGCAGGAAAACCCCAGCACCCGTTGGCGCGTTGATCCGAAATTTGTCGGTCCCAGCTATGTCCTGGGCGACCTGGCCACGCATCCGCTGTTTCTGGCAGAAACCATGGCCCCGAAGCTCAACATCACCCGTCTGATGTGCTCTCGCCAGAGCTTTGTCAAAAGCCGCGCCCCGCTGGAGGATAACGCCCATGTGTTGATGGAATACGACAACGGCGCGATCGGCTCGATGTGGTGCTCGGCGATCAACAGCGGTTCAATGCACGGGCAGAAAGTACGTATCGTCGGTGAAAAAGCCAGCCTGGAGTGGTGGGATGAACAGCCAAACCAGCTGCGCTATGAAATCCAGGGCGAGCCGGTACGTATTCTGGAACGCGGGATGGCCTATCTCGATCCGCTAGCCTTGCAGGACGACAGGATCGGCGGCGGTCATCCCGAAGGGCTGTTTGAGGCCTGGTCGAATCTGTACCGGCGTTTCGCTATCGCCATGGATGCGACCGATCGCCGCGACGCCGCGCTGCTGGAAAACTTCTGGTATCCGGATGCGAAAGCCGGTGCGCTCGGCGTGCATTGGGTGGAGAACTGCGTGCGTTCAGCAGATAACGGCGCCAGTTGGGTTGAGTTTCGTTAATATCGAACCGATAACGGCGACAATCCTGGCGTAGGCCGGGTAAGGCGGCTCGCCGCCACCCGGCAAATTAAAACGTGACAATGTCACTTAAATTCGCCAAATTCACAGCATTGTAATCAAAAAGCGAATGTCGTATAACATTGGCCAAACCGAGGGGTGTCCCGTGAGGGCTGAGATGGCGTAAGCCGAACCCTTTGAACCTGATCTGGGTCATGCCAGCGAAGGGACGGGTTGGCATTTCCGCCAGTTTTGCGCCATTGCCTGTTCACACTTCAGCACGCCCGGATCTCCCCTTAATCAGGAGGTCCTGTGATTCTTCCCGCGTTTACTCAAGGTCTTTACGGTCGTCTGCGTCAGCAGGCCGGTGATGACTGGCAACATTACGTCGCCCATCCCTTTCTGCGCCAACTCGCCGACGGCACCCTGCCCGAACCCGCTTTCCGCCGCTATCTGACCCAGGACTACCTGTTTCTGATCCACTTTGCCCGCAGCTATGCGTTGCTGGTCAGTAAACTGCGTACGCTACCGGAAATGCGTACCGCCGCCGCGTCGATGAACGCCATCCTCGACGAACTCCCGCTGCATGTTGGCTACTGCAACAGCTGGGGGCTGAATGAGGCGACAATGGCTTGCGAACCGGAAGCCGCGGAAACCCTCAACTACACCCGCTACGTGCTGGATATCGGTCATTCCGGCGACGCGCTGGATCTGCTGGCGGCGCTGATGCCCTGCGTTGCCGGATACGCGGAAATCGGCCTCGGTCTGCTGCACGATCCGGCGACTAACCTCACCACTAATCCTTACGCATCCTGGATCCGTAACTACGGTGATGAGGGCTACCTGAACGGCGTTAATGCCGCCATTAGCCTGCTGGAAACGCTCTGGCAACAGCGCGGCGGCGAGGCGCGTTTTGCTGAACTCAGCGCTATTTTTACCACCGCCACGCGGCTGGAAGCTAACTTCTGGCAAATGGGGCTGAATGTCGTCACGGAGCGCCCGGCGTGATTGCACCCGGCATTACGGTGCGCGGTCTGAGCCTGCGCTTCGGTTCGCGGCTGGTTTTCGACAATCTGACGTTTGATATCCCCGGCGGTCAGTGGGTTTCGCTGCTGGGAGCCAGCGGTGCCGGGAAAACCAGCCTGCTGCGCATTCTCTCTGGGCTGGCAAAAGCCACTGCGGGCGAGGTTCACGCCAGCGATGGTCAGCCGATAGCTAAACGGCTGGCGTGGATGGGGCAAAAAGATCTGCTCTACCCCTGGCTAAACGTGCGTGACAACGTCTCCCTCGGCGCGCGTCTGCGCGGGGAACGGGTTGATACCCAGCGGGTTGCGACTTTATTACAGCAGGTTGGCCTTGAGCATTGCGCTAACGACCGCCCGGCCTCGCTCTCCGGCGGTATGCGCCAGCGGGCGGCGCTGGCTCGCACCCTGTATGAAGACCGACCCATTGTGCTGATGGACGAGCCTTTTTCAGCGCTCGATACCATCACCCGCACGAAAATTCAGACGCTGGCCGCCGAGCTGCTGGTGAACCGCACCGTGGTGCTGATTACCCACGATCCGATGGAGGCTTGTCGGCTCAGCCATCGCCTGCTGGTGCTCTCTCCCGCCCCCGGTAATATCGACGATTCACACCGCTTATCCGGCGTTCCGCCGCGTGCACCCGACGATCCTCACCTGCTATCGAGCCAGGCGGAACTATTGCAACAGCTAATAAGGGCTAACGGATGAGCGGGAAACTGTTTCGTGGCTGCGTGGTGTTCTGCGGCCTGCTGCTGCTCTGGTGGTTGGCAAGTCGTAGCGGCATTCCCGCCTTTTTACTTCCATCAACGTCGGCAGTCGGCAATGCGCTATGGGTCAATCGGGCTTATCTCGGCTGGCACTCGCTCATCACATTGAGTGAAATTCTCAGCGGACTGCTGCTTGGCGTCCTGCTCGGCGTGGTTCTGGCGCTGTGCATGATCGTCTCGCCGCGTCTTCAGCGCTGGCTGATGCCGCTGGTATTGACCAGCCAGGCGATCCCGGTCTTTGCCCTCGCCCCGCTGCTGGTGCTGTGGTTTGGCTTCGGCATGAGCGCCAAGGTCATGATGGCGGTGCTGGTGATTTTCTTCCCCGTCACTTCGGCGTTTTTTGATGGTCTGCGGAGGGTCAACAACGACTATCTCGATCTGGCGCGCACCATGGGGGCATCTTTTGGCGCTCAACTGCGCCACGTGCGGATGATGGCGGCGCTCCCGGCGCTCGGTTCCGGCCTGCGGATGGCCGCCGCCGTGGCCCCCATCGGCGCAATTATCGGTGAATGGGTCGGTTCTGCCGAAGGGCTGGGCTACGTCATGCTCAACGCCAACGCCCGCCTGCAAACCGATATCTGTTTTGCCGCCCTGTTTATTTTGGTACTGCTGACAGTCCTGCTGTGGCTGGCGGTGGATGCTTTTTTACACCGGTTGATCAACTGGAAGCCGGAATAACCCTTTCGAAATACAAGGAGTAATGATGCATAAACATATATTCACCGGGATGGCCTTCACCGCGCTGCTCACCGCTCAGGCGTTGGCTAACGAGAAGCTCACCCTGGTGCTGGACTGGTATATCAACCCCGATCATGCGCCGATAATGGTCGCCGAGCAGATTGGCGCGTTTAAAGAAGCGGGCCTGGACGTTAAAATTGTACCACCATCCGACCCGGCGCTGCCGCCACGACTGGTGGCCGCCCGTCAGGCCGACCTGGCAATCACCTATCAGCCACAGGTGCACTTTTTTGCCGATGAAGGACTGCCGCTGGTGCGTGTCGGCACGCTGATTAACTCGCCGCTAAACACGGTCATTGCGCTGGATAAAAACATCAAAACTCCGGCTGACCTGAAAGGTAAAAAAGTCGGTTATTCGGTCAGCGGTATTGAACAGGCGACGCTGGCAACCATGGCGCAGCACGCGCAAATCGATCCCAATAGCATTAAGCTTATCAATGTGAACTTCCAGTTAACCAGTGCCCTGCTGGCCGGTCAGGTTGATGCGGTCATTGGCGGTTACCGTAATATAGAAGCGCTGGAAATTAAGCTTCAGGGGAAAGATCCTGTGGTGATGAACGTCGAGGACTATGGCGTACCGGCCTATGACGAACTGGTGATTGTCGCCAACCGCGATGAAGTTAACGCCCCGAAAATCAAAGCATTCCTCGCCGCGTTGCAAAAAGGCGTCACCTACCTGCGCACCCATCCGCAGGAGACCTGGCTGGCGTTCGCCGCCGCGCATCCGGAGCTCAACACCGAGCTCAATAAGCAGGCATGGCTGAAAACCATTCCTCTGTTTGCTACCAATCCGGCCGAGCTGGATAAACCACGTTATGAAGCTTACGAACAGTTTTTATATAACAACAAGTTGGTGAAAAAAGTCACACCTTTAGCAAATTATGCGCTTGAACTGCATTGATTCATCCTGGTGCTGGCGGAAATTTTTTCGCCAGCAACGTCAGCGAAGCGGTAATAAAAAATGAGAAATTACTTCACTAATAATTACAATTTTAAAGGTCTTTCATCCTTTAAAACACTTCACTTCTATCAATGAGTTACCCCCATTTTTAACAATGTAAAAATAACGTAAAAATACCGCAATCAATAAAACGTTGAATGCGGATTTAAAAAGCCATATATTGTGCCCGCTTTATGCATAGCGATTCAATTTCTTACACCAATTTATTCAACCAGCATTCAACCGTAACGCTGGTTGTGGGAGTGATATGATGACGGATAAAGTCCGTATTGATACTTTAGGCGCAGATTTATTAGATGCAAACAACGATACCTTTTTGGCCCGTCAGGCTGAATTCGAATCGAATGTCAGGAGCTACCCGCGCAAGCTACCCCTTGCGATTACCAAAGCGGAAGGCGTTTGGCTGACCGATGCGGATAACAAACAGTACCTGGACTGCCTTGCCGGCGCCGGTACTCTGGCACTCGGTCACAACCACCCTGATGTGCTGCAGAGCATCCAAAGTGTCATTACCAGCGGCTTGCCGTTACATACTCTCGATCTGACGACTCCGTTAAAAGATCGCTTCTGTGAATACCTGCTCTCCCAGTTACCGGGCGAAGGCAAAGAATACTGCCTGCAGTTCACCGGCCCGACCGGTGCTGACGCCGTGGAAGCGGCGCTGAAGCTGGCGAAAAAATACACCGGCCGTTCTTCCATCATCAGCTTCTCCGGCGGTTACCACGGGATGACCCACGGTGCGCTGTCCGTCACCGGCAACCTGTCACCAAAAGAAGCCGTCAACGGCATGATGCCGGAAGTGCAGTTTATGCCTTATCCGCACCAGTACCGCTGCCCGCTGGGTATCGGCGGTGACGCAGGCGTGAAAGCGCTGACCTACTACTTCGAAAACCTGATCAACGACGTTGAAAGCGGCGTGCGTAAACCGGCTGCGGTGATCCTCGAAGCCGTTCAGGGTGAAGGCGGTGTGAACCCGGCTCCGGTCGAGTGGCTGCAGCGCATCCGTAAAGTGACGCAGGAACACGGCATTCTGCTGATCATCGACGAAGTCCAGGCGGGCTTTGCCCGTACCGGTAAATTCTTCGCCTTTGAACACGCGGGCATTGAGCCGGACATCATCGTGATGTCTAAAGCGGT
Source organism: Klebsiella sp. RHBSTW-00484 (assembly GCF_013705725.1). Classification (NCBI taxonomy): domain Bacteria; kingdom Pseudomonadati; phylum Pseudomonadota; class Gammaproteobacteria; order Enterobacterales; family Enterobacteriaceae; genus Klebsiella; species Klebsiella sp. RHBSTW-00484. The sequence goes on along the minus strand of NZ_CP055481.1, from coordinate 3,042,590 downwards.
AGGCGGCGGTCTGCCTATGGCCGTTCTGGGTATCAAGAAGCAGTTCGACGCCTGGGAACCAGGTCACCACACCGGTACCTTCCGCGGTAACCAGCTGGCGATGGCTACCGGCCTGACCACACTGCGTCACCTGAAAGACAACAACATTGCCGATAAAGTCGCCGCCCAGGGCGAGTGGCTGAAAGGCAAACTGGCCGAGATGCAGAAACGTTACCCGGTTATCGGCCACGTGCGCGGTCTGGGCCTGATGATCGGTATCGAGATCGTCAAACCGAACGAAGCGCCGGATCACATGGGTAGCTACCCGGCTGATGGCGAGCTTTCTGCACTGCTGCAGAAGAAATGCTTCGAAGCGGGCCTGATCCTCGAGCGCGGTGGCCGTCACGGCTGCGTACTGCGTCTGCTGCCGTCCCTGCTGATCAGCAACGCGGAACTGGAAATTTTCTTCGACAAATTTGAACAGGCCCTGCTGGCCGCCGGCGTAAAACCGGTCTGAGTGGAGTAAGTGACCGCAATGTCCAAATTGAATCCAATTCTTGCTGGTTCCGCGCAGAGTATTGACGCCTATCAGCAAGCGATTGCTCAGACCAGCCAGGCGGTAGCGCAGTGGCTGCAGCAACCTGAGATGTATCAGGGGAAAAGCGTTGACGAGCTGCGTGAGCGCATCACCCTTGATTTCAACGAACAGGGTCTGGGCAACCAGGCGGCGATTGAACGTGCGATCGAGTACTTCCTGAAAGACAGCCTGTCGGTACACCACCCACAGTGCGTGGCGCACCTGCACTGCCCGAGCCTGGTGATTAGCCAGGCGGCGGAAGTGCTGATTAACGCCACAAACCAGAGCATGGACTCCTGGGACCAAAGCCCGTCAGCGACCATCATCGAGATCAAGCTGATTGAGTGGCTGCGCGCTCAGGTAGGCTACGGCGCTGGCGATGCAGGCGTATTCACCAGCGGCGGCACCCAGAGCAATATGATGGGTCTGATGCTGGCGCGCGATGCCTTTTTCGCACGTATGGGTCATTCCATCCAGCAGGATGGTCTGCCGGGCGATATTCGCCAGTACAAAGTGCTATGTTCTGAAAACGCCCACTTCTCGGTGCAGAAGAATATGGCGCTGATGGGCCTTGGCTACCGTTCCGTGACGCTGGTGAAAACCGACGAATTCGCGCGAATGGACGTTGCGGACCTGAAAGCGAAAATCGCGCAAGCCCAGGCTAACGGCGAGCAGATTATGGCAATCGTCGCCACCGCAGGTACCACCGATGCGGGGGCGATTGACCCGCTGCGGGAAATCGCGACAGTAGCGGCAGAGCATCAGATCTGGCTGCACGTTGACGCAGCCTGGGGCGGCGCACTGCTGATGTCGGAGAAATATCGCGATCGTCTGGACGGTATTGAATTAGTGGATTCCATCACCCTGGATTTCCACAAACAGTTCTTCCAGACCATCAGCTGCGGCGCGTTTTTGTTAAAAGAAGCCCGCCATTATGAGCTGATGCGCTATCAGGCTGCCTATCTGAACTCTGAGTTCGATGAAGAGCACGGCGTGCCAAATCTGGTGTCAAAATCGCTGCAAACCACCCGCCGTTTCGATGCGCTGAAGCTGTGGATGGGTCTTGAGGCGCTGGGCCAGAAGCAGTACGCGGAGATCATCGATCACGGCGTAACGATGGCGCTGAACGTGGCGGATTACATCGAGACGCAGCCGACGCTGGAGCTGGTAATGCAGCCGCAGCTGGCGAGCGTGCTGTTCCGTTCGCGTCCGCAGCAGATGGCGGGCAGCGACGATGCCGCCATCGCCCTGCTCAACCAGCGGGTTGGCGATGCGCTATTGGCCTCCGGTCGTGCGAACGTCGGCGTGACCGAACACAATGGCGTGACCTGCCTGAAGCTGACGCTGCTGAACCCGATCGTCACCTTAGATGACGTGAAGGTGCTGCTGAGCCTGGTAGAACGCACCGCCCAGGAACTGTTGGCGCAGTAAGCTAGTTTCACAATAAACGCTGAAAAGCCGATAATTCACTTTATCGGCTTTTTTGTGCACAGAAAACCTCCAGCTAGGCTGGAGGTTCTGTAAAGCTTTCAGCTTTGAGCCAGTTATAAAAACCCCTTTTGATTTGTTAAAACAGTTTGCGGTCTGGCAACTGCAAACGTTCAACAAGAAATCAAAAGGGGGTCCCAATGAGGGACGAAAAGAGCTTAGCGCACACGCGATGGAACTGTAAATATCACATAGTTTTTGCGCCGAAGTACCGAAGAAAGGTGTTCTACGGGGAAAAGCGCAAAGCGATAGGCAGTATCTTAAGAAAGCTGTGCGAATGGAAAAACGTGAATATTTTGGAAGCAGAATGCTGTGTGGATCACATCCATATGCTTTTGGAAATCCCGCCCAAAATGAGTGTGTCGGGCTTTATGGGATACCTGAAGGGAAAGAGCAGCCTGATGCTTTATGAGCAGTTTGGCGATTTGAAGTTCAAATACCGTAACAGGGAATTCTGGTGCCGAGGGTATTACGTTGATACGGTTGGGAAAAATACAGCCAGGATACAAGAATACATAAAGCACCAGTTGGAAGAGGATAAAATGGGTGAGCAACTCTCGATCCCCTATCCGGGCAGCCCGTTTACGGGCCGTAAGTAATCCATAAATGCAAATGTCAGATCGCGATGCGCCTGTTAGGGCGCGGCTGGCAACAGAGCCTTATAGGCGCATATGAAAAACCTCCGGCTATGCCGGAGGATATTTATTTTTACATTTAAATAAGTGACGTTGTCACTAAAACCTTTGTCAGGCTCTCGCCTCTTGTAACAGCTGCTGGATCATCTTCTCCTGCTGGACGTAGTCTCCTTCGCCAAAAGCCGTATAGCGCAGCTTGCCTTTGGCATCGAACAGATAATGCGCGGGCCAATACTGATTACCAAACGCGTTCCAGATGGCGTAACCGTTATCCGCCACAATAGGGTAAGTCAGTTGCCATTTTGTGACCGCTTCACGCAGCGCGGGCAGCGAACGCTCCCACGGATACTCCGGAGTATGTACGCCCACCACCACCAGCCCGGCAGCGCGATATTTATTCGACCACTCGCGCACGTAGGGCAGCGTATGCTGGCAGTTAATACAATCTCGGGTCCAGAAGTCGATTAACACCACTTTGCCCTTTAGCGAAGCGTTACTGAGCGGCGGACTATTGATCCACGCGCTACCACCTTCCAGTGCAGGCATTTCGCTGGTTGGCTGCGGCGCAACAACCGGCTGTAGAACCGCTTTTTGCTCCGGCTGCGGCAAACCAGCGCTGAGACGCTGCTCCAGCCGTTGCGTCAATCCGTTAGCCCCTTGTAGAAAACTGTCCGCCCCGCGGGCTATCAGCACCACCGATGCCAGCATCGCCACGCCCGCCAGCTGACGCAGGCGTTCGCTAAAAGCCAGACCTTTACGCAAACGCGCAGTCAGCCGGGAGCCGAACAGCCACAACAGAGCCAGCATCAGCGCGCTGCCGCTGCCGTAAGACAGCAGCAGTAATCCGCTAGTGACCGAGCTGCCCTGAATAAATCCAAGGCTGAGGATCGCGCCCAGTACCGGCCCGGCGCACGGTGCCCACAGCAAGCCGGTGGCCAGACCCGCCAGCAGCGCGCCCGCCCCTCCGGCGTGCTGATAGCTGCGCGCGTTAATACGATTACCTAACGCCACCACCGGAGCCGCCAGGCGTTGCGCGGCCTTTGTGGATATCAGGCTCACTCCGACCAGCGCCAAAAACAGCAGCGCCAGCCAGCGTCCGGCAAGCGTCAGGCTCACCACCCAACTGCTGGCAACCGTCACCAGCAGCGAAACGGCGGTAAACATCAGCACCATGCCGCTAAGCATCAGCAGCAGATGAGCCCTTTTACCGCGCACGCTGGCAAAAATTAACGGGATAACCGGCAAGGTACAGGGGCTCAGCAGCGTCAGCATACCGCCGAAAAAAGCAATCAGAATGGACATACACGCTCTCCTCAGATGAGTTAGCTGCCTGAAGCGGCAGCCAACCCATTACAGCAGGCGTATGTATGGCTAAAGTGTCTGAAATCGCGGGAATTTGTCAGCTTAGTTATCTGTAGCGCTCGGGGATACAGAAGGATACAAAGCGGTGGCAAACAGCAGCACCGAGGCCTCCAGACCGCCGCTTGAGCAGTTGCGCAACGTCAGCTTGCCCGCCATCTGACTGGCTAGCTGTGCGGCAATTGCCAGACCCAGCCCAGTGCCGCCGGTATCGCGATTGCGCGAATTCTCCAGCCGATAAAAAGGTTGCAGCACCGCCTCCAGTTGATCATCGGGGATCCCTGGCCCTTCATCGGCAACCTTAATTGTAATATCACCATTTTGCGCATCTTCGAGGCTAACGGTGACGCTATCGCCAAATTTCAGCCCATTATCAATCAGATTGCTCATAATGCGCCGCAGCGCCTGCGGCTGAATCAGCACCGGTCGCTGGATAGCGCCGGGAATAAAGCGCACCGCTTTGCCAACATCAGCATAATCACAGACGATAGTGTCGAGAAAATCATTCAGGTTGAGGCGCTGGCGCGTCTCTTCCAGCGGCTGGGTGGAGCGGGCAAAAGCGATCCCCTCTCTGACCAGGCGGGTCATGTTGTCCAGGTCCTCCAGAAGCTTGTCGCGTAGTTCCGGCCGCTCCGCCATCTCAACCCGCAGCTTCATACGGGTAATTGGCGTTTGCAGATCGTGAGAGATCGCCGCGAGGATCCGCGCCCGCTCCTGTAAATGGTCGTGAATACGCGTCTGCATGGCGTTAAATGCCCGCGCCGCGTGGCGAACTTCAAGCGGCCCTTGTTCTGCCATCACCTCAGGCACATTCATTGCCGGTTCGAGGTGGTCAATGGCGCGGGTGAAACGGGTCATCGGGCGCACCACCTGACGCACGGCGTACCAGGCACAAAACAACAACAGTAAGAATTGTGCGGCCAGTACCACGGGTAGCCAACGGGCGATCGCCGGCAGGCGCGGCCACAAATCAATGGTTAGCGGCGCGCCGTCGTGCAGCGTGACGTGGGCCTGAATATGCTCGCGCGGACCGGGGATCGCCACAATGCTTAGCGGATAAGTGCCGCCGAGCGTTTCTTGCAATGTCCGCACCGCATCACGTACCCGCCAGCTGGTGGGATAGTCGCCGCCTTGCCCCGCCGTAAGCTGATAGCGATAGTTACCGCGTGCCAGCCGCGCCAGCCACTGTGGGCGTTCGGCGGCAGGAAGACGATTAAGGATCGCCACGCTGGTGGCGACATCGTATTCGAGGTTGCCCAGCATCACGCTGCGGGCGCTGCTCATTCGTTCATAAAGTAACAAAGATAGCGTTAAGGCGTTGGCCAGCAGCAGCGCGAGGAAAATCATCACAACCAGTCGGGACTGCAACGATGCGGGCCAAAGCTTCATTCGCGGGCCTCGCGAATCGACACCGGAACCGAGAGCACATAGCCTTCGCTACGGACGGTTTTGATATAGGCCGGTTCGCGGGCATCTTCGCGCAGGCGCTGACGTAAACGGCTCACCAGCAGGTCAATGGAGCGCTCGAACAGTTCGGCATCCCTTCCCTGCGTCAAATTCAGCAGCTGATCGCGATTCAGTACCCGCTGCGGGTGATCGAGGAAAACCCGCAATAACCGATATTCCGCACCGCTTAGCGCAACGATGGTACCGCTGTCATCAAGCAGATGCCTTGCCGAGGTATCCAGCAGCCAGCCGCCAAAGGCGATGAGTCGTCCGGCCTCGGTAATCTGCAAATTTGGCGGCAGCGCCCGGGTGCGGCGCAGAATGGCCTTGATGCGCGCCAGCAGCTCGCGAGCGACAAAGGGCTTCACCAGATAGTCATCGGCACCCATTTCAAGCCCCAGAATTCGGTCGCTGTCGTCGGTTCGCGCGGTCAACATCAGAACCGGAATATCCTGCTGACCGTTGCTGCGCAGTTGGCGACAGAGAATTAAACCGTCGCCGCCGGGCAGCATCAGATCCAGAACGATCAGGTCCACTTGATGCGCGTTGAGTACCGCCCACATCGCTTTGCCGTTGGCGGCCCCCGTCGCGCGATATCCCGACTTTTCCAGATAACCGGTGACCAGCTCACGAATATCGCGGTCATCATCAACAACCAGAATATGATCAATACGTTCCAAAGCAGGCTCCGGTAAAAAAATGCCACTCAAAGAGAATATGCGCTATCGCCGGAAGCGCAACTTCACACCCCGGCGCAGCAGTTACAGATGATCGGCATCGACAACTGCCTGCACGAACGCCTGGGGGGCTTCCTGCGGCGGGTTATGGCCGATATTGCCTTTGAATTCGCGATGCTCGTATTTGCCAGTAAATTTAGCGCGATAGCTTTCAGGTGCCGGGTGCGGTGCACCGTTGTTATCACCTTCGATGGTGATGGTTGGAACGCCAATAGTCGGCAAAGCCGCCAGTTTCTGCTCGTAGTTTGCGTATTTCGCTTCGCCTTTCTCCAGCCCTAAGCGCCAGCGGTAGTTGCTAATGGTCACCGCCACGTGATCGGGGTTATCCAGCGCCTGCGCGCTCTGTGCAAACTGCGTATCGCTAAACTGCCAGCCCGGTGAAGCCTGATGCCAGATAAACTTCGCAAAATCGTGAGTGTTCTGCCGATAGCCCGCCTCACCGCGCGGGGTGGCAAAATAGAACTGATACCACCACGACAGCTCGGCCTGCGGCGGCAGCGGTTTTTCGCCAATTTGCTGGCTGCTAATCAGATACCCGCTCACCGAAACCAGCGATTTCACCCGCTCAGGCCACAGCGCGGCTACGATATCCGCCGTACGTGCGCCCCAGTCAAAACCGGCAAAATCAGCCTGTTTGATATGCAAGGCATCCATCAGATTGACGATATCTTTCGCCATCGCCGAAGGCTGACCGTTGCGCGGCGTTTTCGCTGAAATAAAGCGCGTGGTGCCGTAACCGCGCAGATAAGGCACGATCACCCGGTAGCCCTTCTGCGCCAGCGCCGGGGCGACGGCGGCGTAGCTCTGAATATCATAAGGCCAGCCGTGTAGCAGGATCACCGCTTGCCCGTCGCGCGGGCCGATATCAACATAGCCAATATTGAGATCGCCCGCCTGTATCTGATGCAGAGCGTTAAAGGCGGCGCTGTCCTCCGCCGCGCAGACGCTGGCGGAAACCAGTGAGGAGCAGATTAGCGCCAGGGCGGCATATTTACGGGATAAAAAAGTGGTGTTCATGATGGTTGCCTCTTCATGGTTTGGATGACAGGCCTATCACAACACCGCGATGTATCTGCACTGTGCGCGCAGAGGGGGGATTTTGTCGCACCGTGTATCGTCATTGCGCTCAGATACACGGTGATACAAAACGGAAAAATCAGACGTTATCCGGCGGCAAATAGTTAGCCACAAAACGAGTCAAAATCGCCGATGCCACAGGACTCTCTTCGACTTCACGGCTCAGTTTGTCCGGGTCAACGCCCTCATTACGCAGTACCGCCTGACGATACGCAATCAGCGATCGAGCAATTTCCGGAGTGATTTCCGGGTGGAACTGCGTGGAGACGGCATGCTCGCCATAGCGAACAATCTGGTGCGGATCGTGCCTGGACGAGGCCAGCACCTTCGCCCCTTGCGGCAGTCGGGTCACGGTTTGCATATGCGTCAGATGTGCGCTGAAGGGGGCCGGATGGTCAGCCAGCAGCCTGTCAGTTAATCCATTCGCAGAGAGAGTAACGGTTTTGCTTCCGGCTTCGCGCCCTGCAGGATGGTAATCCACCTCGCCACCAAGGGCGTGCGCCATAAGCTGATGCCCATAGCAAACGCCAAACAGCGGCATCTCAATAGCCATCGCGTCGCGGATCCACCCAGCGGTCATTTCACTCCATGGCAGGCGCTCGGTCACCATATCCCAGGACCCGGTGATCACCGCCACGGTGTGGCTATCCGGCGCGGGAAGCGGTTCCCCGGCAAACACCCGCGCCACGCTGATTTTATTGCGCCACGGCGCGAGCAAATGACCGAACCAGACGGGAAGATCGCCATGGTCAGAGGAGATTTCAACCGGCGGAGTGCCGGTCTGGATAAGAAGTAGCGTATTTCGGCTTAACGACATCAGAACGCCTTTTTCACAACAACACAGAACTCTACTATGAGCAAAAGCGCTAACGGCGGCAAATAACCAATCCGTTAACGCTTATGCTCTGAGTGAATAATGCCCTATTGCGCGTCGGCGCTGTCTACCTGCGGCACCGTCGATTGTGCACCTTGCGCCGCTGGCGTATTCGCCGGGTCAAAAATATGGTCGAGGATCGCGCGTGCCGTTGGCCCGGCAACCACCCCATCGCCGCCACCGTTTTCCAGAATCAGCGCCATCGCTACCTTCGGATGCTGATACGGCGCAAACAGGGTATAGAAAATATGATCGCGCAGGCGTACCGGTATCATTTTGGCGTTATACACCTGATTAGCCTTCAGGCTGAAGACCTGCGAAGTCCCGGATTTCGCCGCAATCTGATACGACGCGGTATGAAACAGCTTATAGCCCGTGCCGTTGGGCTGGTTCGCCATGCCGTACATCCCGTTGCGCACGATTCCCCAATACGGTGAATGCGGGTCGCCAACCTGCGGTAAATTTTGCGGCGGCTGATAGCGCTCGACCTTATTGCCCTGCTTCATAGAGTAAAGCAGATGCGGGTTTTGCACTTTGCCGTTATTGATAAGCGTAGTCAGCGCTTTCACCATCTGAATCGGCGTGGCGATCCAGTAGCCCTGGCCGATACCGACGGAGATAGTGTCCCCTTGATACCACGGTTTTTTATGCACCCGTTGCTTCCATTCCCGGCTCGGCAACACTCCGGCGTACTCTTCGTTAAGATCGATGCCGGTTGATTGGCCATAGCCAAATTTGCTTAACCACTCATGGATACGATCGATGCCCATTTCGAACGCCACCTGGTAGAAAAAGGTATCCGCCGACTCTTCAATCGCTTTGGTGACGTTAAGCATACCGTGACCGCTCTTCAGCCAGTCGCGATAGCGCCGCTGGGTGCCGGGTAACGTCCAGGTCGGCGCGCCGAAGAAAGAAGTTGTTGGGGTGATGACCCCTGCCGACAGCGCCGACAGCGCCATATAGGGTTTAACCGTTGAGGCGGGCGGATACAGCCCCTGGGTTACCCGGTTAATCAGCGGCCGGTCAGTATTATCGAGCAGCGAGCGGTAGGCTTGATAGCCAATACCTCTGACAAATGGGTTTGGGTCATAGCTCGGGCTGGAGACCATTGCCAGCACCCCGCCGTCGCGCGGATCAACGGCTACTACCGCCGCACGCTGCCCCTTCAGCACCGACTCGATATACTGCTGCAAATGCAGATCCAGCGTCAGGTAAATGTTCTTTCCGGCAACCGGCGGCACCTCTTTTAGCAGACGTACCACCCGGCCATGGTTATCCACCTCAACTTCCTGATATCCCGTGGTGCCGTGCAGCGCTTTCTCGTAATAGCCTTCAATGCCCTGCTTGCCGATATTATGGTCAGCGGCGTAGTTCTCTTCTTCGCCCGCTTTCGCCAGCTTTTGCAGGTCACTGTCGTTGATTTTCGAGACATAACCGACAACGTGCGCCAACTCCGCGCCATACGGGTAATCGCGCTGCTGATAGCTATCAACGGTGACGCCGGGGAAATGAAATTCATTGACCGCAAAGCGCGCCACTTCCACGTCGCTGAGATCCGATTTTAAGGTCACCTCTTTGTAGCGGCTGTTGTGGTGCATGTCGTCGCGGAAATCAGCAATATCTTCGGGCGTTAAATCAACAATCGGCGTGAGCTGTTGCAGCAGCGCCGTCATGTCGGCGATTTTGCTCGGGATCACCTGTAAACGGTACAGGGTGATGTTTTGCACCAGCGGAATGCCGTTGCGGTCGAAAATCAGCCCCCGGCTCGGCGCAATGGGCAGCATTTTGATGTCATTCTGATTTGAGCGAGTTTGATAGAAGTCGTGCTGATCTACCTGCAGGCGGTAGAGGTTAATAATCAGTATGGCAAAGCAGACCACCACCAGTAGAAAAGCAATGACAGCACGGCGAATAAATAGCATCTCTTCCGCTGAGTGGTCGCGAATTTCATCTCTCATTAGGGACATTAGCGGTCATTTACCTGGATTACAAAGGGCCTGAAAAGGGAAAAGCGGGGAAGAATAGCGTTATCGACGCGGGAGCCCTACCGAAAGGTTGCTAATGATTTGGCAGAAATGTATCAGTATGTGAGGGATAATAAGTGACAACGTCACACTATTAACCTCTGTTGGCAACGCAACAGAGGTCAATATCCATTACCCGCATACAGAGAGGCCGTCTGCTACCTGCGTGCCTCAAAGGCGATTTTTACCGCCATCCCTGCCAGGACAGTCGCCATCAGCCAGCGCTGAAACTGTTGCCATAAAGGACGTCCAACAAGAAACTGTGAAACCTGCCCGGCCAGCACCACAAGCAGCGCATTGACCGCTACGCTAATTATTGCCTGGGTAAACCCCAGCACCAAAGACTGAGAGAGAATGCTGCCGTGTCCTGGCGTAATAAACTGCGGCAATAAAGAGAGATACATAATGGCGATTTTTGGATTCGCCAGATTGGTCACAAAGCCCATCAAAAACAGTTTGCGGCCGCTATCTGCGGGCAGATCGCGCACCGCAAAGACCGAACGGCCTCCCGGCTTCACCGCCTGCCAGGCCAGATACAGCAAATATGCGACGCCGCTGATACGTAAAATGTCATATGCATAGGGAACGGCGAAGATCAGCGCGCTGATACCGAAGGCGGCGCACAGCATATAAAACACAAAACCCAGCGCTACACCGCCCAGGGAAACCAGCCCGGCCCTTCTTCCCTGGCAAATCGAGCGCGAAATCAGATAGATCATATTCGGCCCCGGCGTCAGTACCAGACCAAGGGCGACAAGAGCAAAGGTTAGCAACGACGAAAACTCAGGCATAGCATATCTCCAGTCAATGAAGTGATGCCCAGGCGCGCGGCGGCTAAAACCATGTTCCCCAACAGTAACCTGTCTTAAGCGCCAGTAACATGGTGCTGAACAGTATGGTCGTGTTCGGCGGCGAGGGGCAACTCACCTGAACAGGTGGGCGCCATCTTTCAGCTGATTTTGTCTTTTTTCGCCGTACTGGAGCGATAGATAAAGAAAAGCGCCAGCCCCAGGCAGATAATCGCCCCCAGCCGTCCAGGCGAAAAAGTGATGGCATCATTTCCCAGCCAGCCAAAGTTATCAATCAGCAGACTCATGGCCAGTTGGCCAAAAATCACCGCCACCGTGGCCGTTGCGGTGCCAATACGCTGTACCGCCAGCACCATAATCACAATATAGGGCACGCCGCAGAATGCGCCCAGAAGCTGCCATTTCGGTACATCCAGCAGCGTAGCCGCCTGACGGGGTTCAAAGTAAAAAATCAGTAGCGCCGTAATCACTCCACCTACCGCAAAAGTGAGAAACGCACTACGGAATACGCCAACCTGGTTGCCTAACCGGCCATTGATCGCAGCCTGCATGCTCAACATTGCGCCGCCAACCAGCGCCAGCAAAATCATTATGCTACTCATGAGATATCCTCAGCTTGTGGCGATTAAAATCAGGGCGACAACGATAAACAGCAGAGCGATAAGCCGCCGACCATCAATTTTACGTTTTGGCGAGCCAAACAATCCGTAATGGTCGATCAGCAGGCTTTTGCATACCTGACCGGCGAGAATGCCAATCATGGTCATGGCGATACCGATAACCGGAACGGCAACGGTTAAGATAACGACGTAAATCGGCCCCAGAATGCCCCCGGTGAGCTGCCAGCCCGGCAAGGAGAAAAATGAAGGGCTTTGTCGTGGGCCAAACAGCAGCATCAGCAGAAACGTCAGCGCGGTTCCAACGCCAAAAATACTGAAAGTGGCCCATAAATCCCCTACCTGCCCGGCCAGCGGCCCTAAAAGACCGGCTTCAACGGACAATCCCATACCGCCGACAATCACCAAAAAAATCAGTAATAACTGCATCGTTGCTACTCGCTTATTGATCAGGCGGCAGAGCATAAAGCAGCGGAGTGATGTAAAAAACGATACAATCAAGGAAACACTATTGCGGATATTGCATTAATGAGTGATTCAGACAATGTGAATTTTCGGGCGCTACAGCTATTTATCGCTGTTTACGACAGCCAGAGTTTTTCAGTAGTCGCACGGCGGGAAGGTGTTTCTCCCTCTATGGTGTCGCGGGTCATCCATCAGCTTGAGGATTCCCTCGGTCAACAGCTGTTTTATCGAAACACCCGCGCAGTGGTGCCAACCGAAGCCGGACGCCTGTTCGCCGCTCATGCCAGAAGCATCAGCGAACAGTTTAGCGCCGCCAGGCGCGATCTTCAGGACCGGAGCCTCCAGCCTGGTGGACTGGTGCGCATCAACGCCCCGGTCTATTTTGGTCAGCGCCATATCGCGCCGTGGCTGCCGGGCCTGACGGAACAGTATCCGCAGATGCAAATTGAACTGGCGCTGACCGATGACTTCATCGACCCTCACCGTGAAGCTACCGATGTTATTTTTCGTATCGGCAGCCTGCCGGACTCCAGCGTTCATGCCAGAGTGCTTGGTATGCAGCACCACTACCTGGTTGCAGCCCCGGAATATCTACAACGGCGCAGCATTCCGGAGACGCCAGAGGATCTTCGCCAACACAACACGCTGGTCTACAGCGGTTCAAACGGACCTAATCGCTGGCTGTTCCGCCTTGCGGATGGAGAATGGGTGCACTATCCGCAAACTCCGCAGCTGGCCTCAAACAATGCCGATGCGTTGCTAACCTCTGCGCTGGGCGGTATGGGCGTGGTGCTATTTCCCGACTGGATGGTGAATGAAGCGATTGGCGAAGGAAGGCTTATTAAACTGATGACCGATTATACCGCCGCTATCAGCAGTACGCCTTCGCCGGTTTCCGCCATTTACCCTCACGCCCGGCATCCCTCACTAAACGTGCGCGCGGTGATTGACTATTTTATCGACGCTTTTGGTACGCCTTTATACTGGCAGCGCTAAGCGGTTATACGCACTAAAATTGTCATAACTCAAACAATTAGCATTCGGCGATGACGAAAGCACTTTAACGTTTCCTTTACCCCTTTGTTACGACTATGGTTATTACACTGGTTTTGATAACCAACCGTTTAACAACAATAATTGCGCGGTTTTTATAATAGTAATTGAACGGAAATAGCTATTAAATCCGTAGACTCATTCAAATATCGCTTATTGGTAGCAGTGTATATCGTAATGGCATTCACAAAAGCAAACGGAGCCTGATATGAGCACGTCAAACGATCCTTCGAACACCCCATCGGCAGGGAAATGCCCTTTCCACGCCGAAACGCCAACGCAGAGCGCCGGTGGTGGTACCGGCAACCGCGACTGGTGGCCAAACCAACTACGTGTGGACCTGCTAAATCAGCACTCCAATCGATCGAACCCGCTGGGTGAAAATTTTAACTACCGGGAAGAATTCAAAAAACTCGACTATTCAGCGCTGAAAGCCGATATCCGCGCCGTGTTGACCGACTCGCAGGAGTGGTGGCCAGCAGACTGGGGCAGCTATATTGGGTTGTTTATTCGTATGGCCTGGCACGGCGCCGGTACTTACCGTACCGTTGACGGACGCGGCGGCGCGGGCCGTGGTCAGCAGCGCTTTGCGCCGCTGAACTCCTGGCCAGATAACGTCAGCCTGGATAAAGCCCGTCGCCTGCTATGGCCGGTGAAACAGAAATATGGTCAGAAAATTTCCTGGGCCGACCTGTATATGCTCGCAGGCAACGTGGCGCTGGAAAACTCCGGTTTCCGTACCTTTGGTTTCGGTGCCGGTCGTGAAGATGTGTGGGAACCTGATCTGGATGTTGACTGGGGGAACGAAACCGAGTGGCTGGCGCATCGCCATCCGGAAAGCCTGAATAAGCAAGCCATTGGCGCCACCGAGATGGGTCTGATCTACGTTAACCCGGAAGGGCCTAACGCCAGCGGTGACCCGCTCTCCGCAGCCTCTGCGATTCGCGCCACCTTTGGCAATATGGCGATGGACGATGAAGAGATCGTCGCGCTGATCGCCGGGGGCCATACGCTGGGTAAAACGCACGGTTCCGCAGTGACCACCCACGTTGGCGCCGAGCCGGAAGCGGCACCAATCGAAGCACAGGGCCTAGGCTGGGCGAACAGCTACGGCAGCGGTGCGGGCGCGGATGCCATCACCTCCGGCCTGGAAGTGGTCTGGACGCAAACCCCGACCCAGTGGAGCAACTACTTCTTCGAAAACCTGTACAAATATGAGTGGGTACAGACCCGCAGCCCGGCTGGCGCAATTCAGTTTGAAGCGCAGGACGCTCCGGAGATTATTCCTGACCCGTTTAATCCGGATAAAAAACGTAAGCCGACGATGCTGGTCACCGACCTGACGCTGCGCTTCGACCCGGAATTCGATAAGATTTCCCGCCGTTTCCTTAACGATCCGCAGGCCTTTAACGAAGCCTTTGCCCGCGCGTGGTTCAAACTGATCCACCGCGATATGGGGCCGAAATCCCGTTACATGGGCCCGGAAGTACCGAAAGAAGACCTGATCTGGCAAGACCCGTTACCGGCAGCCATCCACGCTCCGACCCCTGCCGATATCGCCACGCTGAAAACCGCCATTGCCGAGGCAGGCCTGTCGGTCAGTGAACTGGTTTCCGTTGCCTGGGCATCAGCGTCCACCTTCCGTGGTGGCGATAAGCGCGGCGGTGCCAACGGCGCGCGTCTGGCGCTGGAGCCGCAGAAATCCTGGACAGTCAACACCATTGCCTCCCGCGTTCTGCCGACGCTACAAGCGATTCAGAAAGCGTCGGGCAAAGCGTCATTGGCCGATATCATCGTGCTGGCAGGCGTAGTTGGTATTGAGCAAGCCGCTGCCGCTGCGGGCGTACGGGTAAACGTACCGTTTGCGCCTGGCCGCGTTGATGCGCGTCAGGATCAGACCGATGTTGAAGCGATGGACCTGTTGCAACCATTGGCCGATGGCTTCCGTAACTATCGTCGCGTTGAAGGCGGTGTTTCAACAGAGACCTTGCTGATCGATAAAGCACAGCAGCTAACCCTGACGGCTCCGGAAATGACCGTTCTGGTCGGTGGTCTGCGTGCGCTGGGAGCGAACTTTGATGGCAGCCAGCACGGCGTGTTTACCGACCGTGTGGGCGTGTTGAGCAATGATTTCTTCGCCAATCTGCTCAGTATGGGCACCGTCTGGAAAGCCGTGGACGAGCAATCTGAGCTGTTTGTCGGTCGTGACCGTAAGAGCGGCGAAGAAAAATACACTGCGACCCGCGTTGATCTGGTATTTGGTTCCAACTCCGTGCTTCGTGCGCTGGCGGAAGTTTATGCCAGCAGCGATGCGCAGCAGAAATTTGTCACCGATTTCGTGGCAGCATGGACCAAAGTGATGAATCTGGATCGCTTCGATCTGTAATCCCTTCCCCGACGGGCTTCGCGCCTGTCGGGGTTCTCTCTCGCCCTATTTCCATCAGTCGGTTCACGGCAACTTTTGCAAAATACTCGCCATGATCACCGTAAAATTCCGCACATCTGTTTTAACGTTAAACGCAGGGTTTATCGCTTTGCGGCCAATGAAGCCATCAATAAGCGCGAAAATGGTCATTGTGGCCTCTTCCGCGTCAACAAGTGGACTAAACTCTCCAGCTGCGACGCCTTTGCGGATAATGTCGGCCACGCCCTCGCGCATAACCTTGTCGCTGGCAGAAAAAGCCGCGCGCAGATGCTCCTTTCTGGCCGACTCCGCAATGATCTCCACCCACAGTTGATGAGATGACGGATAGCCCACTTCCTCTATGCACGAGGTCGCGAGACTGCAAATCTGCTCAAAGCAGGAGCCGTGAAACTGCTCCTGATGCTTTGCCAGCGCTGATTTCTGCTCTTCAAAGATGATCGCTTCAATCAGCTCATCTTTGCCTTTGAAATAGGTATACATCGCCCCGAGGCTAATCCCTGCACGCTGAGCAATCTCCCGCACGCTGGTGGTGTTAAAGCCCTTTTCAGCAAAGCAGGCCGCCGCCGCGACGATCAGTTTATGGTACGTTTCTGAATCTTTTGACATTTTTACAACCTCCAGCGATGGGCGATTTTAGCCTCTTTTGCGCGGGACTGGCTAGACGTTGTACCGTGATACTTGCGCAAACTTCAGCTGAGAGATAGAGTGAATGAACGTTCGTTCATTTTTGTATTCACATCTGAACCGAGGACTTCATGACTCACTCAACTCACGATAATCTCCGTCTGATCTTCCCGCAATGGCAAGGCGGCAACAACGCGCCCTACTATTTTGGTTCCCAGCTTCTTGCCTGGCTGGCTCCCGCATCGCAGGGGCCGGTTGCTGAAGTCGCCGTCACGCCGCCATCCGATAAACCGCTGGTGAATGAAAACGGGATTGTGGGACGTCGCCAGGTTGTTGCCCAGTTGCGTGATGCGCAGGAGAAAATCGCCGCGCACCGTCCACAAACCATTGTGACGCTGGGTGGCGATTGTCTGGTCTCACTGGCGCCGTTCGCTTATCTCACTGAGAAATATGGCGATAAACTTGGCATCCTGTGGATTGACTCGCACCCGGACGTGATGACCCCGGCACAATATCCGCACTCTCATGCTCACGTTCTTGGCGCGCTGATGGGCGTGGGCGACAACGAGCTGACTCGCGACGTTAAAACGCCTCTATCGCCGCTTAAGGCGATGATTGCCGGTATTCACAGCCCGCTGGAATATGAAGCACAGTTTCTTGCCGACCACGCTATCGCGACCTGCGATCCGCAAGCGGTGAGAGACGGCGCTCAGGCGGTAAGTGACTGGATAACCCGCGAAGGTATTGAATATCTGGCTGTCCATCTTGACCTTGATGTGCTTAACCCCGAGCTATTCCGCTCGGTGCTCTTCGCCAGACCGGGACGCGGGGAACACGATTTTGGTGATGTGGCTGAGGGTAAACTGACAATGCCCGAGGTGGTTACCTTAGTTAATCAGGCCTGCGCGCTGGCCGCTCCTGTAGGGCTTACCGTCGCGGAACATCTGCCCTGGGACGCAATAAACCTTAAGCAGATGCTTGCCGAATTACCACTTCTCAAATGATTGCCGTTCCCCTGATATCCTCAGGGGAACACGGCCTACTCCCTGATGGGGATACCGTCATGAAATTCATTGAATAATCAATTAAATAAGAACTCTGAATAACGGAATCTGGCAACGCTTAATGATTGACACCAATCGTTATATATTGACATATACAGCGATCATCCCTACCCTTAATCATCATACAATTATAATTCGTACCCTTCAGACGGAGACGTGAGTCGCTCTCGCCTCATTCCACTTTCACCAGTCTGAAATTAAAACTCATGCGCTTAACGAAACTCGCTTTATTGACCGGGGTTATTCCCTGCACCTCATTGTTTATGGCGATTACCGCCCATGCCGAAGAAACCATGGTGGTCAGCGCCGCGCCGCAGGCCAACGCAGAATCTCTTGATGACAATACCCCTGCTGCACAAAAGCAGGCGACGCTGGGTAACCTCGGCAAACGCAAGCTTCTCGATGTACCGTGGGCGGTACAAACCATGTCGGATTCTCTGATTCGCCAGCAGCAGCTCGGCAGCGTTAAAGACGTTTACCGCTATATGCCTTCCGTACAGGGCGAAGGCGTGCGCCCGCAAACCCGCGGCATGCAGGGTAGCGTAGTACAAAACAGTATGATTGACGGCCTTAACGTGGTCTCAACCACCGAATACCCGGCGGAGCAGTTCCAGCGTATCGAGGTGTTGAACGGTATGGCGGGCGCGCTGTACGGGCCGGCTAACCCAGCGGGGATGTTTAACCTGGTATCAAAGCGGCCAACCGATGTTCCGCTGCGTCGGGTAACCGTCGGTGGCGGCACGGGTTCGGGTTCCAACGCAGCGCTGGATCTGAGCGGACCACTGGATGCTGGTGACCGGGTTAAATATCGTCTCAACCTGATGGATCAGGACGGCAGCGGCTATACCCACGGCAGCCGCCAGCGCAATCAGTATGCCGGGCTGGCGCTGGATTTTCAGCTGACCGATAAAACCGTGCTTGAGAGCAACTTCAGCTACTATCACTTCTATCAAAAAGGGATGCCCGGCAGCTTTGCTCTCGCCAAAGGCACCCATTTCCCGTCGGCATTGGACCCAACGAAAGACAAATATGGCCAGTATTACGCCGGGAATGATGACACCACCACCACCGGTAGCCTGCATATCAAACATGACTTTGACGGCAACTGGCTGCTGGATGTTGGCGTGCTGCGTCAGATTGCCGATCGCGAATCCACCGCCGTCACCAATACGCTCACCGATAATAAAGGCAACTACACCACCACGACTGCCAACTCTGCCGCCAGCCGTTTTACGATCAACAGCTATCTGGCGAACCTCACCGGCAGCGTGGAGACCGGCTGGCTACAGCACGATCTGGCGTTCGGCATGCGCGGTTTTGTGTGGAAAAACTATAACCCGCGCAGCGGCGGCACCCAGACGCTGGGCAGTTCCTCGCTGAACGATAATCCGACGTTTGAGCGCCCAAATTATCCTGATTTTACCGACCGCTATCATTCAGCCACTACCACCCAGCACGTGTTTCTGCTGAGCGATACGCTGACCTTTAACCCGCAGTGGAGCCTGCTGCTTTCCGGCAGCGAAAACCTGTTTACCGTCAGCAACTATAACAAAAGCAGCCAGCGCAGCAGCAAAAGCGATGATAACGGCGTCAGCGGCTCCGCCAGCCTGATGTATAAACCGATTGATAACGTCACCCTCTATACCACCTGGGCCAACAGCATGCAGCAAGGCGATAGCGCGCCAACCGGTGCTAATAATGCCGGTGAAGTGCTCGACCCCTACCGCAGCCACCAGATTGAAATCGGTGCCAAATATGCCCCGACACAGGATTTGCTGCTAAGCACCGCGCTATTTCAGGCTGAACGTCCGTTTGCTTATACCAACAGCAACGGCGATTTCGCTCAGGACGGTACGCAGAAAAACCGCGGGATCGAGCTGATGGCCGATGGTCACGTCACCCGTAATCTGCGCCTGTTTGGCGGTGCGACCTGGCTTGACCCACGCCTGCATGATACCTCAAGCGCCAACGCGGATGATAAACAGGTCGTTGGTTTGCCGCGCTTCACCGCCAACATGCTGGCGGTTTACAGCATCCAGCAGCTGCCGGGCCTCGACGTGAATGGCAACATTCATTACGTTGGCCGCCGCGCGACCGATAACGCCAACGACAGCTGGGTCGGCAGCTATACCACCGTCGATCTCGGCAGCAACTATCGCACCCGGTTGTTCAATACCGACACCACCTTTAGGTTAGCAGTCACTAACATCACCAATCGTCACTACTGGGCCAATATCGTTCCCGGCGCGTTAACCGGCTATACCGGTGCGGGATACGCTAGCGCGCAATTAGGCGCGCCGCGTGAAGCGACGGTCTCAGTGCAGTTCAACTTCTAAGGAGCCCAATGAAAAAATTAGCTGCTGGTTTACTCTGCGCTTTTCTGGCCTTCCCGGCGCTGGCTTCCCGTCAGGTGACCGACGATGCCGGACACAACGTGACCCTTCCCGACAGCGTGGACAGGATTGCCGAAGGCTGGTACGCCCACCATTCGCTGCTGATGACGCTGGGAGTGGGCGACAAAATTGTCGCTACCGTCAACCGCCCTGACGCGCGCCCGTGGATGTTCCATATTGCGCCGAAGCTGCATCAGGCACTGATCGCTCGCGGGCCGCACTTCACCAGCGAGGCACTGCTCGCTCAGGGAGCCCAGGTGGTATTTGTCGCGAAAGATAACGGTGACGCCGCGGCGTTTCGCCAGGCGGGCCTGCCGGTTATGGAGATGCGTTTTACCGACTATCCTTCGCTACAGCACTCGTTAACCACCACCGCGCAGGTGATTGGTAGCGAACAGGCGTTGACGCGAGCAAGCGAATATAATCAATATCTTCAATCAGTTATTGATAGCGTTTGGCAAAAAACAGCATCACTCAGTGACAATGAACGCCCACGAGTACTGCATATTCAATCGCTGAAGCCGCTCAAAGTTGACGGCAGCCATACGCTGATTGACACCTGGATCCGCCTGGCGGGAGGTCAAAACGTCGCAGAGGAGATTAATGGCAACATGCAGGAGGTTTCGCCGGAAAAAGTGCTGGCCTGGCAGCCGGATATTATTATCCTCGGCCCCGGCAGCGGCGACTGGCAGACATCCCCTTGGGCCGGGCTTTTCGCCAGCCTGAAGGCGGTGAAAAACGGTAAGGTGGTGCAGAATCCGTCAGGCGTTTTCCCGTGGGATCGTTATGGCACCGAAAGCGCATTGCAAATTCAGTGGGCAGCAAAGCTGTTTCATCCACAGGGCTTCGCCAATGTTGATATGGTGAGCGTCACCCGTGATTTCTATCAGCGCTTTTTTGATTATCCGCTTAATGAGAAAGAGGCTGGGCGGATTTTACAGGCGCTACCGCCGCAACAGTAAGTCAAAACCCCAGGCCACAGGCCCGGGGTTCCTTTTATCTTATCCAGATAGTCAGCAAAATAATGATGACCGCAATCATCACCACCCGAATAAACACGTTATCCAGCGGAGTTTTTCGCATTATCTTCCCCTCACTCTACGATTTGCCGGATGGCCAACAGCAGCACCAGTAAACCCACCAGGAAAAACATCAGCGCGATGAGGTTGTCCGGAGAACGATTCATCTCGACACCTCCTTTTCATCAGAACCACTCACCAAACCGTTTGATATAGAAGCGCTTCATCCCTTGCGCCACCAGGCAGTAGCTCAGCAGCGTGGCAACCAGCCACGGGAAGTAGCTCAGCGGCAGCGGCTCTAATCCCACCATCGCCCCCAGCGGCGAGAACGGGATATAGATACCCAGCGCCATAATCAGCACTGTAGTCAGCAGAACCGGCAGCGTGGCGCGGCTCTGGATAAACGGGATCTTCTGCGTTCTCAGCATATGCACAACCAGCGTCTGCGACAGCAACCCTTCGATAAACCAGCCGGACTGGAACAGCGCCTGCGCTTCGACATTATTCGCCGCAAACACATACCACATCAGCGCAAAAGTGGAGATATCGAAGATGGACGACGTCGGGCCAATCCACAGCATAAAGCGACCGATGTTTTTCGCATCCCACTTACGCGGTTTGCGCAGAAACTCTTTGTCCATCTTGTCCCACGGCAGCGACAGCTGGGACAGATCGTACATTAGATTCTGGATCAACAGATGGATCGCCAGCATCGGCAGGAACGGGATAAACGCGCTCGCGACCAGCACCGAAAAGACGTTGCCGAAGTTAGAGCTGGCGGTCATATTCAGGTACTTAATAATATTGCCGAAGGTCTCACGCCCCTTGATGACGCCCTCTTCCAGCACCATCAAATCTTTTTCCAGCAGGATGATATCGGAAGCCTCTTTGGCGATATCCGCCGCGCTATCGACGGAGATCCCCACATCAGCGTCACGCAGCGCCGGGGCATCGTTAATACCATCACCGAGGAAGCCAACGGTATGGCCGTTTTTCTGCAATGTTTTCAGAATGCGTGATTTCTGTAGCGGCGTCAGTTTGGCGAACACCGCGCGCTTTTCTACTTCGCGCTCCAGTTCGTTATCCGTCATCGCTTCGATCTGCGCCCCGGTCAAAATGTCGTGCGCATCAATCCCTACTTCAAGGCAAATACGCGCCGTCACCACCGGGTTATCGCCGGTTAACACTTTCACCGCTACGCCGTTATCACGCAGCGCGGTAATCGCTTTTCCCGCGCTCTCTTTCGGCGGGTCGAGGAAGGTCAACATTCCTTCGACCGTCAATCCCTGCTCATCGGCAGTACTGAGCGGAGTTGTCAGAGCCGCATCATCCAGCTTACGGGTCGCCAGCAGCAACACGCGGAAACCCTGAGCGTTGTAGTCCTCAGTTTTGGCTAACAGCAGATCGCGGCGGGTTTCATCCAGCGCAACCACCTTATCGCCTTCGCGCAGATGCGTCGCCACCATCAGCATCTCTTCGACTGCGCCCTTGCAGATCAGGCTTTTGTCGCCATGACGCACATCTTCTACCGAAACCGACACACGGCGACGCACAAAGTCGAACGGCAGTTCATCGAGCTTCATAAAGCGTTCTTTCGTCGAGGGGGAAACCCGCCCTTCGCCAAAACGCAGCACCGCTCTGTCCATCAGGTTACGCGCGCCGCTTTGGCTGCTGCTGTTCAGCCACGCCAGGGTCAGCACCCTGTCGCTCTCGGCACCACTCACATCGAGATGATGCTCAAGAATGATATTGTCCTGGGTCAGGGTACCGGTTTTATCGGTGCACAATACGTCCATCGCGCCAAAGTTCTGAATGGCGTTCAGACGCTTGACGATCACTTTGCGTCGCGACATGGCGATAGCGCCTTTCGCTAAGTTTGAACTGACGATCATCGGCAGCATTTCCGGCGTCAGGCCCACCGCGACCGCCAGGGCGAACAATGACGCCTCGACCCAGTCGCCTTTGCTGAATCCGTTGATCAGCAACACAATAGGCACCATCACCAGCATAAAGCGGATCAGCAGCCAACTGACGCTGTTCACTCCGCGATCGAACGCCGTCTGGGTACGGGTTCCAACGATGGATTTCGCCAGTGAACCAAACCAGGTGCGGTTTCCGGTCGCCACAACGACCGCCTGCGCCCTGCCGCTGGTGACGTTGGTACCCATCAGGCAGATGTTGCCCAGCTCAAGCAGGCTTTTATCCTTGTTCGGCGAAGGTAACCGATCGCTGTCCTTGCCGGAGACGCTGGCCATCACGTCATATTTCTCAACCGGTAGCGACTCGCCGCTGAGAATCGACTGGCTGACAAACAGGTCCCGAGACTCCAGCAGGCGAACGTCCGCAGGAACCAGGTCGCCCGCTGCGAGGAAAATCACATCGCCCGGCACCAGTTCTTCAATAGGAATTTCTTCCTGAACCGGACCGATATTGCCCGGCCCGCGACGCAGCACCGTGGCGGTAGTGCGAACCATCGATTTCAGCGCCTGTGCCGCCTTGTTGGTGCGAAACTCCTGCCAGAAACGCAATAACCCGCTCAGACTGACCATCGTCACAATAATGATAATTCCGGTCAGATCGGTCTCTTCGCCGTTACGCAGCGGTAGCCAGTAATCGGTCACAAAGCTGACGGCGGCCAGCGCCATCAGGACATAGATAAACGGGTTATTGAATGCCTGCAGAAGTTGGATCAGCGCCGGAGGTGCCTGTTCATGCGCAACCTCATTGCGGCCATAATCCTCAAGCCGCTCAAAGGCATCTTCCGTTGTCAGCCCCTGACGGCTGCTGTTTAGCCGCGCCAGCGTATGGTCCGGGCTGTTAAACGCCTCAGTCTCAATTGCGAAGCTCTTTTTATGCTGCTTATCATTTTCTGACGCAGACCGGTTTACTTTCCGGTTTTCTATTTTCATGTCAGTCATGATTGTTCCCCAAATTTAAAACGTGTTTGTCCCTGCATAAAATATCTATGCATAATGTATTTCTTTTGCTATTAAGCGCGTATTACTTTAGGCCTATGGGAATATCCATCATTCCCTCCTTATGCGATCATTCGCAGGGTAATTGAATTAAGAAAGCGTTAGTGAAATATAAAAAAGCAGCAAGCATCCTTCCGTTTTACGGGAAGAAAAAAACTGCCAATTTTAACGATAACGCGACAAAACCTCGCCCTGACAGGCGATTAGCGTCGAAGATGTGGTGGAGGAAACAGCGTGTTTTTAAACATGAACATAACGATTATCCTCGCAGCAGCGCTGCGTTTACTTTATATGGGATGCAATCGTCAATAACAGAAGGATTGCTGCCCGCCGGGTGGCAAGCAGCGCAGAAGAAATAGCGTCAGCTTGCCTTGATGTTTAAGTAAGGGTGACTGTCCAACATATTTCTCCTGATTGAATTTGTGCTCATTATAGTCACTCAACTATTTGAGTAAAGTTAAAATGTCGCTCTGGTGATGGTTTGTTTAGAATTATCTAATAGCTAAAATTATTTGATCATTTGACGTTACAGAAAAAGAACTCAGGCCCCCATTCCGCTTCCCCCGGTGGTTTGCTTCAAATCCTGCCGCCTGTTTCGCTTAAAACCAGCGTATTCACGAACACTTTCACATTTCATCAACATTTTCCGCTGCACAGCGTCGTTAAGAGAAGCGATTAAAAATTTAAAACTATTAACAATCAATTAACATTAGCAGGCAAACATTTTATCTGAGGAAAATAATAATATGTCTACCACCCAGGTTCTGGGCGACGCCACGTTCGCCTCCCCAGAACAAGCCCACGCCAGCTTAACCGCTCGTATCGATGCGCTGCCCGCCTCCATCGGCCTGTGGTCTTTTATCACCCTGCTGGCGCTGGGCGGCTTCTTCGAACTGTACGATCTTTTTCAGACCGGGTATATCAGTACCGGACTGCTGGCAGAGGATATTTTCCATACTGGCGAGAACGGCATCTTTGGTATCTCCGACCAGGCGGCTTTCGCCTCATCCACCTTTCTGGGGCTGTTTATCGGTGCCAGCCTGCTTGCACCGCTGGCGGATAAACTGGGGCGACGCCACACCTTTATGTTTGCCCTCGCCTGGTACGGCATTTTTTCATTGATTATGGCGTTGCAGAACAGCGCCGAAGGGGTAATTTTCTGCCGCTTTCTGGTCGGGATCGGCCTCGGTATTGAGCTGGTAACCATCGACACCTATTTAAGCGAATGGGTACCGACGCATCTGCGCAACAAAGCCTTCGCTTTCGCTTTCTTTATCCAGTTTTTATCGGTACCTGCGGTGGCGCTGATGTCATGGATGCTGGTGCCGATCACCCTTTTCGGCCTCACCGGCTGGCGCTGGGTGATTATCTTCGGTGCTCTTTGCTCCCTGGTAATTTGGGTTATTCGCAAAAAGCTGCCGGAGTCAGCGCGCTGGCTGGATGAAAAAGGCCGTCATGAAGAGGCGCACGAGGTGATGTGCGAAATGGAACAGCGCTGCGGCGTTTCTCCTTCCCCTCGCCACCATGTCGAAAAACAACCGTCTCAGCGCAAAATGGGTGCTTTCAAAGAGATCTGGGCTCCGCAGTACCGCAAACGCACCATCATGCTGATGGTGATGAACTTCTTCCAGGCAATCGGCTTCTTTGGTTTTGGTAACTGGCTGCCCGCGCTGCTTTCCGGCCAGGGGGCAAGCATCACCCATAGCCTGCTGTATGCGTTCTTTATTACGCTGGCCTACCCGATTGGCTGCCTTTTCTGCACCCGCTTTGTACATCGCTTCGAAAACAAATGGCAGATAGTTCTCTCGGCGCTGATGACCGTGGTGTTCGGCACCCTGTTTGCGCTACAAAACAGCCCGGCGCTGCTGGTAATTTGCGGATTTATGATCACCTGGTCCAACGCCTGGCTGACCATCAGCTACCACGCCTATCAGGCTGAAGTGTTCCCGACCCGTATTCGCGCACGGGCGGTAGGTTTCTGCTACTCCTTCAGCCGCCTGTCGACGGCGATCACCAGTATTCTGATCGGCATTATTTTGCAATATGCCGGTACGCCAGGCGTCATCAGCTTTATCGTCGCCAGTATGCTGATGGTGATGCTGTCAGTGGGAATTTTTGGTCCAAAAACCCGGGGAATTAGTCTGGAAGATATCTGATAGCGAGCGCCACTTAATGCCTGACAGAACACACGTCAGGCTTAAATTTACCCAGTCGCAGATGGCAGGCTAAGAGCGAGTAGTCGCTAATCAGGTAGGAAAAAATGGATCATCCTTCAGCAAAAAACATCGTCGCGCTGTATGAAAAGCAGTGGGCCACGTTTCAGACCCTGCGCTCTACCAGCCTGTTTGAAAAGCCGTGGCTGGACAGATTTCTTAGCATCATCAAGCCTGGAGGAGCAATCCTGGATATTGGCTGTGGCAATGCCTCGCCGATTGCCGAATATCTGCTCAGCCAGGGTTTTCGCGTGACGGGTGTTGATGCTTCGCCGTCAATGATTGCCCTGTGTCAGCAGAAATTCCCCGCCAGCCGCTGGTTAACCGGAGATATGCGCGAACTGGCGCTAACAGAAAAGTTTGATGGCGTGCTGGCGTGGGACAGTTTTTTCCATCTTCCGCGGACCGATCAGCGCAGGATGTTTAGCCTCTTCGCCACCCATGCTGATGACGGTGCGGCGTTGATGTTTAATACCGGTACCAGCAACGGCGAGGCGATCGGGCTGTTTGCTGGCGAGCCGCTTTACCACTCGAGCCTGGCATCGGAGGAGTATCAGGCATTGCTGCAACAATATGCTTTTAAGGTGGTGAAACATAGCGTGGAGGACCCGCAGTGCGGTGGCCGCACGGTCTGGCTGGCGGCTAAGCGCGGCTAGCTTACCGACTCGCCAAAAATCCGCTGCGCATCGGCAAAACATTTTTCCGCCAGCGACGACACCGGCTCTTTGTTACGCATAATCAGCGCCAGCATCGAATCGACCTCCGTCTCCGTCATTGGCAGAATTTCCAGGTTATCACTTAACGCTTCAAGACCGTTATTGAGCGGCATAATCGCGCAGCAGATCCCGGCCTGCACCGCCTGAATAATTTGAAAAGTGGAGTCGCTTTCAAAAACGTACTTTGGCGCCAGCCCTTTGGCTTTAAAACTCATTTCAATTGATTCACGGTAATACATACCCTTGGTCAGAAACCCAAGCGGCAGCGCGGCCAGCGTCTCCCAGTCAGGGATCGCGTCGTCGAACTGAAAATGCCGCTTATCGTGCAGCAGACCCATACGGGTATCTGGCAGCCAGAGCACGTTAAACAATTGGCTATCGACGTGATGCAGATAGCAGATCCCCAGGTCCAGCTGGTTGCGGCTGACACCATCGATGATCTGCTCCGAAGTCATCGATAGCAGGCTGAACTGTAGCTCTGGGTATTTATCCGCCAGCGGTTTTATCAGTTGCATCGGATTAAGACTGGCTAAAGGCACCATTCCGACTCTTAACTGACCTACCATCTGCCCGCGACAAATCGCCGCCTCCGCTTCCAGCCCGTCGTGCGCTGCCAGCAGCGCTCGTGCCCACGCCAGAATACGTTCCCCTTCCGGGGTAAATCCCTCAAACCGCTGCCCACGCTGGATCAGCGTCAAATTAAGTTCTTCTTCAAGGTTGCGAATACGCATAGAAAGCGTGGGCTGAGTGATATGACAGGCCGCCGCGGCCTGGCCGAAATGACGCGTCCGGTCGAGCGCAATCAGATATTTAAGCTGTTTGATATCCATCAGTTATCCAGTGTGTTTGCGCTTTCTCATTGTGCTGTAAACACAGCAGAAAATGTTAGTTAAATGTTATGTGCAGCGTTGACGAAATTCAAGCGCCGTTCGGCTGTTGCTGGTCCCGCGTTCACAGGGCTACACTCATGCCATGCACTGGCAGGAGAAACCGTTGAAAACTCGCCTTCATCACGTTCAGCAGCACCGGCTAACTCTGCCGGGGCTGGAAGCCATGTCGTTAGTCACGGAACAGAGCTTTTCGCGCCATTCGCACGATCAATTCGGTATCGGCATTTTCTCTCAGGGCGCACAGCGCTCGTGGAGCCATCTTGGTAAAATCGAGGCCGCCGCCGGAAATATCATTATGGTCAACCCGGGGGAGATGCACGATGGCATTCCGCTGGATGGCCACCGCAGCTGGCAGATGGTTTATCTCAACCCTGAACGGGTTGCTGGCGAATTTCAGGGAGAGAGGAAGGCCGAAGATATTCTCCTGCGCCCGGTCGTTGAGGACCCGCAGTTGCGCGGGCTTATGCAACGGCTTTTTAGCGAGATTACCGCCCTTGTGACCGACGATATTGCAATGGAAG